>JAHITR010000221.1 GCA_018817505.1 Candidatus Bipolaricaulota bacterium | reverse complement strand
GCACGATCCGATGAAGATTTGATCGAGCTTCGTTCCCTTCACTTTCTCGATGTCGAACACGTTGTCTGGCATGCCAGGCATGGCCACCAGAGGCTTGATCGTGGACAGATCGATTTCGATGATCTTGTCATAGACTGCGTCAGCGTCGGCCTTCACTTCGACCCAGTCGGCTTCCCGTCCCTGCATGCGCAGGAAGTCGCGCGTGACTTCGTCGGATGGAAAGACAGAGGAGGTTGCGCCGGTCTCGGTTCCCATGTTGGTGATGGTGGCGCGCTCGGGAACGGTCAGCGTCTTGATTCCTGGTCCGGCGAATTCAAGGAAGTAGCCGACGCCACCCTTGACGGAAATGCGCCGCAGGACCTCAAGGGCAACGTCTTTGGCGCTGACGTTGGATGAGAGCTTGCCCGTGAGCACGATCTGCATCATCTTGGGAACCGTCAGATAGAAAAGACCGCCACCCATGGATACGGCGACATCCATCCCGCCTGCACCGATGGCCAACATGCCCAGTCCGCCACCTGTCGGCGTGTGCGAGTCCGATCCAATGAGGGTCTTCCCCGGAATGCCGAAGCGCTCGTACTGAATCTGATGGCAAACCCCGTTCCCGTTCTTGGAGAATTTTGCTCCATAGTGCGACGCGATCGTCTGAAGGAAGATGTGGTCATCCGTCGATTCACCTTTGAATCCAAGGGATGTATGGTCGGAATAAGAGACCACCAGCTCCGCCTTCACGCGGTCGAGCCCGAGTGCTTCGAACTCCAACCACGCCATGGTTCCGGTCGAGTCTTGCGTGAGGCATTGGTCGATGAGAATTCCGACATCTTGCCCACGTTCTAGAGCGCCCTCGCGAATATGGCTCGCGAGAATTTTCTCCGTTATCGTCTGCGACATGACGATCACCTCTCTCAAGTGGCGGGCATTATAGCACGGGAGAGCGTTCTCGCAAAGTGCGAAGAGCAGGCGGTTTTCGTCTCATTATGTGAGATACCGGGAACGAGAAACTCACGCCTACAGCTGCTGGAGCCTTCGCTCTACGGCCTCGATGACCCAGTCGGGTGTTGACGCGCCTGCTGTGAGGCCGATGCGCGTGAAGGCGGCAAAGTCAGGGGCGCTGATGTTGGCTGCTGACTCGACGAAGAACGTAGGCTTTCCGCTCTCGCAACAGACGGCATGCAGATTTCGCGTGTTGGCTGATGTCGGACTGCCGACGACGACAAGGGCTTCCACACCTTGTGCGAGTTCACGTGCGGCGCGATAACGGGCCACGGGCTCAGGACACGTCGTATCCTTCACAACCAGGTCTGTCCTCGCATTCAGTTGTGCGCGAAGGTCGTGGGCAAACGCCTCAAGTGCCTCAGGAGATTTGGTGGTTTGAGCGACCAGCCCCAACCTGCCCTCTGAGGGGATGATGAGTCCGTCCATGGCTTCAGTTGCCACTGCACCCATGCCGGCGTTGGAAAGAAGGCCGCGAACCTCAAGATGTTGGCTGTCGCCGAAGATGATGGTGAATCGTTTGGAGGCCTCGTTTTCTGCCACCACGCGTTGGGCATCTGCGACGATCGGGCAGGTGGCGTCAATGAGATGGAGTTTTCGTGCGCGAATGCCAGCAATCAACGGCAATGGGGCGCCATGTGCCGTTAAAGCGACGGTTGCTCCATCTGGAATTGCCGATAAGGAGGAGGCCAAGATAACGCCCTTGTCCTTCAACTGATCCATGACGTGCGGATTGTGGACGATCTCGTGCAGGGTGTACACGGTTCCACATTGGTCGGTTGCGCTCTCAAGCATGGCCACGGCACGTCGTACGCCGCCACAGAACCCAAGAACTGTGGCCCGAATCACATCCATGATCAGTTGCCTCCAGCGTTGCGCGGCTTCATGAAGGCGGTGAGGTTCTCGAATAGGCTCGTCAAGATCTGCAATCCGTCTTCTGAAAACGGAATGTAGGGCAGCTGTTTGACGGCCTCCTGAAGATGAGACTGCATGCGTACCTCGCCATCAGAGCGGATTCCCAGGCGCTCCATCATGCCCAGGATCTTGTGGATGTCACCTTCGCTCACGGGCTCGCTCTTCATGGCCTTTTCGATGAACTGGCGATCGGGATCGGAGGCACGTTCGTGGGCCGAGACCAGAGGATAGGCCTTCTTGCGCCTGCGCAGATCAGAGCCCGGCGGACGTCCCAAGTCACGTTCGTCTCCCCAGACGCCCAGCATGTCGTCGCGCACTTGGAAGGCCATGCCCAATTCCTCTCCAAACGAGGCCAACCGTTTACCCAATTCGGACGAGACGTTGGCCACGATGCCTGCAAGCTCAAATGCACAGCGAAACAGCGCGCCGGTCTTGAGTTGGATCATGGCGCGGTATTCAGGGGGCGTGACCCAGCGCGATTCGAACTCCAAATCCAACGATTGACCGTCGACCAGGTCACGCATGGCATCGACCAGACATAGGACGGCTTCAGGTGACGTCTTGACGGCCTCCAGTAGGGCCAGCGAGATCATGAGGTCTCCAGCATTGATGGCTTTGGCGACGCCAATCAGCGACCACACAGTAGGGCGGCCCCGCCGCTGAACGTCCTTGTCTTCAATGTCATCGTGAATGAGCGAGAAGTTGTGAATGAGTTCCAAAGCGATGGCCGCCGGCAATGCGGCCTGCCTTTCCGCGCCCAACTCGTCAGCGACGAACAGCACCAGGCTGGGGCGTAGGAGCTTCCCCAAGTGATCGGCTGGTTCTCCTTTGGCGGTCTCCAATCCGACGTGGTAGCGCAGCATTTGCCGCGTGGTGTCCTCGCCGTGCAGCGCTTGGGCCAATCCCGCCCGGAGTTCGTCACGATAGCGGTGGAGAATCGCGAGGTTCATGGCAGCTCCATACGTACGGCTAAGTCAGGGTGGGAGGCAAGACGATCTTGCCGAAGTTTTTCTCATAGCGCGAAATGTTCTCGCCAATGGCTTGATACAGTCTCTTCATATGTCCGGGATTCAGGATCACACGAGAGGTGAGGATCGCTTGGTCGCCTTTGGGCGATTGGGTCTGCGGATCAAGCATGAGGAAATCGACGATGAATTCCTCTTTGCGATGGGATATGAGAGCGAGATTGGCATAATGGCCGCGGCGGGTTTCGGTATCTGCTGCAATTTGCATATTTCGTTCTGCCAATGGGATGACACCTCCATAGGGTTGCCGGAAATCCAGAGGATTCCTTGTTATGAATGGGAACGTTTGCGTTCCTGGATCGACGCCAAACCGATTCGATCCTGCTTCTGTGTTCACGGGCAGTTTAGTCGTTTGCGCGATTGGCGGCAAGCACAAAGTGCTTTGTGGAAACGGAATTAGATGGTAGTGAACGGCATCGCTCTTGTGGTGTCTCTCCTTTAAGAATTATCACCCAAGCGATTCTTGCGGATCACAATCCAGATGGACATGGAGCGTGTTGCGCTCAATTAGGTCCGGAGGTGGCGGCTGAAGAACCGCTCGATGGTTGTGCGGTGATGACCGGGCATCAGGATGTGATGATTGCCCAACGGTGAGTGCAGAAGCTCGTCGATTGGCTCTTCCATCTTCAGTCGCAGCTGGGTTCGGCAGAGATCGTTGCGAAATTCCGAGTTCTCTAGAGTCCCTTCCCGCACGAACAAGTGATCGAGCCGTTCGCCGCCCAATCGAAACATGGTGTACGCACCCTCGGGGAAGGTGCCTGAGATCCCAATGCCAAGATCGGATTCGAAATGGGTGTAGACGGTGTAGTGCATGGCCATGGATAGCGGACACATGCAATGGGCCATCCCCACGATCTGCTTCTCTGTATCAACGGAAGCAATATTGCCCATGAACGCCACTTGCCCGGAAAGCAGTGACGCGATGTAGAGTGAAAAGAGGGTCTGCAGATCGCCTTCGCACCCTGCTGGGATGCCCTCGTCATTCAGTCGAGACAGGGCGTAGCAGCCTGTGGTGTGCATGTCTGTGACCAAATCAAAACAACGCACGCTGCAGGCAGACAATCGATATTCATCGACGAGTGCGCGCAGCCCTTGGTACACGGTTACCGCCTCGCGAATCTGCTCAGGATTGGGGCCCATGATGGCTTCTGCTTCACGCGCAAAAGTAGCCAATTCCTTGCGCGAGACGGTCGCGGAGCGAATATGATCCATCAATTCCTTGATGTCGACGGTAATGAGATCGACGGCCAATCGGCCTCTGAGAAATGCGGAATCAACATCTGAAGCGACCAACCATTCTGAGGGTTCGCCAATCAGTCCGATGCGGCTGAATCGCAGACGCTTCCATGCAGACGCTAGAACCAATTCAAGCTGCAACTCGGGCACAATGCTGGCAGCATCTCCAAACAGAATCCGCCCTTCGCCGCCGTCTCTGCGAATGCGTGCCAAGATTTCCAGCGATGCGGGCAGGGAATTGTGCCCAGGATGTGCGAGCAGGATGGATGGCGGAGCGAGTTGCGCAACGGTCTTGAGAACCTCTCGCTCCACACCGCCTGTCAAGACAAGAATCACAGTGAGACATTCGCCAGATGGCTTTTTGACCTCAGCGATCTCGAAATCAGCAACCTCTCTAAGACCATTGAGCAATCTGGATTTCAGGGCATCCAACTGCGCTTTGTCGTGAAGGGTTGATGCATGCGTCACTACCTCGATCCTGTTCATTGTTCCATGTTACTATCTCAACGTTGGGACGTGTGTCCAAAAGATTGTAAGGATTTTGGACACCCATCACTTCTCATCCGGCAGCAGGAACGATCTCGTCGGGTCTGTTCTCCAGTCAATGGGGCACGGCTGACGTTCTCGGGCACGCCACTTGTTGCCGACGGCTCGCAAGTCGCTGACAATGGTCCTATCAGTCCAGGGAGGGGTTATGGGATTCTTGAATACGGTGTTTCAGGGGAATCCGGTTTGGCGCTGGTTGCTGGCAGCGGGCATTCTTGTGTTCGTTGGGTTCGCGCTTCGAATCCTGCTTCGCCTTGTCCTTCGCAAACTTCGGGTTGTTGCTGACAAGACATCCAATCGTTTCGACGATCTTGTGGTCGATCTGCTGGAGAAGACTCAGATGCTGTTCATGTTCAGCGTCTCTCTGTATGCAGGCGCCCTCATCCTGACCCTGCCTGACCTGGCCGAGCGCGTCTTCCGAGGAATCTTCATCGTCGCTCTGCTCATCCAAGCTGGATACTGGGGCAACGCATTCGTCTCATTCTGGATCCGGCGCAGCGTGAAACAACGATTGTCCGATGATGCGGCCACTGCGACAACCCTGTCTGCGCTGGGCTTTGTGGCCAAGATGGCGCTCTGGATGATCGTGGTGCTGTTGGCCATGGAAAACATGGGGATCGATGTCACCGCGCTCATCGCCGGAGTCGGCATCGGAGGAATCGCCATCGCGTTGGCCGTTCAGAATATCCTGTCCGATCTGTTCGCCTCGCTCTCGATTATCGTGGACAAGCCATTTGTCATCGGCGATTTCATCATTGTCGGAGAGCAGATGGGCAACGTGGAGAGGATTGGGCTCAAGACAACGCGCGTTCGAAGCCTGACGGGGGAGCAGATCATCTTCTCGAACAGTGATCTTCTATCTAGCCGTGTACGCAACTACCGGCGCATGTTCGAACGCAGGATTGCATTCACGATCGGTGTGACGTATCAAACCTTGCCGGACCAACTCGAAGCCATTCCGAGGCTGATGGAAGAGATCGTGTCCAATCTGTCGGATGTCAGATTCGATCGATGCCATTTCAAGGCGTTCGGAGATTTCGCGCTTCAGGTCGAAACCGTGTACTACGTCCTCGCATCCGACTATGCCGTCTACATGAATGTGCAGCAGGCCATCAACTTGGCGCTGATGCGGGCATTTGCCGAGCGCGGCATCGAATTCGCCTACCCAACACAAACCGTGCTGATCTCTAAGGAAGCTGCTAACTAGCCCGGGGAGTGCTTGGCGAACATCGCGAGACAGGAAGCTCGATTTTTGAGGAGACGTTCCATGGGTGCTGGCAGGCCGCTCGCTTTTCTAGAAGATGAGGAGCCCGATGCCCAGCGTTATGAGCAACGCGGTAGCGGTCGGAATGGCCATTCGACGGACATACGCACCCAGCGAAGTCTGGAAGTACTCCAACGACACGGAGATACACGGGTGAGTGGGTGTCAAGATATAGCCCAAAACAATAGCGAAGTATGTGGCAGCAAACCCAGCCGCTGACATGGCGCCGTAGGTTGTGACGTAGATGGGAACGATGATTGACATCGGGGCTTGAATGCGCCCGGTGACAACTCCGAGCAACGCGCCGATAACGACGCACAAGACGACAGGGGGCAAGGACATCGCGCCAATCTGCTCTGGAACACCTGAAGAAGTGAACACATTCAAGAACGCGAACATGGCCAGAATGATGAGCATGTATTTGGCTGGCTTTGCCCGGCGAACGATTCGCCCCAATTGAGGCAGCCGTATCTTTCCAATGACAATCCCCATGAAAAGACTGGCTGACACGCCTACGACGGTTCCAATCTCAGTGTACGGCAATGGAGCCACTCGCTTGAGGGCAAGATCTAGCATAGGCGCGACGAGAATAATGCACAGCGGGATGAGCAGTCCGACCCAAGAAAAGGCCCCTGGTTGCTTGAGTTTGCCGCTGACGCGACGAAGCAGGAACACGTATCCCAGAATGAGCGATAGCGCGAATGAGGGGATGAGGTAGGGGATGACGCTGTACACCTCCAAATCAGCGATCTTGGCCGACGCGATGAGATCCGGTCCCAAAGGATAGATGAGTAGCAGCACATGGCGGAACCAGACGTTGGCCGCTGCCTTGACATCTGCGGGCGCATGGCCGGCTCCCTGCTCAACAAGTGGAGCAGACAGAAGCGCTCCCCCTGGCATGGGCAACATGCCGAGAAGTCCGGGGCCGAGTGCGAGAAACGGGCGGATTCCGATGCGGAGATTGGCAACCAAGCGATCCATCTCGCCCGACGCTTCCATGACTCCGCCGATGAGCGGGATCATGCCGACGACCAAGGTCAACAGCAAGACGGAAGGATCGGAAATCGTCTGCCAAAGCGCCTGGCCAAAAGTCCCCAGGGAATGGGTGAATAGCGCCAGTGCAAGTGTGGCCATGCCCATGCCCAAAGCTAGATCCCGTCGTGAAAACACGAGCAACAAGAGGATGGCCAACGAGAAGCCAATCCATAGCATCATGTGCACCCCCGGCAGTTGGGTGGAGCATAACCGATTCCACAAAGTCGTTCGATTCGCGCAGTTCTGATATGGTGGGGCGCGTCAAGAGAGGTGAGAACGATGACAGGGATCGAGTCGATGGTTTTAACCACGTTGAGAGATGGTCGATTGCCTTGTGCGTTTGCCTTTCGCCTTGCTAGAGAGCACAACTGGAGCGCGGCCCAGGTTGGTGCAGAAGCGGATAGGCTCGGTGTTCGTATCTCTCGCTGTCAATTGGGGCTGTTCGGCTACGATTGCTTCCGTCAGAAGGGACTTGTGCAGCAATTGGCCGATATCCCGGGGGATGTGGCCATATCGCTTCGTGCGGCAGCCGTCGATGAAACGATTGCTTGTGCCGCCTTGTGGCGAATTGCCGAAGAACACGGATTGCCGCGCATCGCCATCGCTTGTGCTGCTGAAACGATGGGGCTTCTGGTGTCACCGTGCCAATTGGGCTGCTTCTAGGGCAAGTCAGGCAGCAGGCTCAGCCTGAATTGACCGGTGTGAGGGCAGGCAATCCAGCGAGCACAGCGAGGACATTGTCAATCGCCATCTCGCCCATCCTCGTTCGCGTTTCAGCCGTTGCGCTCCCCAAATGCGGTGACAGCACGACGCGCTCCTGTAACTCGAGCAATCCGGGATGAATGAGAGGCTCATGCTCGAAGACATCGAGGCCTGCGCCGGCGATGGTGTGATTCCGAAGGGCGTGAACCAGCGCTCCCTCGTCGACAATGGCACCACGGGCCACGTTGACAAGAATGGCTGTCGGTTTCATCTGTGCGAATGCGGCGGCATCGAATAGGTGTTGGGTTTCGCTTGTCGCAGGCACGTGCACGCTGACGAAGTCACTCGTTGCGAGAAGCTCGCCCAATGGCAAAAACTGTGCGTGCAATTCGCGTTCAAGTTCGGGCTTTCGTGTGCGCGAATGATAGAAGATGGGCATGCCAAAGCCGTGATGACCTCTCCGCGCAACGGCCGCGCCAATGCGTCCCATGCCCACGATCCCCAGGTTCTTCCCTCCTACATCGATTCCCATCAGCGGTTGCTGAAGCCCCCAAGACGGAAAATCATGGCTTCGAACGCAACGATCGGCTTCAGGAACTCGGCGAGCGGCGGCAAGCAGCAGGGCGAAGGCGTGATCGGCCGTCGCCTCAGTCAGGACATCGGGCGTGTTGGTGACGATGATGCCACGGGTTTTGGCAGCAGAGACATCGATGTTTTCATATCCTACTGCCACATTAGCCACCACCTTCAATCCAGGGGACGCATCGAACTCCCGTTTGCCAATGGAATGGGTCAGCATGCAAATCAGGGCATCCGCATCTGCAACGAAAGCGATGAGCGAGTCGGCGGCGGGCTTGGGCAGACGCACTTCGTGTCCTTCATGTGCCAGCCGTTCGAGTTGTTCAGGCAGCAGATCAGCCATGCAAACGATGATTCCCATTCATCTCCTCATGAGCTGTCAGGTTCTTGGAATGGCGTTTCGAGCCAGCTCATCGGCACGTTCATTGTCTGGATGTCCGGCGTGCCCTTCGACCCATTTGAACGTCACGCGGTGGGCGTTCGCCAGCGCATCCAATTGTCGCCAGAGGTCTTCGTTCTTTACGGGCAACAGTTTCTTTCCAGATCGCCGCTTCCAGCCATTGGCCTTCCACTGGGTGATCCACTCGGTAATGCCCTGCTTGACGTACTTGGAATCCGTGAACAGCTCAACATCACTGGGCCCTTTCAGTTCTTTGAGTGCGCTGATCGCCGCCAACAGCTCCATTCGATTGTTGGTTGTGGCCGGATCGCCACCAGAGATTTCCTTTCGCAAGCTGCCACTGGTGAGAATGGCTCCCCAGCCGCCTGGTCCAGGGTTGCCGCTACAGGCGCCGTCAGTATAAATAGTCACAGTAGTCACGATGACCAAGGCTATCGCATTCCTTGACCGTTGTCACTCGATGAGGGAGGTATCGGCCTACAGATCCCGTGAACTTCAAGGATGGGTTGGGGCAACGGGTATCGGATCGTGAGAACGGCAACGCGGAGCGTTCCCGATCTCCCAAGGAACGCGGAGCGTTCCCGATCTCCCAAGGAACGCGGAGCGTTCCCGATCTCCCAAGGAACGCGGAGCGTTCCCGATCTCCCAAGGAACGCGGAGCGTTCCCGATTGCTTCAGCTTCCCGCGCGGACTACCATCTGTGTATCCCATTTGGACAAGGATCCTTAATGAGCGAGCCCCAATTCCGATTCCTGGTTGGCGATGCCTTCTTGTGTGATCGCGCTTTGGCTTCGCGGGAAGCGGCGCTTCTGGAAGCTGATGCTGGGATGGAACGTCATGGATTGTTTGCCGATGAGCTGGACATCTCCTCGTTGGACATCGAACTTCGATCCTGCTCCCTATTTGCCCTGGGACGGCACTTCGTCATTCGCAGGATCGAGAAGATCCGAAACGCCAAGGGACTTGCCGACGTTCTGGACAAGCCTCTCCCGGCAGGGACCTATCTCACATTGCTTGCCGGACCTTTGAAGGCAACGAATGTCCTATTGAAGATGGCCAAGGCAAGAGATGCGGCTGCCTCCTTGGCTACCGGAGGCTCCTCAACCGGAGGAGGCGTTGTCATGTTGCCGACGCCCAAGGGCACGGCTCTTCAGCAGGCGGCACGTGGAGTTTTGGCGGCGTCAGGTCTCACCCTTCCCAATACCGTGGCCCAAGTCTTGCTGACCGAGTGTGGCGACGACTTGATGGCCCTTCATCACGAACTGGGCAAGCTGAAATCGCTGGCAGGTGAAGGTTCGATTCCCGAGGCGGCGGCACGAGGACTCTGTTTCAATCACACCGAAGCGACGGTCTATCCGTTCTACGATCGATTGGGTGAGGGAAAACTGGCAGCCGCTCTATCTGAGTTGGATGGGCTCCGAGAGGATTCGGGGCGTATCTTGAGCGGCATCATTCGCCATCTCACGCAATTGGTCATGGTGCGGTTGCTGCTGGATCAGCGCCGACCTCAGTCTGACATTGCCTCGATGATGGGAATGCAGGATTGGCTGTGCAGGCGATTGATCGGCCAAGCCAAGCGGCGGTCGTTTGCGCCACTTGTTCGCGCGCTTCGATTGGGAGTTAAACTAGATCAGCGCATCAAGCAGGGGCGAATCGCCCCTGATGATGCGCTGATGCAGCTCATATTGACTTCCACAGAGTCTGCGAACTAGCCCTTGCGCTCTTCGATGACCTTGACGGGGATGAATGACGCGAAGCCCGTCTTCTCCATCAAGAACCGACTGGCAACCAATGCGCAGAACAAACTTCCGAGAACGCCGATGCCTAAGGTAACAGCGAAGCCACGAATCGCGCCAGTCCCCAACAACAGCAGGATGAGTGCAGTGATCAACGTGGTCAAGTTGGCATCAAACAGCGTCGACATTGACTTCTCAAAGCCAGCACGAACGGCTGCCAATGGGGATTTGCCTGTACGCCGTTCCTCTTTGATGCGCTCAAAGATGATCACGTTAGCGTCTACGGTCATACCGATCGTCAGGATGATACCGGCGATGCCAGGTAGCGTAAGCACGGCGCCAAAGATGTTCAAGGATGCAAACACGATCAGCATGTTGAGAATCAACGCCAAATTGCCCACAACTCCAAGAACGCGATAGAACGCGAACATGTAGAGAAGAATGAGGACAAAACCGATGGCGATGGTCATCATGCCTCGGCGAATGGAGTCGGCACCCAGTGACGGGCCGATCGTCGTTTCTTCAACAATAGTGATGCCAACGGGTAGCGCCCCTGCGCGAAGCGCGATCGCCAGAATCTTGGCCTCTTCTTGATCAATGCTACCACCTGAGATGGTGGTCGAATCGACGATATTTCGCCAACCCTGCGCAGCCGCGGTCTTGATCGATTCCGTCACTGCTGGGGCGCTGTAGATAGCGCCGTCGAGGACGATGGCCAGCAATTCGTTCACGTCCATCCGGCCCATGATCGTTGCGAAACGCTGTGCGCCTGCTTCAGTGAACTCCAGTTGGATATAGTAGCGGCTGGACGCTTGCAGCGCCGTCGATGCGCCAACGTTGGCATCAGCGAGCGCGGCACCCGTCAGCAGAACCTCGCGATCAACGATGTATGGGATGCCCTCTCGGTTCCTCAGGATCTCCTGGGAACTGGAGCCGGGGATCAGTTCCTCGAGCGCACTCGTGCCTGCCTTGATCACGCGGCGAAATTCCAGCATGGCGGTTTGTCCGATCAGTCTGCGAGCATCTTCTGGATCAGCCGTGCCGGGGAGATTGACCAGAATGCGGTCGCCGCCAAACACGCGAATTTCAGGGTTCGCAAGACCGTATTGATCCACACGGTTGTTTAGGATGGCTTGGATCTGGTCCAAGACTTCGACCTTGGTCTGTTCATTCATGTCGGCGATGCCGTCGGGTTCGAGAACCATGCGAACGCCACCCTGAAGATCCAGACCCAGTTGAACGACCTCGTCCAATGGCCAGAACGGGTATACGAAAATCAATGCAGCGACCGTGACTGCGACGACGACGCCGATTCGTAGCCAATCGCTCCGTGTGAAGTGGTGATGAGCCATACGATCTCCCTTACTTGTCTCTCTTCTGAACGACGCTGCTCTTGGCGACCTTCAATTTTGCGCCATCCTCGAGAATGATGACGATGGCTGTGTCACCAATCGAGTCGACTTCACCATGGATTCCGCCCGCTGTAATAATGAGATCTCCGCGTTTGAGTCCACCGATGAGATCAGTCATCTTGGCTTGACGTTTGCGCTGTGGCCGAATCAACATGAAGTAGAAGATAGCCCCGAATACGGCGAAGAGAATGAGCATGGAGGACCAGCTTCCTCCGCCAAATGCTGAAGCTACGCCGCCACCATCAGAAGCAGTGCCTTCTCCGCTGACTTCTTGAGCCAAACCGACAACTCCGATTCCGAGAAGCAGTGTGCACATAAAAAGTGCAATCCATTTCTTCATTTCATCACTCCTTGGCAGCGATCCAGTGCCGGTAAACACCCAACGAAAGAAAGAGCGCACCGAAGACACCAAATCCTGCTGCAATCATGATCGCTTGTTCCCCTGAGATCTGCCGGTGCAACACAACGGCTCTCTCCAATAGGAAGAAGAGATCGGTCCACAGTATAACGTAGAGAATCATCGAGATCGACTTCCGAACCAAGGATGAGAGGGCCGCGTTTCTGCCCACTGCATCATAGGCGATGGTTAGCGGCGGAATGAGGGTCCAAAACCACGCCAGTCCCTGTGGCTGATCGAGAAGGGCAACGATGATGAGCACGAGGAGATGCCCAGGAAACAGGGCAAGAAGATTGGAGGATGGTTGTCGTTGAGGACTATCCGTGCGCGATTGAAGGATCACGTACGCGGATACGAGAACGACTTCGATGCCGATCACAACGAGGACGGCTGTGTCGAGATGCCCAATCAACGCGACGATACCTACCAGAGCAAGCAAGACCGGGATAGACCACACAGGAAGCGGCGTCTTCATTCTAAATCCCCGGCATGAGCCACATGGCGATAACGAACATGAGCCCAAAACCCAACATATCCGTGATCGTCGTCAGGAAAATGCCAGAAACCAGCGCTGGATCCTTGCCTAGTTTTTTGACAATGACAGGAATCGCCACACCGCTTGCTCCGGCGACGATCATGTTGACGGTCATGGCGAGGAACACGGCGATGCCCATCAACAATTCGCCTTTCCAAAGGTAGGTGATCAGTCCAACTGTGGCGCCGATGAGCATGCCATTGGCAACCCCCAGCAACGTTTCCTTGCCCAGCAGTTTCCAGCCGAGATCCCTGTCCAATTCACCAAGCGCCATTCCGCGCGTAATAATGGTGACGGTCTGCATGCCTGCACTTCCTGCCTGACCGGCAATGATGCCCATCAGCACGGCTAGGGCCGCCACCTTGGCAATCGTGACCTCGAACAATCCGACCACCAACGCAGCCGCGAGGGCTGTGAGCAGACGCACATACAACCACGGAAGTCTAAGGACTAATGATCGTGCCCACGTCGTGTCAACGCTTTCTTCTGAAGGGACACTGGCCAATCCATAGATATCTTCTGTCGCTTCTTCGCGGATGACGTCGATGATGTCATCGAACGTGATGACGCCGAGGAGCTTGTTGTCGTCATCCACGACGGGCAGTGCGTAGTAGTTGTATTTGTCGAACATGTTGGCCACGTCTTCTGCGTCTGAAGTCACGTGTACGGACACGGCATCACGGATGACGAGATCCCGAAGGCTGCGATTGGGATCCGCCAACGCGACATCACGCAACGACAGAACGCCGAGCAAGTGGTTGTCGTCATCGACTGCATAGGCGTAGTAGACCGTTTCGGCTTCTTGTACGCGCTTGCGAAGATGATTGATGGCATCTTGAGCCGACATGGAAAGCGATAGAGGCACGACTTCGGGCGACATCAATCCGCCCGCCGAATCAGGGGGATAGGCGAGCAAGTTGGTCAGTATCTTGGCGTCCGCCCGACTGAGGCGTGAGAGGAGTTCTTTCTGAATATCGTCTGGCAGTTCCAGCAGCAGGTCTGCAGCATCGTCTGGATCCATTCTCGACAGGATCTGACTGGCCTCTTTTCTGTCGAGATGAACGACCAATTCGGCCGAATCGTCTGGATCCATCTCACCCAGCGGTTCGGCAGCCGCTTTGCGAAGGAATAGGCGGTGAACTAGATCTGCGGCTTGATCCTGATCCAGATCCTCCAGAATCTCCGCGATATCAGCCGGTCCCAGCTTCATCAATTCGCGCAGAACGATGTTGCGTTCTTCCATGGCTCCTCCCCAAGACGTCGAGAGATTATAATCCTTCGGAGATTTCCGGAAAGGGATCTCAAAGGAGTTCCATTGTCCGATTCCGTGATGCGTACGTTCTCTCCATCTCCTCGGTCTGTTGTTCGCGCTTCTCACGGCATGGTGGCGTCCAGCCAGCCTCTGGCTGTTCAAACAGGCCTGGATGTCTTGAAATCAGGCGGGTCTGCAGTGGATGCGGCCATTGCCGTCAATGCCATGCTGGGCTTGGTTGAACCGATGTCCTGTGGAATAGGTGGCGACGTGTTTGCCATCGTATGGGACGCGAAAACCCAGAAGCTGCATGGCTTAAACGGAAGCGGTCGGTCTCCGGGGAACCTATCGCGGCAGACGTTTCTCGATCTAGGACATCCGGTGATCCCCTCTCGAGGTCCGTTGTCCTGGTCTGTTCCCGGATGTGTGGACGGGTGGTTCGAGCTGCACGAACGATTCGGCCGCATTCCCATGCGCGATCTGCTTCAGCCAACGGTGGATGCCGCCGAGGCAGGATTCTCCGTCACCCCCGTGATCGCCCGCATGTGGGAAGCTTCTGCGCAGCAACTCGCGAAAAACCCTGGTGCCGCCGCCGTCTTTCTTCCCCGTGGATGCGCGCCGAAGCGTGGAGAGATCTTCACCAATGAGCCGCTTGGGAAGACTTTGGCGCTCATCGCGCAGGGCGGGCGCGAGGCCTTCTATCGCGGACCGATTGCCGAGTCATTGGTGAGGTTCTCCAAAGAAGCGGGTGGCTATTTCTCTCTGCCTGACTTTTCCGGCCACACGTCGACATGGGTTGATGCCGTATCTGTCGCGTTTCGTGGCTACGATGTCTGGCAATTGCCGCCCAATACCCAAGGATTGGCCTTGCTGCAAATGGTGAGAATTCTTGAGCCATTTGACTTGGCATCCATGGACCACAATTCAGCGCAATACCTGCATCTGCTCATCGAAGCGAAGAAGCTGGCCTACGAGGATCGAGCGCGCTTCTATGCCGACCCCGCATTCTATGACGTGCCTGTGCAGGCCCTGCTCGCAGACGCCTATGTCGCGCGGCAACAATCGCGAATCAACTTGAGTCAGGCTGCAACTGAATTGGAGATGGATGATCCACGAGCTGTTCGCGGCGACACGGTGTATCTCACAGTCGTGGATGAAGAGGGCAATGCTGTGTCGTTCATCCAGTCGATCTTCAACAGCTTTGGCTCTTGTGTCGTACCGCCTGATCTGGGGTTCGCGATTCAAAATCGTGGCAGTCTGTTTCATCTTGATCCTGAACATGCCAATGCCTTTGTACCCAACAAGCGGCCCTTTCACACCATCATGCCTGGGTTCGTCACCCGGGGCGGAGTCCCGGCGTTCTCATTTGGCGTCATGGGCGGTGACATGCAGCCCCAGGGTCAGTTGCAGGTGCTGCTCAATCTCATTGAGTTCGGCATGGACCCGCAGATGGCAGGTGAGGCATTGCGATTCCGCCATGATGGATCCTCGACGCCTGTTGGCGATCACATGACGGATGGCGGCATCGTCCACTTGGAGCCCGGCATGTCGGACGCCACGATCGACGGACTGCGCGCCAGGGGACATCGAGTAGAAACGACCAAGTCTGGCTACGGAGGCTATCAAGGGATTTGGATCGATTCAAGGGATGGAACGCTGCTTGGCGGATCCGAACCGCGCAAGGACGGTTGTGCGCTTGGCTACTGAGCGAGGCTGCGACATCCAGAGATGCTGTCCATTGCGGATGGGACTGTTTTGATTTCGATCTGCAACGGTATGCGTCATCGAAAGCGAAAGGAGATCGCGTGGCGCTACGAGGCATTGAGCTGCTGAAGAACCAAGGCATTGCCTGCGAAGTCCTCACCTATCGCTTTGTGAAGGGCGCGCGAGCGGCGGCCGATGCATTGGATGTGCCACACGAAACCGTGGTCAAGAGCCTCGTTTTTCGAGCTGACGATGGCAGTTTCTTGTTCGCTTTGTTGGGTGGAGACGCCAATGTCAGTTTGCGAAACCTGGGGCGTGCCTCAGGCCACAAACATGTCGAAGCGGCAGCTCCGCGCGATGCGGAGCGTGTAACCGGCTATCAAGTGGGCGGCATCAGCCCTCTGGGATCGCGCGCGACCTTGCCTGTCTACCTCGACGAGGCGACGGCGAGCCATGATTCGTTGATCATCAATGCCGGCGGACGAGGAACCCTCGTCCGCCTGGCAACGCCTGATTTGATTGAAGTGACCGCGGCCACGGTGGCTGATTTTCGATCTGCCTAGCCTATCTAGTACCGGAATTGTGTTGATACTTCAGTCTTCCTGTAAGCAGATTGGTTAGATCGGACATTCCCAACCATGAAGGACATGAAGTGCTTGAAGGAAGATCATTTTTTTCAGCCTGTGAGCATCGAAGGGTCGCCTTCATTGACTTCGTGATCTTCATGGTTAGGAGCTGTTGTATTTTGGCAGAATACTCCAATCCCGGAATGGGTTGACACTCCAAGTCTCTCTGCTTCCTATAGACAGAACTATGAAACGCGATAGCCTAGCCCGATGCGTTAGTTAGCTCCTCAAGCTCGGCAATCATCTCTGCGATGACATCAAATCCGCCCTGCCAAAACGCCTCGGCGCGAATGTCGAAGCCTGCATCATCGAGCAACCGAATTGGCGCAACCGATCCGCCTGCTGACAGAATCTTCAAGAATTTGGGAACAAACGCCTCTCCGATTCGTTCGTACTCGCGATACAGCGAGAGAACCAGCAACAATCCGAAGGCATAGGCATAGCAGTAGAACGGCACGTGGAAGTTGTGTGGAATGCTCGTCCACTCCCAGCGGAAGTCGTCAGAAAGCTCGACAGCGTTTCCAAACTGCTCCTTGAGGTTGTTCAGATAAACCTCAGAGAGCTGCTCCACAGTGGCTCCGCCTGTTTCAATCATCTTGTGTGCCTCGCGCTCAAACAGGACGAAATAGGACTGACGCAAGATGGAGGCGTAGGAGTCATCGACGAACTTGGCAAGCAGGGACTTGCGTATCACGGGATCCTTTTCCTCGGCTAACCAGCGCTTGAGCAGCAGGATCTCGATGAAGTTGGAGGCCGTCTCTGCCAGAGGCAGTGCAGACCTAAAGGTCAACGGCGAATGGTCGGCTGCTAGCAATGAGTGGACGGCATGTCCGAGCTCGTGTCCCAGGGTCGACACGTCATTGAGGCGTTCGTTGTAATTGACGAGCACCCACGGTGTTTTGTCTGGCACGACGCCGTAGCAGAAGGCGCCTGTATCCTTGCCCTTGCGCACCTCGGAATCGAGATGGTTCTCTGCGAGCACGCGCTCAGCCAACGTGGCCATTTGAGGTGAGAAGGCGGTCATCGTATCCAGAACCTGCTGAACACCCTCAGTGAACGGCACGATCTTGTCGACGTCGCCCAATGGCGCATAGATGTCGTAGCGGCGTAACTTGTCCATGCCAATCCAGGCGGCTTTCAATCCGAAATACCGATGATAAAGCACGGCGTTCTTTTTGACTGAGGACAACAGGGCATTGACCACGGCATCGGGCAGGTCATTGATGAGATTGCGGGCCGAGATGGCAGACGGCATGCCGCGAACTCCTATGTTCTCCGCATTCCAATCGCCGACAACATAGGAATACAGCTGGCCCAATACGCCGCCATGCTCGGCATACACCTTGTTGAGCGCTTGATAGGCAGCGGCACGAACGTGAGGATCTGCGTCATGAACCATCACTGAAGCCTCGGTTCGGGTGACGGTCTTTACCTCTCCACGAACCGTGACATCGTAGGTGAAGTTGTTGGTGATCATGTCATAGATGGTCAGATGGCCGTTGACACCGTTCACGTTCTTGACATTGACGATCTTCTCTTCGGCCTCAGACAGCGCATAGGGGGCGAAACGTCGCACGGATTCTAGATAGTAGCGAAGATCGCCACTTGTGGCCATCAATTCTTCTGCCTTCTGAGCATCGAGTTTCTGCCACCATAGCTGAAAGAAAAGCGTTCGGTTCTGTGCTTCAGCCACGAGCTTGTCGACGCGCCCTTGAAACGCGAGCGCATCAGAATGGCTGGTCAATTCAGACAGCCACAAGGTGGCATACCCGCTCAGTTGCCGGACAAGGTATCCGACATGTTCGACCAATTTTAGGACACGGCCGAAGGCTGCGTCATCGATGGTCGATGTGAGCAGTTCTCGAAGCGATGCTGATTCGGTGACCGCTTGCTCTAGGTCTTGGAGCACGGCGTCCATGGCCTGGCCATCGGGCGTCGCGATGAGATCGCTGAGCACCCAGCGGCCTTGTGAATAGGTTGTATTTGACATAGGGATCCTTTCAAACGTGATTTAGGCGAGGGAGCCATCCAATTGAAGTTGCGTTGCGGCCTGTTTCATCCCTTCGATGACATCGGAAATGAGATCGGCTCTCTCCATTCCCAGCATGTCGATGCCCTGTTGGATGATGTCGCGATCTGCACCGGCGGCGAATGATTTGTCCTTCCATTTCTTGTTGACGGACTTCACCGAGAGATCGTCAAGGCTCTTGGACGGCCGCACCAGCACGCACGCTGTGACCAGACCGGTGAGTTCGTCGATGGCGTACAACACCTTTTCCATCTCGTGTGTGGGTTCGACCTCCGTGCAAATCCCCCAACCATGGGAGACGATGGCGTGGATGTAGTCTTCGGGCCAGTCGCTCTCGCGCAAGATTCGCTCGGTTTGGTGGCAATGCTCTTCAGGATAGCGCTCGTAATCGAGATCATGAGCCAATCCGATAATGCCCCACTTTTCCTCGTCTTCGCCGCGTTTTCTGGCCATGAACCGCATC
The DNA here is from genome assembly GCA_018817505.1 of Candidatus Bipolaricaulota bacterium. Classification (GTDB taxonomy): domain Bacteria; phylum Bipolaricaulota; class Bipolaricaulia; order UBA7950; family UBA9294; genus SPBW01. Next base: position 13,820 of record JAHITR010000221.1, on the reverse strand, counting down.
ACGGCCTCGACTGTTAACGCATGAAGAATGAGGCGTTCGTTCTTGTTGTATGTTTCAAGCAGCGTGAGGGCCTGCTCGCGCGTTGGGATGGGCATGAGTCCTCCTCTCTGATTCCCAATAGCTACTGGCAACTCTACATGGCTGATGAGAACGTGTCCATAGCCACATGTGCCGCCTGCCCCTCGATGGCGTAAAATCGGGGCGAGACTAGGAGGCAGAAACCCAATGATGGACTGGATTACGTTCCTTGCGCTTTTCCCAATCGGCATTGCCATCGGCTTCCTAGCAAGTTTGCTGGGATTGGGCGGAGGCGTATTTATGACACCGCTGCTCTTGTTGGGTGGATTCGTATCCACGCAACCCGACGCTGCTGGGACGAGCGTTGCCGCCGTCGTCTTCACAGGCATTTCCGCATCGATTGCCTACTTTCGCAGGAAAGTCATCGATGTTCGCATCGGGCTATCTTTCATGCCCACAGCCATTGCCGGCGTCTTCCTCGGCAAAGCCATCATTGCGTCGGTCAACCCGTCTTGGCTGACCGTCGCCTTCGGCGTGTTCCTACTCTACCCGGTGAGCATGATGCTGCTTGGCAGGACGCCCAAAGACGCGAAGGCGCGGCTCAAGGGCTGGTCTTCTGGACCGCGCTACTATCTTCTTATCGCGGTGATCGGGTTGGTGGCGGGCGTGGTGACGAAGCTATTCGGCATTGGCGGCGGGACGGTCTTTGTGCCCTCACTCGTTGTGCTGTTAGGCATCGACATTGTGACCGCAGCAGCGACCAGTCTGTTCGTGATGATCCCCATCGCTCTGATCAGCGCGATCACCAGCTGGCAAGCGGGCACGCTTCATTGGGCGCTCGCACTCCCCCTCATTCTCGGCATCATCATTGGAGCACAGATTGGACCTCGCGTGGGGAAGTCCATCCCCAAGAAACGATTGCGCCAAGTGTTTGGCATCGTGCTGCTCTATGCCGCCGCCAACATGATTTACAGGGGCATCACCCAGCTGTAGGTTGCTGTGCAGCGTGATCCTGTTTCCACAGCTTGCTTCGAGCGGCAATGGCTTTGGGGTTGCGCAAGATCCACAGACAGGCCTCTTCGAGCGTTGGGTCGATCTCCGTCATCTCGCGACCAACGCGTGTCTTGGCCATTTGTTCTGAGATGTCGCGTTCTGCAAGGACTTCTGTGCACGTGCCCGTGAAATGAACTTCACAATCCTTCCCACTCAGGTTCTGGGTTTGATCCCCCTGAAGCTGGTACTTGAAGAGCAACCCCCGCAAGCTCGAGCAAATCACCTCAGGAGCTGATTTCCCAACTAATGATCCTTCGTGAAGCAGCGCAATGTCATCGCAGAGATTGCCAAGCTTCTCAGAGGGGCGACTGGCGATTACCACGGTGCTTCCCTGTGAGGCTCCGTTTCGAAGGATGGATGCCAACAAGGAGGACCCCATGTCGTCCAGATGATCTAGCGCATCATCGAGGAGGAGGAGCTTGGGCGTACCGACAAGAGAGATCCCGGCGCACAGCAGGTGACATGAAGCGTCGGGCAGGTCGCGAATGCGACTATCGGCATGTGCCAAGAGACCCAGGTCGTCCAACAGCTGCTCTGACATCTGTTGAGATGCCCTGAGACGGAACCCCTTGAGGCGACCCAATTGAACGAGGGTAGCTTCACATGTCAGCCTGGGATCCAGCAGCTGAGGCTTGAGCGCAATGCCAATCTGCGACCGAATGGTTGCTTGTTGCGGACTGCCTCCAAGGACTGAAACCAACCCGGCAGTCGGCTTGTCGAGTCCAGCGATCAGACGCACAAGCGTTGTCTTGCCCGAGCCAGCAAGCCCCACGATGCCTAGAATACGGCCTGCTTCTTGAGAGAGGGTGATTGCGTCAAGGGCAATCACTCGCCGGTTTCTTTGGGCGACACGTTCAAGTTGGAAGGCAAGCATTGTCATGAGGCGATCATCTGCCTTCGCTCGGAGATCCAGGCAACCAATCCTGAAAGGCCACCAAGCCATAGGAGCCAGATCAGCTCAGGGCCTACCGCTGTCAAGGATGCCAACAGGCTGGGCTCCCGATCCTCGCCTTCTGGCGCAGCAAGAAGTTGTACGGTGCTGGCAAACTGTGTTTGCAGTAGCTGATCCGAAACTTCGTTAAGCAACAGGTGAGGAGACACGACATGCCACCAGCGCTCAAGGCTGTATCGATGGCTCACCAGGTCATACACGGACTGGGAATAGGCATCCACAGTTGACAGGTAATCGGCAACCATCGCTTCTCGATCCGGGGTCACGTGCGGTTGGCCGCTGGGGCGGAATAGCGACAGCCGGGCTTCGGCTGGAAGCTCGGGCACGGGAGGCAGGGAAGATCCATCGAACCGCATAACGAGATCGCGGCTGCCTTGGATCATGAACAGCGTCACGATCAACCCCAGGGAGATCCAGGTCGCTTTGCTGACACTGCCGACACGACGGCTGATCCAGCCTCCAATCAGCAAGAAGGTGGTGAAGTAGACGCCTATGCAGGCCAACCATATGAGAATCCGGCCTGCTTGACTCCATAGCAGGGGCACCTCAAGCCGATGCGATTGCCATAGCAGGTAAAGGCCAATCATCGCGGGAATGGCGATACTCAGAATGACATGAGGAAGTGCGAGGGCGCGACGGCAAGCCTTGTCTGCACCTCGTGGATTCGTCGAGGCGAAAGCCAGGGCCGCGAACAGCCCCATGATGGGCAACGCAAGGGCCAAGGCAGGTGCTAGATCTTGTGCAGCAAACAGGAGGTCCATTTCCTCGGCATCTGCAGACAACCGAGCCAGGTCAAGAAGCGATCCTATATTGGCATGGGCTGAAGCGAATTGCCATGATCCGACAATCTCGGCATCGGTTGTCCCATACCACTGTGAGTCTTGCAGATTGGTACGGGTGACTCTCTCACTTTGTACAAGCAAGCAGGCCAGCAATCCCAGGCAGGCAAGGATAATGAGAACAGCGTACAACCATTGGCTGCGCTGAATCCTGATCTTGGCTCGTGCCGGGATCATAGTCGCCTCGCGGTTCGCGGAAAGCCAATCCAACCCACGATGAGCCAGAAACAGGCGAATAGCCCCAGTCCGATGAAGGATAGGCCGAGGGCTCGATGAAGATCCGCGCGGGAGCGATATGGATCGTCCACCTTTGCTGCCAGGGTCTCAGCGCTTCTCGCGACGTTTGTGACTGCATAGAACGGCGACTGCAGAAGCTGCCATGCGAGCTTGATGGCAAAATCCTGAGATTGGTAGGGCAGGCTCCCGGTGATTGATTTGATGAGTGAAGCGTAGCCCCGGGCAGGCAGAGGAGAGACAAACACCCAGATTCCGATGATCAGAACCAATCCAACAAGCAATGCGATCGGGCGGTTGCGAATGAATTCTGAAAGCACGAAGCCAAGCAGGGCGAATCCCAATCCATAGACGAGGATTGCCGTGAAGTACGTGGCCACAAAGCCTGCTGAGGCCAAGGTTCCGCCCTGCGTGGCGATCAGACTCAGTCCTGTCGTTGACCCAGAGGCGACGACAAGCAGACTGACTTGAAAGACGAGAACGCCTGCTGTCAGGATGAAGCACCCCCAACGACCCCATGGCAAGGCGATGTGAAGCAGGGCGAGTTTGCGACGAGAGGGGAGAGCGACGATACCCATCACGACCATCAGCAAGGGAAAGAGAACCTGGTAGAAATCAGCGATGTTTCCGCGGCTGGACGTCGACCAGGGAGGACTCGTGAATAGGGTTGAAGAAGCGTTCAGCCTCCCATTGGTAATAAATGCAGGCGAGATGGGGAACTCAGGTGCACGTTCAGTGGGTGACTCGCGGAATAGCAGGATGGCGCCCTCGCTGCCGGGCAAGGCCCTTCCATAGCCTTGGATGTTAAAGTGGTTGACTGACGCCTTCTCAGACAGCAGGGGACGGCTTTCCCGCGATTCAAGATTCGTCACTGAATTCAGTACGACGAACACAGGGCCCACAAGCGCAGCCAGCACAGTGAAGACGATGAACGACCTCAGTTTGAGGCGCTCTTCCAGCAATACGAGAAACGCTCGGAAGAATCTCAACCAAACTCCCTCATTAAGAAGATAGTCCACTCTAACCGAAGAGGACTGCGTGAACAACTCATAGGAAGACGCTTGTGTCTGCAAGACGCAGATCACAGCTTGCCTCCCTTGACGAGATCGTGCGAGAGTGCTAGACTTCGATTAGCAGTTAATGGATATGACTGCTAATGGAGACATCATGATTCGGTTTGACAAGATGACACAAGGAGCCCAAGAGCTTTTCCGCGATGCGCAGGACCTGTTGACGCGCTATCGGCACAACCAATTGGATGCCGAGCATATTGCCATGGTGTTGGTGAGCAAAGAAGGCGTCGGACGTGAGATTCTGCAGACGATGGGCATCAATCTTGAAGGCCTGAGCAAAGATCTGGACATTCTGCTGAGCGAGAAACCCACGGTCGTTGGGCAGATTGCCGGACAGATCTATATCACACCTCGTTTGGATGCCATTGTCCAAGCCGCACAAATGGAAGCTGAGCGACTGCACGATGAGTACATCGGCACCGATCATCTGCTGTTGGCGATGAGTCGTTCGACGGACGCGCAGATCCGGCGAGTATTAGGACGTCATCAAATTACGCCTGAGGCCATCTACAACTCGCTGCGTGAAGTGCGGGGCGAGCAACGACTCACAGAGCCAAACTCTGAAGAGCGTTATCAGATTCTTAAGAAATACTCGACCAACCTGACGGAAATGGCCAAGCGTAACGAATTGGATCCCGTCATTGGACGAGATCTTGAGATCCGCAGGATGGAACAGATTCTCTCGCGCCGACGCAAGAACAATCCTGTGTTGATCGGCGAGCCAGGTGTGGGAAAGACGGCGGTCGTAGAAGGATTGGCGCAGCGCATGGTGGCCGACGATGTCGCTGAGATGCTCAAGGGAAAAGAGATTGTGTCTCTGGATATTGCATCGATGGTGGCCGGCTCCAAATTCCGTGGCGAATTTGAAGATCGCCTGAAGGCAGTCATCAAGGAGATTGAGGCCCATGCAGGCGAAATCATCCTGTTTGTCGATGAGCTGCACACCCTCGTTGGCGCTGGCGCAGCAGAGGGAGCTATTGATGCGTCCAACATGCTGAAGGATCCTCTGTCGCGTGGCAAGTTCCAAATGATCGGGGCAACGACGCTGGACGAGTATCGCGAGCACATCGAGAAGGATTCGGCTTTTGAACGGCGATTCCAAAAGATCCATGTCGGAGAACCCACGATCGAGGAGACGGTCGCCATCCTCAAGGGATTGCGAGATCGACTTCAAGAGCACCATGGCATTGCCATCTCAGACGGCGCCATGACGTCTGCTGCACGATTGTCAGAACGCTACCTTGCCGAGCGATTTCTGCCTGACAAGGCGATCGATCTGATTGATGAAGCGGCGAGCCGTATGCGTGTCAATGGAACGGGCGACACAGTCACTGAAGCCGAGATTGCCGGGTTGGTATCTCAATGGACGGGCATTCCAGCGGAACGGATGTTGGAAGAGGAGCGCTCTCGACTGACGAACATGGAGAACGCGCTTCATGCCCGGGTGATCGACCAAGACGAAGGTGTTCGCGTGGTCGCCGAGGCTGTCCGCCATTCGCGAGCCGGTCTGTCTGATCCGCGCCGCCCGATTGGCACGTTCTTGTTCCTCGGTCCGACAGGTGTGGGCAAGACAGAGTTGGCCAAGGCGCTCGCTTCGTTCTTGTTTGGGTCCGATGGCTCGCTGTTACGAATCGATATGTCCGAATACATGGAACGCCATGCCGTCGCTCGATTGATTGGCTCGCCTCCCGGATACATCGGCTACGAAGAAGGGGGGCAACTGACGGAAGCGGTGCGCCGCCGCCCCTACCAGGTGATCTTGTTGGACGAAATCGAGAAAGCGCACCCCCAAGTCATGAATCTGTTGCTGCAACTGCTGGATGAAGGGCGACTCACGGATGGACATGGACGCACCGTCGATTTTCGACACACGATCCTCATCATGACCTCCAATATCGGATCTGAGCACTTCCAATCGGATGATTCACAAGAGGCCATACTGACAAGAGTGAATGGGGAACTCAAAGAGACGCTACGCCCGGAGTTTCTCAATCGAATTGACGAAACCATCATCTTCCATCCGCTTTCCGAAGCGGCCATTGAGCAAATCGTGGATCTGAAGGTTGCCGATCTCAACGATCGGTTAGCGGACCAGGACATCCGAATTGTTCTCTCAGCTGAGGCGAAGCGTGTTCTATCGAAAGAAGGATACGATCCGCACTACGGGGCACGTCCGCTCGCTCGAGCGCTAAAACGCATGGTGGAAAATCCGTTGGCACGCGCGATTGTGTCTGGAGAGATTGCTGAAGGAGACGGTGTCGTTGTCGATGCTGCCGCCATGTCAGATGTGTTGCTCATCCGCAAACAATCTGCGTTGTAGCTTCCGACGAACAAAGAATAGCAACCCTGAGGATTTCCCCATGGTTGCTGTTCCCTGTCAACGATCTTGCACTCAAGCGTTGGGACTTCCCAATCCAAGATCCGCGAATGCCTGCTCCATCTGTTCCGGAGAGAGAGAGCCATGATGCCACTTGGGGACATCCTCCATGAACGAGACGCCCTTTCCAAGAAGCGTATGGGCGGCAATGATGGTAGGCTTTCCAGACCCTTTGGCGGCGAGGAATGAGACGTAGGCATTCATAATCTGACCATAGTCATGGCCATCGATTTCGTGAACGTTCCACCCAAAGGCGCGGAATTTCTCGGCCAAATTGCCGACGTTCATCACATCCTTCACGCGACCGTCGATTTGGCATCCGTTCCAGTCGATCATCACGCAGAGGTTGTCAACCTTGTGATGCGCGGCAGCCGTTGCAGCTTCCCACGGCTGTCCTTCCTGAAGCTCTCCATCAGACACAAAGCAATAGATGCGTGAATCCCGCCCCGCCAACTTGGCGCCCATGGCCATTCCGAGAGCCACTGACAAGCCATTACCCAAGGAACCACTACAAGCCTCGACTCCGGGGATGTTCCACGCCGTCGACGGATGCCCTTGCAGCATCGCCCCCAGCTTTCGGAAGGACCACAACTCGTCCCGATCGAAGTAGCCCTGATCCGCAAGAATGGCATAAAGAATGGGGCACGTATGGCCATTGGAGAGGACGAAGCGATCACGCTCTTCCCATTTGGGATTTCGTGGATCGTGGCGCAAGTACTTGTAGTACAGCGCAGTGAGTAGATCGGCCATCCCCAAGGCTCCGCCTGGATGTCCCGATTTGGCTGTTGTTACGATCTTGAGCACGTCCCCGCGAAGCTGGTTTGCCTTGATTTTGAGTGCATCAATATCCACGATTCCACGTCCTTTGCTTGTCGTCTGGTGATCATACTCACTCGTTGGCGTCGATGGTAGAGAGTATCATGACAACCTTGAGAGGAATCTTATGACCCCGTGCATCTTCTGCCAAATTGCCGCTGCAAACGCCCCCGCGAGCGTGGTTTACCAGGATGCGCATGTGACCTGCTTCTTGGACACACAGCCAGTGAATCCTGGCCATGTGCTGGTCGTGCCCCAAATTCACGTCGAATCTCTCAAGGATTTGCCGGCAGCCATTGCCGCGCAGATGATGATTGTGGCCCAGCAATTGATGCGCGGACTTCGGAACTCGGATTTGCAGTGCGAGGGGATCAACCTGTTTCTTGCCGATGGTTCTGTCGCTGGACAAGAGGTCTCTCATGTGCATTTGCATGTGATTCCACGCTTCGCAAACGACGGGTTTGGATTGCGATTTGCACCAGGCTATGGCACCCATCCCTGCAGAGAAGAACTCGACGATCTGGCGGCCATCATTCGGCGAGCCGTATCTTGATCAAGATGATCCAGAAGAGAGAGGAGTCGCATGGTTCATGCCACATTGTGTTTCATCGTTCGTGACGGAGCTCCTCCGCACGTGCTTCTTGGAAAAAAGAAGCGCGGCTTTGGTATGGGAAAGCTGAACGGCATTGGCGGGAAACTGGAGCCTGGCGAATTGCCAGACGACGGAGTCATTCGCGAGGTTGAGGAAGAAGTCGGGATAACGATTCACAAGAGCGGTTTGCATCCAGCGGGCCGGATCACGTTTCGATTTCCGTTCATGAAGACGTTCGATCATTTTGTGCATGTTTATTGCGCTACAGAATGGGAGGGGGAACCGATCGAAACTGAAGAAATGCTTCCCAGTTGGTTCTCCGTGAACGAGATCCCGTTTGAGCGGATGTGGCAGGACGACGCCTATTGGCTCCCTATCGTTCTTGGAGGGAAGCACATCGTCGCTGAATTCACGTTTGGCGAAGACAATGAAACCGTAACCGATTGGGTTATCCGGAAGGGCGACGCGTGTCGTTTGTTGGATCCTGAAACGCGAACTCCCCGCTGTTGAACAGTTCAAGGCAAGCATCGACGATCTTGGCATCAAACTTGAGTCCGCTGTTCTTCTTGATTTCCTCAAGTGCGAGATTAATACCCAGTGCGGGTCGATAGGGTCGATGCGATGCCATCGCTTCGACGGTATCTGCCACTGCCAAGATGCGCGCTTCCATGAGAATCTCGTCCTTCGCGAGGCCTTTGGGATATCCCAATCCGTCAATGCGCTCGTGGTGTTGAAGAACAATCTGGGCAATGGGCCACGGGAAGGTCACCGTTTCAAGGATGTCGTACGCAGCCTGCGGATGCGATTGGATCAGCGAGAATTCCATCGAGTTGAGGGCGCTTGGCTTGCTCAAGATTTCTGCAGGAATGGCCAGTTTGCCAATGTCATGCATCAGCCCGGCAACACGAGTGCCTTCGATGGTTTCCGGGGCGAGTCCCATTTTCTTGGCAATGGCGACAGCCAATTCTGTGACTCGGCGTTGATGACCTGCTGTATAGGGATCGCGGGTTTCCGTGGTCATGCCGATGGCTCGAATTGTACCGTCGAGCGCTTGGTGCAGTGATTTCTCCGCCTCGACCGTGGCCGTGATGTCAATCTGAGACACGAGGACTCGTTGCAGTGATTCCTCATATCCTGGAGCTGGCATCCAGCGAATGGCTGCATGGATCACGGATCCGTCCCGGCGCTGATCGATGCTCGTGCCTGAGTAGTAAACTTCGCCTCTTAAGATGGCCAACAATTGCGGGATGAATCCGCTCCTCGAACCCTGAGGGATAATTCGAGAAAGCTCTCCGACTAGCTCAGCCTTCGACTTCGCTCCGTGCAAGGCGATGGTCGCCTGATTCACGTCTTCCACTCGGATTCTGCGAATGCAGTCGTGGAGAACTTCAGGATGTTCGTGAAGATAGGCCTCCATGTCCTCCACACCACTGGCTTGGATCTCACGGAGCAACGCCTTGGCTTGAGAGTAATCCTCTTGCCAAAGGGCAACGGGCGAGCCTTCGAACAGTGATTTGTAGCGCATTTCGCTAATTTCCCGTTTATTTTCTGCTTCTCTCTTGTGGACGGCCTCGAGGACCAAGGACACAAGATTGGCGAGCGAACTAGCGAAATTGATGTCTTCTCGCTCCCAATTCCGTTGAATCCCCTCATGTTCGTGACAGACGACGCCGACGAGTTCGCCTTCTAGCCGAACAGATGCGTCGAGTGTGGAGATCGTGTCTTGGTCGGAAGCGCCACTTGTTAAGAACTGAGCTGTTCTCGGGTCTTCAAACACATTGCCTGCGGCAATAACGCGCTCCTGCGCAAGGGCTTGGAAGTAACTTGGAGCGTCCTTGCTTCTCAGTATCCTGCCCTTGGAGTGTGTATTCTCGCTCAGGTCATACAAGTCAATGCACTCAATCGCGTCTTTGTTCTTCGTATAGAGCCAGACACTGGCCCTCTCCACCTGAAGGGTGCGAGAGGACGCTTCTGTGATCGCCTGAACCGCGCGATGCATCGATCCTTCATACAAAACAGGATCCATGGCCAATTGAATGAGTGCGGCGTCGCGGTGCTGGATTCTTTCTTGGCGTGCCGACTCTTGAGCTTCTCGCAATTTTCGATCGGTGATATCGCTGGCAAAATTGAGAGTGGCCTTCTCCCCTGCCCAGGTGATGATGACGGTTCTGAGTTCAACCCAGCGAGTCTCTCCGTCCGTTCGCACAATCCGAAACTCGTATTCTGCCGGAACATCTTCTCCCTCAAGTCGTTGTTGGTAACGTTCTGCCACCAGTTTGCGATCCTCGGGGTGAATCCATTCGATAAACGGTCTCGTTCGCAACGCTTCTGACGATCGTCCGCTGAGTCGAGATGTACTGGGATTGGCAAATGGAATTGTGCCGCCTTGAGCGATGAACACGGCTTCTGAAGCATTTTCTACGACGGCGCGATATTTCTCTTCTGACGCGCGCAAGGCTCCGGTCTTTCTCTCGACTTCCTCTTCCAGATGTTCCTGATAGCGCCTGTTTTCCTCTTCAAGTCGGCTGCGTTCCAGGGCAAGTTCACTGACTCGCAAAGCGCTTGTGACTGCAGACTTGAAATCCGTACGAGCGATGGGTTTGGAGAGATAGTCAAAGGCCCCTAGACGTACGGCTTCTGCCGCTGTTTCTGCGGTCGGCTCTCCGGTGATCATCAGCACCTGCGTATCTGGAGCGATCTCATTGATGCGTTTGAGTAGGGCCACTCCGGTCATGCGAGGAAGAATGATGTCTGTGATCACGACAGCGGGATTGTGTTCGGCAAGCAGCGCAAGCGCTTGGGATGCATCCTCGGCTGTGTAGACGTCGTGTCCCTCCTCGCGGATGAATTCTGCGAGTGTGGTCCGGATGCTTCTCTCATCGTCAACGATCAGGATCTTGGCCATCGATCTCCCTCACTGCATGTCCCTATGCCTCAAGTGACCAGCCGGACTCAACTGGCAGCTCCATGACAAAGCGAGTGTAGTGGTTGGGCTCGCTTTCCACCAATAAACGTCCACCATGCTCGCGAACGAGGCCGTAGGAAATGGAAAGACCGAGGCCGGTTCCCTTCTCGCGGGGCTTGGTGGAAAAGAATGGATCAAAAACCCGATCGATAATCTCTTGTGGAATCCCCGTCCCGTGATCCTCGACCGTTGTTCGGATCCAGGCTTGTCCATCGCTCTCGAAGGTCGCTAGCGAAATCCGCAGGATCTTGTCTTCATCGAACTCTGGATATCTCTCATTCAATGCGTCCCGAGCATTGGTGAGCAGGTTGATGAGCACTTGCTGGATTTGCTGGGAACGACATTGGATGAGCGGCAGATGGGGTGCGCGCTCGATGTTCAGTTGAATTTGATCCTTGCGCAATATCGATCCAACAATGGAAAGGGTCGAATCGAGGAGATCCGACATGCTGGCTGGGCTGTGTCTCTCGTTTTCCTGTCTAGAAAATGAGAGCAGGCTCTTGACAATAGACGCCACTCGATTGCCTTCGTCAACGATTCCTTCAGCATAATCACGTAACTGGGGATCTTCGATTCGGTCATGGATCAGCTGCGCGTAGTTGATGATTCCTGTGAGGGGGTTGTTGATCTCATGCGCGACACCGCTCGCCAGCGTTCCAATGGATTCAAGCTTTTGGCCTTGTCGTAGGTGGCTTTCGATGGCCAGTCTCTCCTGTTCCGCTAGCCGCCGTTCAGTGATATCCTCACCCGAGCTCACCGAGCCGATCACGTTCCCTGAGGCGTCCGTCATGACCGCGTTGTGCCAAGCCACAATGCGTGACTCCCCATCGCGGGTGAGAACCGTATTCTCGAAGTACTCAACAGGCTCTGTTTGCCCGGCCATCATTTGTCCAAAGACGATGCGGACGGATTCCGTGACATCGGCAGGAATGCAGGTGGCGAACCAGTCTTTTCCCAACAGCTGTGAAGTATCCGTGTATCTGAGAATCTGCAGCCCCTTCTTGTTGAGCAAGACAATACGGCCCTCGCGATCCAACACGACAAACATCACACCGGCGATATCGAGATAGAGCTGGGCTTGTTCCTTTTCTTCACGAAGCTGCCGTTCGATATTCTTGATGTCGGTGATTTCGGTGACGACCGCGAAACTGCCCTGAAACCCGCGTTTTGAATCAAGGATGGGTTGGGGCGAAACCCATGTCGCCACTTCTGAGCCGTCAGAGCGCACGAATGACAACTCGTAGCTTGACGCGATGCCCTTACGTCGCTGTGCCATTTGGAGGGAGATCACGTCTTTGCTTTCTGACGTGAGGAGGTCGCTCGTCAACGTGCCGATAATCTCATCCTGTGAACGTCCCAAGATCCGGCAGAAGTGCTCGTTGACATACTGAAGGACACCGTGCTCGTCCTCGATGGCCAAACCATCTGACATGGTCTCGATGAGGTCTTGATAACGTTGCTGGCCCTCGGCAATCCCGCGGACAAAGGGGCGCGTGATCCGAGCAAAGAGGAGCGCTCCCAGAACGATGGCCACAAGGGCCGGCCCAAGACTGAGCAGCGCGGCGCGCAGATACGGGGCACGGATCTCTCGCAAATCGATCTTGGCTACAACGCCCAGATCGATGTCGGCAACCGGCTCGAACGCCGCCAGCACGAGGACTCCGCGATAATCGAGGCCAATGACCGTCCCGGTCTCTCCTTTCAAGGCCCTGCGCATCGGCTCTGCCAAAGCGGAGGTGATGGGAATCGGCTCAGGATAATCGAGATCGGAATGGCGGTGACTAAGGAGGAAGACGATCTGATCGCCTTCCTGTTTGGCCAGTGTAAACTCACCGGTATCCCCGAATCCCTCATACCTTTCATGGGCATCTACAAGGATATCCAAGTAGCCTGGGTCAGATGTGTCCCCACCATCCAAGTAAACTTGCTCATGCCGGGCAATGGCTTCGATCGTCCGAGCTTCACTCTGTGCGATCTCCAGCAAGCGTCCGCGTTGCTGAGTAATGGCTGCTGAGTAGAGAAGAAGGATCGAAAGAATCGTGGTGCCAAGAACGATGACTGCCAGGATGGCAACGAGGAGCAAAACGCGTTTGCCCTCGGCTTTGCTTGAATATGGGTCAATCCCTCGCTGCAAGCTCCCTGCCTCTCTTCCCGAGCGCCCCCATCCTTTCAGATGACCACTCCCTTCTCAGCACGGGGAGATTTCCGCATGCAGTGAGAATTCATCTGGACAACTACCGTACAATGATGCAGTCGAGGATGCAAGTAGGAGTGAGTGATTGATTGCTTCCCGTGGATAGGGGCGGTGAGAGCAGAGGGATGAAATACGATGGCTGAACACACAGCAGAGACCCGCAAACGTGCACGTTGCTTCGGGGTTATTCCTGGCATTCTCCCCCCAGGGCCAGACAACGCGATTACCGATGTGGTTGGGGTGCAGGTGGGCCAATTCTCCCTGATTGCTGATCAGGACATCCGAACAGGGGCGACGGCCATCCTCCCGCACACAGGCAATCTCTACCAACATCGCGTGCCAGCAGGGATTGCCGTTGCCAACGGCTATGGCAAGCTGATGGGATACACGCAAGTGGCCGAACTGGGGGAATTGGAGACACCGATCGTGTTGACCAACACGCTCAGCGTTGCGCGTGCTGCTGATGCGATTGTCGATTGGACACTGGCCCAGCCAGGAGGCGAAGCCATTCGCTCGATCAATCCGGTTGTTGGGGAGACCAATGACGGACGCCTCAACGCGATCGAGAAACGTGCCTTGACGTCACAGCATGTGCTTCAGGCCATTGCCTCGGCGTCTTCTGCCCCTCCAGCCGAAGGCAATGTGGGTGCGGGGATGGGTACAGTCGCTTTTGGGTGGAAGGGCGGAATTGGGACCAGCTCTCGCAT
>JAHITR010000220.1 GCA_018817505.1 Candidatus Bipolaricaulota bacterium | reverse complement strand
CGTGGGTTTCATTGGCACAAGAGATTCTCTCCCCCTTGGGCATTTCCGTGGGGGTCGAAGCGGCCTACCCAGTTGGCAACTGGTCCACGGAAGCCAAGGTGGCGGCCATTCGCGAAGCAGTACGGCTAGGGGCAGAGGAGATCGATATTGGCGGGTTCTTTTCAGCGATTAAGTCGGCCGATTATCGAGCTGTGTATGACGATGCCAAGGCGATGATTGACGCAGCCGAGGATGAGATTCGTGTCATGGTTCTCCCCGAGACCGCTGTTCTGACCCGTGACGAACTGGCTCGAACGCTGGAGGTCTATGCTGAGGCCAACGTAACAGGTCTCAAAACATCTTCGGGGTATGGGTGGAACACGTATGTTGAAGATGTGCGGTTCATTCGGTCGCATTTTGATGAGGCGTTCCAGATCGACGTGTCTGGCGGAGTTCGCAGTCTCGATCAGGCCATGGCCTATTTTGAAGCTGGCGCGGACAACATCCACGTCAGCCCGATCTTCAGAATCCTCGATGAAGCAGAGGAGCGATTGACATGACACAACAGCCTCTTCTGAAATCCTCCTGGGATTCGATCGCGCGCGCCATTGAATACACGGATTTGCGAAAGACCGTGACGTATCGAGATGTCGAGACGATGTGCCTGGAAGCGGTGCACTACGGAATTGGAACCATCCTCGTCCCTTCAGCACTAATCGCGCGTGCGGTCGCCTGCTGCGAAGATGAAGGGCCTTCCATTGCGTCGGTTCTCAGCTATCCGTTCGGCACCCAATCCGCATGCGTGAAATCCTGCGAAGCTGCTGTTGCCGTTGAACAGGGTGTTCGTGAACTTGATGTCGTTCCCCATTTCGGGGCAATCCTAGCCAACAGATGGGATGATGTTCATCGAGAACTGTCATCGATTCGCAAGGCCTCCGACAATGTACCCCTGAAGCTTGTCCTTGAGACAGGCCGATTGACGACCGAGCAACTGCAAGGTGCGTGTTCAGTTGCCGTTGATTCGGGGTTCCAGTATGTTGTGAATACCGTTGCATTCCGGCTTGTCTCGACAGATCCAAATGCAGAGGGGACAGCAAGCGTTGGCATTATCCGTTCGCTGCTTGAATTGGCCAGCAATCAGCTGAGGGTCAAGGCAGCGGGAGGAGTTTCTTCGCTTCATCAAGCGAGGAATTTGCTTGAAGCGGGTGCTCAGCGTGTGGCTATTGCCATGTCACCGGGGTTGCTTCGTGCCATGCATTCTGAGCAAGGAGCGAAGTGATGAGCGGCGTTCAAGACATGCGTGATGCGACGCAGGAGTTGGCAGATACGATGAAGCGACTGTCAACCGGCTCATACGTAAGCACACTTTCCGCATGGCGGCGATTCACCGCTGCTGCCCATGCAGATGGCTCGGTCTCCAGGAAGCATAAGGAGCTCATCGCCATTGCCATCTCACTTGTGAAAGGCTGCGAACGTTGCATTTCCTACCACGTGAGATCGGCACTTGCCGCAGGGGCGAGCGCCGATGAAATACAAGAGGCAGCGTTGGTCGCCGTTATCATGGACGGCGGCCCGGCCTTGGCTCATATGGGAGCAGTTCTAGATGCCATTGAGGCGCATTCTGAAGGAGACACATGAAGCTAATACTCATCTCCGCTGATCCAAAAGAGATCAGGGAATTCTACAAACTGGGGATCTTCGTCGGTGTCGCAAGCAATCCCAGCTTGGTGGCAGCAGCGGGCGCTCGTTCAGAAGATATGGTGCGGGAGGTACTGGCTATCGTTCCGGATCCCGTCTTCATTCAGGTTTCAGGATTGACCTCTGAAGACATGGTGCGAGAAGGCCGCATGCTAGCGTCGATCGATCCCGCGCGTGTCGTCGTGAAGATTCCTGTGACGATTCCAGGTTTGGAAGCGATTCATACGTTGGCAGCAGAGAACGTTCGCATTACAGCGACCGCAATTTGTGCAGCCAACGAGGCGCTTCTTGCGGCACGAGCAGGAGCAACCTTCCTCGCACCCTATATGGCCCGTATCTACGATATCGGCGGTGACGGATGCCAAGTCGTAGCAGATATGGTAGAACTTGTGGAACAGCACGCACTGCCCTCCCACGTCATTGCGGCTAGCGTGCGGACTCCAGAGGAATTGATGCTTGCCTGGAAGGTTGGCGCGGAATACGCGGCAATCCAATCCAATGTCATTGCGAAAATCGGTTCGAATCCTGCTGTGGAAGCGTCCGCAGAGAAGTTCCATGCGGATTATACGCAGGCATTCGGGAATTAGAGAAAGATTTAGGGGAGCGTGAGACAATGATGAAGATCGAAACGGTTCAAGGTGCGAAAGTTCCAGCGCTTGGGTTCGGCACTTTCCGAATGAAAGGCGCTGAGTGTACGCAGGCAGTCGTCAATGCACTGAAAGTCGGTTACAGGCATCTGGACACAGCAGAGATTTATGAGAATGAGAAAGCCGTTGGCGACGGCATTCAGGCTGGGGGGATTGCGCGAACCGATCTCTTCATCACAACGAAAGCATGGATGGACGACATGTCGCCTGACAGGCTTCGCAAGAGTCTGGACCAAAGCCTTCGCGACCTTGGTATCGACTACGTTGATCTATGGCTCATTCACTGGCCCAATCCGAAGTTCGCAGTCGAAGAGACGTTGGCTGAGATGATGAAAGAGGTCAAGCAGGGCAGAGTGCGCCATCTGGGAGTCAGCAACTTCCCGGTTGCTCTGTTTGAACGGGCAGCGAAAGCGGCCCCCATTGTTTGTAACCAAGTCGAATATCACCCGTATCTCAGCCAATCGAAGATTATCGATGCCGCTCTGAAGCACAATGCCTTGGTTACGGCTTATGCGCCGCTTGGAATCGGCAAGTGCCATTCGGATGAGACGCTGGCCAAGATCGGCGCGAAATACGGCAAGACGGCTGCCCAGGTTACGTTGCGTTGGTTCATGCAGCAACCGCACGTTGGTGCCATTCCGAAAGCCTCTGGGTTTGACCATGCCAAGGAGAATTTCGAGATCTTTGATTTTGAGCTGTCCGGTGCGGATATGGCTTCGATCCATGCGCTTGCTCGAGGAGAACGACTGATCCAACCTGACTTTGGGCCGCAGTGGGATAACTAGGGGTTCGCTTGCCATGAAAGGAAGATCTCTTGCTTGAGCCACGCCGTGTGCCAACGATCTACTTCGTCGGCGTCACCACAACCCAGTCCTCGATCATGCGGGTATTCCCGCGATGGGCAGAGGAATTGGGAATCGAGGCAGAAATCATCGGCGTCGACTTCGCGCTGCATGATCAGCCTGATCGATATCGTGAGATTGTTAGGCATATCCAGACGGATCCACTGTCCAAGGGAGCACTTGTTACAGCCCATAAGTTGGACTTGTTGGAGGCAGCTCGAGACCTATTCGATGTTCTCGGTCCTTATGCAGCGCCGCTCGGTGAGGTGAGTTGCATCTCAAAACGCGGGGATCAACTGATCGGCAAAGCGATGGATCCGATCACCAGTGGTTTGGCTCTTGATGCATTTGTCCCCGAGGCCCACTGGGCCTCGGGTGCGGAACTACTGCTCATTGGCGCTGGCGGTTCCTCTCTCGCTCTCTCGGTGAACATTCTGGAGCGTGGAAGAGACGGCCGACCGCATCCGCAGCGGCTGGTGATTGCCAATCGAAGCCAAGCTCGACTTGACGAGATGCGCGATATCCACGACAAGCAAGGGCGGAGTATCCCTGTCGAGTACGTGCTCGCACCCCGGTCGCAAGTCAACGGCACACTTTGTGAGACGATGCCAGCAGGATCCCTCATTGTCAATGCCACCGGACTGGGCAAGGATCGTCCGGGATCGCCCTTATCTGATGATTGCATCTTCCCGACGGGCGCCTACGTGTGGGATTTTAATTACAGAGGGGATCTGGTTTTCCTTGAACAGGCCAGGAGACAGCAAAAAGGGAGGAATCTTGTCGTGGAGGATGGTTGGGTGTACTTCCTCCACGGCTGGACGCGCGTGATTAGCGAAGTGTTCGATGTGGATATTCCTACATCAGGACCCGCATTCGATCGCCTATCAGAGATCGCGAAAGCTGCACGGTAACTTGGAAAGGAATAAACCATGTCGAACTATGATGTCCCGTTTGGAGTTGGCGTTGATTTCGAGACCGGCGTGATGGACAACCCCGATCGCGTGATCACGCGTCGCGCGTCAGACATGCGTGGCTACTATGCTAACCCAGAAGCACTTGAGGCATTGATCGCTTCAGGAGACCCTATCCATTACATGGTGTATGAGAAGGCAATTCCCGAAAGGCAAGGACATCTTCTGTTTTGCATGAGTGTGCTTCAGCCCGGCCGCGTTGGGAACGAGTACTTCCTCACCAAAGGCCATTACCATACGGAGGTGGATACCGCAGAGACGTATTTGTGTGTTGGCGGCCGGGGATATCTTCTCATGAAAACCGAGGATGGCCAGTGGGCTGCCGAGAAGATGGAGAAGGGACGGATGGTATATGCTCCGCCGTTGTGGGCCCATCGATCGATCAACACAGGATCCGAGCCACTGATTTCATTCTGCGTATATCCCGCGCATGCTGGGCACAATTACGGGGACATTCAAACACAGGGATTCCCTAGACGAATCATGCAAGGGGAACCGGAACCTCGGCTTGTTAAATGAGCTAATGGCAGTTAGCACGCTTCGCTAGTTGGTGAATGCGTGCGTGGACAGATCTTGTTTTGGGGATCCCCTTTTTGCGAACTTCCAGCGACGATGAGATTCTTGAACGAGATGCCTTCGCGAACATAGGCAGTCATTGCCTCAATGGGACGAAGATCGTCGTCAAATGCGAGCCCGTTGAGAAGCATGATCGGCGCAAACAATGGGACACCGAGCAACTCTGCGACTTCGATGTCCAGGATCTCAGCAGCCTCAGCGCAACGTTCGGCCTGCCGGATATGACATGAGTAGGTCGTGCGTAGGGTCTCGAACAGACTGCCATTGACGAACGTCGCAGTCTCCAGTCCGGGAAATCGTTTCAACGGAAGCTTCGAATCGCAGACCATGATGACGCGTTCTCCAAGCGTATGCAAGCGCCGCATATAGCAGATCTCTTCGCCTTCTTCGATCTGAAGAGCTGCTGCATCGTCGCGAGAGGATTCAATGGATCGCCGAGTCACGAATTGTGACTGATAGCCATCCGGCTTCCCAATCTCGTCGGCAAGACTGAGGGCATTGCTCAACAGCGATAATTGAGTAGGGACGGCCTTTTTAACGAAGGTCCCTCGTCCGCGCTGGCGAACAAGCCATCCCTGCTTGATCAGTTCCTGAACAGCTCGATTGGCTGTCGGTCGACTCACAGAGAAGTGATCGCCAATGGCTTCTTCTGCTGGAAATCGCTCTCCCGGGGCAAGTTCGTGATCCCTAATTCCTCGTTGAAGAATGAGGTACAACTGATAATAAAGCGGAATAGACGATGATGAAGAAATCCCGAACCCATACTTCGATACTGCTGCCAGAAATCCATTATATCTGTCTTGATTCATGTACGCGTAATCTCTCCTCAGCACAAGATCGAAGTAATAATAGTGATGTGATGATGTAAGTACAAGGCGGCAAATTGGCGCAACCGGCAGCGTATTCCAATTCTGTTCGGGGTTTTGGCTCGCAATTCGTCGTTCATCGCTCAGACGCGAAGCGACTACAACACCGCGTCTTGAAGCCGCCGCCAGAAGCTTGGTACAGCCGCTCGTACCACCAAATCTGGCGAAATGGCTTTTCGTGGTAAGGGCATCGTCGAAATTGACTGACACTACAAAGAAACTGACGCTTAGTGCACGCACTGACCGGATCTTGACTCTCTCTGGAGAGATCCTGTGATCGTTACGGGACATCGGTTCGATTTGTTGGATTCCATTTGCTGCCGGGTGTACGCTCCGGCCACTGTGGAAGAGAACTCGCAGCCTTATCCCGGCGGGCGGCGACGCGCCATCCCGCTGGCAGCTTCATCTTTGTTGGTCGCTATTTCAGTCGGCGGTCTCGGGCTAGTTGTCCAGTTGTATCTCAAGTTCCTCAACACGCCCCTGTTTTTCATCAGTTTTGTGTCCACGCTGGGTTTTCTGGGGTCGCTCTTCGGCGCGTGGTTTTGGGGGACGATTTCGGACTTCGTCAAGCGAAGACGACTGCTGGCCTTCCTCACAGGAGGACTATCTGCTTCGATTCTTGTGCTCGCCTCCTTGCCTTCAAGCTACCTTGTTTTGGCATCCGAAATGCTCCGAGCGATCATGTTCGCTGGCGTGACGACGGTTTCAATTGCGGTTGTGTCTGCTTCAAGCCTTCCGCAACGGCGAGGCAAGAACCTCTCATATGTCTCGGCATCTCGCTCGTTGGGATTCGCTGCTGGCAACATGATGAGCGGCTTCATACTTGAGCGATTCGGGTTCAGTCCGACGTTCATTCTATTCGCTGTGCTCGGGTTCTCGGCATTTGGGGTGATCTGGCTGCTTCCCAATGAAAATCCAATTGAGCGCAAACCCAAGGTCAAGGCATGGAATGCGATTTCCACTTCAGGTCTGTTCGACCTTTATCTCGCCACAGCCTTGCGGCAAATGGCCATCGCCGGGACATTTTCGCTGTTGTATATCTATATGGGATCCGTGGGCGTTGCCGTGTCAGTGATGGGAATCATCTCCGGTTCCAATACAGCATTCCAGGTGCCCGCCATCTTGATATTCGGGTGGCTGGCTGACCGGATGGGGCGCCGCAGGATCTTCATGCTCGGGTTTTTATTTTCCGCAATCACACCACTTGTTTTCGTCTTCGCAGCCAATACGGCAGGGATGATTGCCGGCTATATGACGCTGGGGCTCTCCTTTAGCTCGATGTATGTCGGTGCAACTGCCTTCATCGGAGACCGCGTTCCTCAGGAGCGCCACGGGCAGATGATGGGGCTTTACGAGTCATCGCGATCATTGGGAGGCATATTTGGCCCCATGATTGCCGGAGTAACCGCACCGCTGATCGGGTTTCGCGGCATGTTCCTCGTGATGGCGGCCATTGGAGGGGCCGGCTTTCTGGTGATGGTGGTCGGCCGACTCCGCGGACGAGCGAGAAGATCCTAGACAGTTGCGTCGGGTTCGTTCTGCTGTGCGTGCAGCCCTTCTCGGTAGGCCAGAAGCAGTCGTTTGGACATCGGCCCTTTTGAGAAGCGACCCGTCAGCCTTGCGCTGGTCAGCAACTCTCCGATTCCCAGATCCACCAGGTATCGTGTTTGTCGGGATGCGATTTCAGCGGTGTCTGTGCCCGCCAGAAAGGCTCCTGAGGTTTCGTAGTCCAATTCGGCGAAGCGCTCGTAGTCAACGGCAAACCGCCGGTCTCCTGAACGCTCATAGCCGAGCAGGGCTGCGCACGCGTCAGCGAGATCATGCGGGCGATCATCGAGTGTCGCAGCGTGCAGCTTTGTGGCGATGAGCAAGCTCAGTGGGGCCACAAGAACTTGGCAGCCATCGACGGCGATCTTGATCGGCCTCTGGAGCGCGTCAGGCAAGCCGACTGCGTGAATGCGACCGCCATCTGCCAATCGAATCTCGTGAGTTGGCGTCCATGCCGGATCGACGGCCAGAACGTCGATTTCGCTTCCGTCCTCTGTTTTGAAGCGATGCTCGATGCTCGTACTTGCCAGCCCTGCCCCTAGAAGCAGGGGGCGAATGGCTTCCATGCCACCTTCGACGGCCACTGCCAAATCCAGGTCTCGCGTCGTGCGCCCAACATCCACGTCATGGAGAAGCAGCGCCGATGCCCCAATGACGGCGAACGGTACGTCTGCCCGTTGGAGAGCGTCGCTCAATCGGCATAGCGTGTCGATGAGCGGCTGCCCTAGCGTTCTTACAAGGTCCATGCGAGATGCTCCTGACGCAACCGCAAGGCCGTTTCAGCCAGTCTGCTGTCTCCATCTGTCATCAATTCAGCGTAGACAAAGGCAGCATCCGCGATGGTCAGGCCGTAGATCATTCCTTGTCCGGCAATCTCCCTCGCATACTGGTCACAAAGCTCGACCGTCCCCCGTTCTGAAGGAGCCAACTTCAGATCTCGGCGAAGGTCTGCAGCTTGTGTTTTGGGAACGTACAAGCGCAATTGCTGCGGTCGCAGATGCTGGGTCAGAACGTCTGCCGCTACTTCACTGCCTAGGATCAGCTGCGCCGGCAGTACTGTCTCTGCGTCTCTGAGAAGGGCTTCGAACGTGCGATCCCCAGCCGCCACATAGCATCCCAGATATAGAGCTGGTTGAAGTTTGGCGTCATAGGCATCCACCCACATTCGCAAAAGGCGGTCCGGCGCGAGAATCTCGTACTGGCCACTTCCGCGCACACGCAAGGTTCCATTCTGCTCCAATTCGCGAACGAGTTTGCCTATCTTGTCAATGGATACACCAATGGCTTCACGGATTTCTCGATAGGTTGCATCAATGCTTGGACCATGCTTGAGGAGATAATGAAGCACCTTCGCGCCGGGCACGCTGAAGTGTTGGCCTGTCGGCGTAGGCATGCGATCTGGCTTGTTGCCGACATTGCGGACGAGGAGCCTGCCAGGGATTTCCATAAACGCATTTCCCTGTGTGTCAGCGAACCATACGTTTTGATCGCAAAGCATGTCAGCCACGTTTGCAGTCACGTAGTCTGCAAAAACCATTTGATGCGTGCACGAATCCTCTGCGAATCGCCGCAGCAGTTGCGGAAGATCACCTGGGCGTAGGCGATTGAGAAGTTGAACGCACACCCGCCGAACTCCCTCATCGCTACGCAGTTGATAGGTCAGATCATCCGCGAGGGTTTCCGAATGTTCGATTGCAAACTGAAAGGGCTCTCGCAATAGGTCGTGGATTGTGTTCTCGCATGCTTCCTTCAGCTGGTCTCGAGTCATGTGTACGCTCCTTTGCCGTGTACGCGCCGCGCGTACATACACTATCATCGTACAAGGCAAAGGTCAAGGCAATCATCGG
>JAHITR010000219.1 GCA_018817505.1 Candidatus Bipolaricaulota bacterium | reverse complement strand
CGCGGTCACCAGCAATCTCGGAACCTTGAGGAGACTGGTCCGCGCCATCATGGATTCGACAATGCCAACGGCGATGGAAAGAAGAAGCATTCCTGCCACGAAACACAGCATGTCTTGGATGCCTGTCAGATTGAACGGCGACAGCACCACGTTGACAATGAGTGCGCCCAGCACCCACAGTTTCAGTGTCGCTCCGTAGAGCACCAATGCAAGATCGGGGCCCGAATAATCCAGAATCATGACTTCGTGAATCATGGTGAGTTCTAAATGCGTGTTTGGATCATCGATGGGGATGCGGGAGTTCTCGGCGAGGAAGACAATAAACAACGCAGCCAGTACGAGTGCCAATGCCGGACCTGCCTCAATCCAGACGTTTGGGGTCATCGACGAGAAGATACCTGTGAGTGATAGCGACCTTGTCGCGCTGGCCAACGATGCAACCCCAAGGACGATGGCGGGTTCGGCGAGCGCCGAGAAATGAACCTCACGGCTCGCGCCCATGCCCTCAAAGCTCGATCCTGTGTCCAGGGCCGCCGCAACTGTGAAGAAGCGTAACAGGCCGAGCGCGTAAATGAACACGACCAAATCACCAGCGAAGGTAACCGGTGCACGAACGCCGGCAACAGGCAACAGGACGAGCGCCGCGACGAGGGACGTCAACCCGATCACGGGAGCGGCATGAAACACCCAAGTGGTCGTGCGACTGTACACCGCCCCCTTCTTCAAAAGCTTGACAAGGTCGAAATAGGCTTGCAGCAAAGGCGATCCATGCCGCCCCGCGAACACGGCCTTGGTGCGGTTGATGACGCCAAGAAGCAGAGGTGCCAGAACGAGTCCCATCAAGGATGTCATGATTGGTAGGATCAGTGCACTCATGATCTCACCTCAACTTCCAAGCAAGAAGCGCCATCAGCGCCACGATGATGTACAGAATATAGAGATTGAGTCGCCCGTGTTGGAGCCAGTGGATCCGAGACAGGAACCGATGGATTGCGCCAAATACGGGCTGAAATAAGCTTTCGTGAAATATGTCTTGGGGTTCCGTTGAGAACGACGAAGACATCGGGAAGTACGCTGTGGGCGGCGAGAAATGCCGCCGGGTGCGCAAGAAGACGCGAAACAGGCGGGTGATGGGCTCGGCAAAGGACGAAGCCGTGTATTGCATTCGTGGCGATGGCGCCGCATAGCCGCAATCCCACGTGGGTGCCTGGGTGACGGATTGAGTTGCCAGAAGACGTGCTCGCAAGAACACCAGGATTCCCACCAACCCCGCAGCACCGGCGGCGAGGAACGTCACCATCCATAGCGCATGGGACGCGAAAGCGGGATAGGCCTTGGGATCTGCGGCAATACCTGTTACGGCCGATATCGCCGGTCTGAGGAGGTCCACCCAGAACGGGCCGGTGATCCCGATCAAGACGCAAGCTGCGGCAAGGATTACCATCGGTATGCGCATCGCCAGACCGCTTTCATGAACGTGCGCGACATGAGGACTGCGGGGCTCCCCGAGAAACATGATGCCGAATGCTTTGGTGAAGCAGGCTACAGCCAGCCCGCCAATGAGCGCCAATGCTCCCACCACAACGGGTGCCGCAGCGATTCCTCCGATTGGCAGACTCGTCTCTCCGGAAACGGACACGAGCGATCCGAGGTAGATCATGAACTCACTGACGAATCCGTTGAGCGGGGGTAGCCCGCAAATGGCAACGGAGCCAACCAGAAAAACGAGGGCAGTGATCGGCATGCGTTTCAGCAATCCCCCCATGTGGTCAATGTCGCGTGTCCCGGACGCATGAATAGCTGCCCCTGCGCTCAAGAAAAGCAGGCTCTTAAACAAGGCGTGATTGATCACATGCAGAAAGCCCCCGGCAAAACCCAAAAACGCAACGGCCGGGGCATGATAGCTCATTCCTAGCAGCCCAACCCCGAGTCCCATGGCGATGATGCCGATATTCTCCACGCTGTGATAGGCAAGCAATCGTTTCAAATCATGCTGTGCAAGTGCGAACAGCACTCCTAGAATTCCTGAGATCGCACCGATACTGACCAGCGTCCACCCCCACCATGGCGGCGGTGCTCCCAGAAATGTCACTACCCTGACAAGTCCGTAGATGCCGGTCTTAATCATCACACCGCTCATGACCGCTGAAACATGCGATGGCGCAGCCGGGTGAGCCTCTGGCAGCCAGACGTGCATCGGCATGAAGCCAGCTTTGGTGCCGAATCCGACCACCGCAAGAACAAACGCGATGCCAGCAAATGCAGAAGCATCTGAGAAGGCCGAAAAGTCAAGCGTGCTGTTGCCCTGTCCCAGAAGAAGGAACAAGACGAGAAGGAAGGCGGTACCGATGTGGGTGGCCACCAAGTAGATCCAGCCGGCCTCCCTCACGGTTGCTTTTTCATTCTCAAACATGACCAGGAAGAAGGAAGCCAAGGACATGACTTCCCAAGCTATCAGGAATAGCATGCCATTTCTGGCGGCGACAACCAGGAGCATGCTGCCAGCAAGCAGGTTGAAGAAGAACCACGAAGAAGCGAGATTCCTTTTGCCCTCAAACGGACGGAGATACTCAGTTCCATAGACAGCTGCCAGCATCACGATGATTAAGATAGGAGCGCTAAAGATAGCTGAGAGTCCATCCATTCCCAGGGCGATCGACCCGAACGGCATGCTCCAGGGCAAGTGGAGTCCGTTCATTGCCCTGCCGCCCAGAACAGCGCATGTTGGAACGAGCGCCAGTGCGCCGCCCAGCACGGCGACAGAAGATCCCACCCATCGAGTCAGACGAGGTCGGCCGGTCGCAGCAAGACAGGCAAGGCCGCCTGCGAAGAAGGTGCACAACGATGCCACTAGCCAATTCATCGCAAGCAACTCCTCTCCAAGAACCGCTTCCCTTTTTGGAGGGGAATCAGGCGATAGGCCACAAGGGAACGTCCAACAATCTCATTACCGATTCGATGACCGGGGATCGCCACGACTCGTGCTAGTTGGCTCGTCGCGGGTGGAAGGCGAAGCTCGAAGCCCACGCGCGTGGAAGTGATCGGAATCAAAGCGACCGAAAGCGTGTCAAACAACATCCTAGTTGTCGCGTACCCCTCGATTGGCCGGTTGGCAAGACACAGTGCAGTCATGAGGAGGCCTAGGTGGAGCAACTGCGGATTGGACGCATCATGAACACGAGGGCCATCCTTCCTCTGCTGCGCCTTGACTGCCCCGTGGGTCGCCGAGATTCGGCCCATTCTGCCGTTCTCTTCAGCGAGAGAGAACGGCGAAACGCCATGCACGACACGAAGCCGCCCACTGATCTGTCAGCACGACGATAAGCGGTCCAAGTTCTACGGCCATCTGACGCCCAGGGCATCTCCATCCTTTCCACTTTTGAGGCACTCACGACGGCCATGATATTACTCTGCTTGCTGGTCGCTAATCCAGGGCCCGAGCGACGGAAGCGGTGCTGAGCGCGAACCCTTCAACGTTGGCAATTCGCCTATCTGCTACAAAGAGAACTGGCTCATCCGATTGGGCCTCGAACTCTACGGGATCGACGTTTCTTAGCTTAAGGCTCCGTCAGGAAATTGAGTCTCTGTTCGTCGACCAAGAACCGTCTCCTTGAATCCTTCACGGGGAACACGATACAGAATGCTCTTCACCTGTAGGTTCCCTCTCCAGCTGCAGGTTTGAGCCTTCTTCGACCAATGATGGGGGCACCTCCTTGTGCCTCCCTCCGTTGTTCCAGATACCAGTTAGGTTTCTTGTCCGACTTCAGAAAGCTCGGTCAGTTGCTTATTCCAGCCGTTTCATGTAGCATGAAATGACTCATCTTCTCAATGGGAGCGCTCGAAGCACTTATCGCGTTCGATCTCTCAAACCTCATGTGTACAAGAAGGATAACGGATGGACACTGCCCAGAGTGCAATCAAGAAACTGGACGGAATCGTTAGGGGAGCCCGGGCGATCCTCGAGCATCAATCCTTTGCCGAATCGGCACGCGCCATATTCGATATCTGTCGGGAGTTAACGGGAGCAGCTTCCGGATACGTCGCTCTCCTAACCGATGATGGACAAGAAAACGAAGTCCTGTTCCTCGAGGCTGGTGGAATGCCTTGCACCGTCGATCCAAATCTTCCAATGCCCATAAGAGGACTTCGAGAAACGGCCTACAGAACGCACCATGCTGTCTATGAGAATGACTTCATGATGAGCAAATGGGTGAAGTACATGCCGACTGGCCATGTAACCATGCGAAACGTCATGTTCGCTCCACTCAATATCGACGAGAAAACTGTCGGGATCATGGGCTTGGCCAACAAGCCGACCGACTTCACCGACGAGGATGCAGAAACAGCAGCACACCTGGGGGATCTTGCGGCAATTGCTCTCATGAACAGCAGATATCTCGACGCGATCAACCAGAAAACTGCGTCGCTTGAGAAGGCGCTAGCCGAGGTGAAGACGCTTCGAAGCTTGCTTCCGATGTGCTCTCACTGCAGGAAAGTGCGAGACGATGACGGACTGTGGTCGCGTCTCGACAAGTACATCTTGCAACACTCAGGCACGCAGTTTACACACGGGCTATGCCCTGACTGCATACGAGAGCTGTATCCCGACGAAGCTGACTCCATCCTTACGCAGATGAACTCAACGGACACCGCCAAGGATCCAACGTAGGCCAAACTCCTCGCCATCACACTTGCAACCATCCAAATACGGCGGATTTGGTCCTCGCACTGCTTGTGGATAGACATCGAAGAAAGGCCGAATAATGAGACTTCTCAGCGCTTGTGCAAAAGCAGCATCCCTTCGGCGCCCAGACTGATCGAGTGACCTCGATGCACATGAGCTCAATCAGCGTGACAGGATGAGCCGATTCCTTCCAGACTCCTTGGCCGCGTACAGAGCAGCATCAGCTAGCTGAACAAGCTCGTTCTCTTTCTCGACACTCTGATTCGGGTACGACGCAGCCCCCAGACTCATCGTAGCGCGAATTGTCTGGGCGCCATCAGTCACAGAGGCATCCTCGACAGCTCGCCGCAATCGCTCCCCGACCAGCCGCAGGTCCTCGCTCGACGCGGCAGGGAGCACCGCCAGGAACTCCTCGCCACCGTAACGGATGAGTATGTCGCCTTCCCTGAGGATGCTCTTCGCAATACCGCTGATGGCGACCAGGAGCCGGTCCCCGACGAGGTGCCCGTAGGTGTCGTTCACCACCTTGAAGTGGTCGATATCCATCATCAGGACGCCCAAGGGAGAGTTCATACGCACCGCTCGATCGAACTCCTCATGGAGACGACCTAGGCCGAATCGCCGATTGTATGCCCCGGTCAATGGATCTAGGGCAGCGAGGCGCTGGAGTCGGTCGTGGGCAATGGCGTTGTTCAGTGCGAGTCCGAACGTATGCCGGAATAACTCCATCCGAGCACGAGCTTCGGTGCTAAATGGTTCTACCGCCGCCAGAATCACAACGCCGAGCGGAATGCTCTTGTAGGTGGCAGGAAGAATGAAAATCTCAGCAGGGCGGAACTGCGCAAGTACGCCGTCGACCTGTACATCGTCCGGAATGAGGACTGTTTGTGATTCTCCGGTGCGAATCGCTAGGCGAACATGATCGTTGCTCGCCAACGAGTCTGTCTCCAGAAGCCCGTGGGCAGCGGAGACAGTGAGTTCGCCTCCAGCTTCGCAGAGGATCGCACCTCCCGATGCTCCAGTATGTTTCATGAATTGACTCAGCGCTTGCTGAGTCAATCCTTCCAGCTCCAGTTTGCTTGTCAGCATCTCTGAGAATGAACGCACAGCTGCCTGCGTTTCCATAGAATATGACAGAGATCCCACGAGGCGATTAAAGGCCACTGCGCTCTCGCCGATTTCATCGTCTGAATCGACCTCAATGAGGCAGTCTTCTGCCGTGCATTGAGCCATATCGCCGGTGGCAGTCATGCTTAACATATTCTCTTCGATGTGGGTCATCGCTCGTGCCAGAACACGCATTCGAGAGCCAACAACGACGCGTGAGAGGACGAAATTGATGATTCCTGCCAGCGCACCGGCACCCAAGCACGAAAGAAAGAATCCGAGAGTGAGCGCGACCTGGGCTGAAACACCCAACAGGATGACGAAGAACGGAAAGACTATACCGATGAGCAGTCCAAACGCGATCATCCATATCGCGAGATCGTGAAAAACCTTTCTCGTGATGCGCATTCCTACCTCCAGACCACATGTTGTACGCTCCGACAGTCTACCGTTTGGAGGTGTATTGATGGGAGGCATGTGTCTCACTCATCTGGGACAGCGTCGATTTTCAGCTGGTATCACCAGAGGATAGACCTTCGTCCTCTTTGGCTTTGCAGTTTGGAGCCTTGGGGGACTGGATGTAAGACTCGTTCCTACGTTGCTGCGTGGTGACGGGATCCTCAATCGTGAGAGTGTGAATGCCAAGGCACCCACTTGCCTTCAGTGTTCTCGCCGCATAGGGGTTTGCTTCCTGAGAATCAGAAATGAGCTGTATGCATCATGCTGGGCATGATTTAGGGCAGAGCGGAAGCCAATCGCAAGGGGAGTCGAGAACAGATCTGTAGTCTTGGAGTCTGTTCTTTCGGTTGCGTATTGCATGCCGCTCTCAATTCTTACTGCTCGTCCAGTAGCAGGCGGACCGTTCTCGTCAAGTCAGCACTCGATATCGGCTTGCTAAGGAAATGTACACCTTGGTCGAGGATCCCGTGATGAGCAATCACGTTGGCCGTATACCCTGACATGTACAGGACTTTCATGCTAGCGTGCAGCTCAAGGAGCCGTTCAGCTAGGTCTCGGCCGTTCATGCCCGGCATAATGACATCAGTGATCAACAGATGAATGGGGCCCTGGAATTCGGCGGTCGCATGTAGGGCTGCCTCTGGATCTTCCGCGATAAGCACCGTGTAGCCGAGTTGCTCGAGGAGTATTTTGACGGTGTTGCGGATGGACGCTTCATCTTCGACCAATAGGATTGTTTCGTCGCCCTCGAAGCGATAAACGTGCTCATCGCTCTTCCGACCATGTGCAACGCTCTCCATGACACGGGGTAGGAACATGCGGAATGTTGCGCCTTCGCCCGGCTCGCTGTAGACGTTCATGAAGCCGCCGTTTTGCTTGACGATACCGTACACAGTGGCCAGTCCCAGTCCTGTGCCCTTGCCAACATCTTTCGTGGTGTAAAACGGCTCAAACACATTGTCGATTAGTTCGCGATCTATCCCGCAGCCGTCGTCGCTCACTGCCAGCTGGACGTAGTCTCCTGGGACTCCCTCGGCATGTTCCACGCAGTAATCCCGATCGATGGACGTGTTCTGGGTCTTGATGCTGACCCTGCCTACGCCGCTAATCGCATCGCGCGCGTTGACGCACAGGTTGGCCAAGATCTGATCGAGCTGACTAGGGTCGATCCTTACGGACCAAAGCGCATCGCCAGGTTCCCAGGCAAGATTGACGTTCTCACCTATTAGACGGTGCAACATCTCAAGCATATTCCCGACCGCCTGATTGAGATTGATGACCTCAGGGGAGACGGTTTGCCTTCTCGCGAACGCCAGCAACTGGCGGGTCAAGTTGGCCGAACGATTCGCTTCGCGCGTGATCTCGTCAAGCCACCTTCGGCTTGGATGATCGGGAGCGATCTCGTTTCGGCACAGGTCTGCGTAGTTCATGATGCCCATGATCAGATTGTTGAAGTCGTGAGCGACACCACCTGCCAGCCGACCCACGGCTTCCATCTTCAGGGCTTGACGAAGTTGGTTTTCGAGTCGCTCTTTCTCATCCTCCGCCTGCTTGCGTTCAGTGATGTCAACGAACGTGGTGAGTGCAGTCTTTTCGCCGAAGTAATCGATCAGCGAGGAATACAGGCTCACCCACCTTGTCGTTCCATCTTTACGGGTGATGCGGTATTCGTCCTGATGAGGGACATCCTTGCCTTCGATACGGTCTTTGAAGTTGCCAAAGAAGCGCTGACGATCGTCAGCGTGAATGAGCACAGGCAATTGTTGCTCATCCATGGCCAGTAGTTCATGTTCCTCATAACCGGTGATCTCGGTCATGGCTGGGTTGGCGAAGCGCAATCCGACTGGATTGGCTTGAGCGATGACCACTCCCTGTTGGGTATTGTTAACCAGCGTGCGATACTTCTCCTCGCTCTCTCTGAGTGCATCCTCTATCTGCTTTCGCTCAGTGACGTCGTTCATTCTGACAATGAGATTGCCTGGGATGAATTGCGCGTATATCTCGCAAAGCCTAACAGAACCATCTTTGCAGCTAATCCGATACTCACCCGTGTTGACAGCGATTCTGGACTTCCGTGCTTCTTCCAGAAACGGTTTCCACCGATCGATGACGCTCTTGCGGTAATCAGGATCTGGGTACGCCAGCTCATACCATTCAGGAGTTGTCCGCGGATCGTGCCCAAACAGGCGTCGGGCGCTCGTGCTCCAATAGAGAATGTTCT
>JAHITR010000039.1 GCA_018817505.1 Candidatus Bipolaricaulota bacterium | reverse complement strand
TCATTCAGGCCGACAAGGGCATACGCTGTGATATCATTGGCTGCGACTGATCCATGATTGTAGATGGCATAGGAAACGAATACCTGGAGCAGATCGCCTACATATTCGTAGCAGATATCGGTAATCTCGCCATCAACCTGTGCACAGAGACTTGTGCTTGGGCGAGGGCAAACATAGGACGCACAGCTCTCCCCAATGACGAATGCGCCGCCACGTTGTGCGCAAATGTCGGCAGTTGTTGTATCGCACGATCCGTCGGGCAGACAACACACGCCCGTTTCAAACGTTGGATCTCCGGGTTGTCTGTCGTCCCCCGAGCCACCGGGAGGTGTGCTGCCATCACAAGGTCCTACTTGTGTGCTCAGCGTGTCAGAATTGTTGGACAAGTCAGGATCTGGTGTGTCAGATGAAACCTCGAACTGGTAAAGCAGGCTTCCACAGAAGCCTGCATCGATATCTGCCTGTAACCACACACCCTTGCCCGCAGGAACAGGCTTGTCGCCAATATGCCACTCGATGACATCATTCGGAGGTCGGTTGGCGGTGTAGATGGGCGAAAGACCGGCATTCAGCGTGGCGACTTCTGAGGGCATGGTAAGCTTCAGCACGACGTTCTTCGCTGTGTCTGGACCATTGTTCCAAACTGTTAGGTTGTACTGAGGGTCGCTGTCATCGGCTACAGGCTCAGACGACGGGCTCACGAGATTCATGGTGATGACCAAGTCTGCCGATTCTGCGGGGGTTCCTCCAGGTGTCCCGCCAGACGGATTGCCACCTGAGTTTCCACCGGGCGGCGTTCCGCCGTCACAAAGAACAGGCGGAATCTGCGTTAGACCTACAGCGGGCTTGATGGTTGCCGGGCAATTCGATGGAGCCGCCTGTTGAAGCCACATGGCCGCATACATCCCCGTGGGAGAACCCAAGTGGACGCTGTCTGTAAACGTGTACTGCATGGTGTGTGTCGCCCCGGCGGGGATGAACAGATTGTGAATCCACACCGTCTCGGTTCCGATATTGATCCCATCGCCAATCGATGCGATGAGCATGGCAGTGATATTGTCTGCGTTCGCACCGCCTGTGTTGTGAATCAGGAATGTGGCGCTGATGTAGACAGTGGCAGAAGTATCGTCATAGCTGTAACACAGGTCTGTGATCTCGCCCTGCAGAATGGCGCAGGAATCGTCAGTCCTGGGGAAACAATCGACGTCATTGCAGGTCAATCCCGGAACGTTGAAGGTTCCGCCAAGATCCTGGCACTCGATGGATGTTGTTTGCTGACAAGACCCATCCGGCAGACAGCAGGGGCCGAGTTCGTCAGGATCAAATGGGAAGGACGGAATTCTTGGATTGCCTCCAGGTCCGTCTCCGGGATCTCCTCCAGGTTCCCCTCCTGGCTCGTCCTGTGGGTTGGCAGGAGCACCATCGGCCTCATCTGCGGGGATCAAGACAATGAAAATCTCGAACGGTACCCATTCGGGCATGAGTATTCCCCATCGCTCAGGTTCAAGACGCATGAACGTATTCCACACGGGCTCATCAGCAAACAGCTGATAGCCTGTGCTGACGAGATCGACTGGAAAATCTCCAGGCGTCTCTTGTGGGATGTACGATCGGCTCACTGCGAAGTGGTTCCACTCTGGCACATCAGGGCCGATACCTACGATGCCCGGGCGCCGTGCTTCGAGATGACGCACATAGAGCTCATAGAACGGATCCTCGTGCACCTCAAGAACGATGCCACCCACTTCCTCGGGGTCGAACGATTGGCCCAAATCCCGCTCCACTTCTTCTGGGAACGATTCATCGTAGATGAACATGCGGAATTCATGCGGATAGCGTTCGCCGACGTAGCGAGCAAGGGGATAGACAATGAACGGATCGGCCAGCTGCTCGTGCAGAAGATTCGCGCTCATCTCTTCCGCAAAATCTCGGGCCAAGAGAAGCGTATCCTCTTCATTGATACGGCCGTCTTGATTGAGATCTGGCAGGAGATTCGGATATCCATGTTCCGCGTACCACGCCATCAGGATCGCAGCACTCACAGGTCCTGTGTAAGAAGGGTGGGCGTCGGCGACGTCCTCCCAGTGGATGAGATGAAGTTCCTCCAACGCAAACGGCTCACTCCCCGAAGTCGTGATAACAAGTGAAATGAGCGCGATGCATGCGAGGAGCAGAGTCGTAAATCTTCGCATACCAGCCTCCTTGATGACAACTGTCAATACCTACACGACGTCAGCCTAGCTTGTTGCAGCAATTCGTGGCAACTATCAGCGTCTCTTGAGCAGGAGACATTCGACTGACGTGATAGAATGGTGCTCCTTAAGGAGGTCATTGTGCTGTTTGAAGAAGCTCACATCGGATCGCTCACATTGCGGAATCGCCTCATCCGTTCAGCGACGGCTGAGATGATGGCTGATGAGGTTGGCCAGCCGCTGCCGCAACTTGCCTCGCTGTACGGCAGGTTGGCGAGTGGAGGCATTGGGCTTCTCATCACGGGACACATGTATGTTCATCCATCGGGCAAAGCACACCCCGGCATGACGGGCATTTATTCAGATGATCTGATTCCAGAATTGAGAGCTCTTTCGAAGGCTGTGCATGCCCACGGTGGCGCAGCAGCCGTGCAGATTAACCATGCTGGGAGGCAGTCACGAGGAGGGCTTGTGGATGATCCCATCGCTCCATCTGCCCACATAGCCACACCTCCCCGCTCGAATGCTCGGGAAATGACCATCGATGAAATTGAAACGATTATCGATGCCTATGCGCAGGCTGCGCGACGTGCACAAGAAGCCGGATTTGATGCCGTGCAGATTCATGCAGCGCATGGTTATCTGGTGAGCCAGTTTCTCTCTCCGCTTGCCAATTCTCGAACCGACGCATGGGGCGGAAGCCTTGAGAATCGAACACGATTCCTGGTACGAATTCTTGCTGCTGTTCGCCAACAAGTTGGAGCAGACTTCCCCGTTTTGGCCAAGTTGGGCATACGTGATGAATCCAGCGAAGGATTGACACTTGACGAGGGCGTTCACATCGTACGCCAACTTGCGAGCTTGGGATTGGATGCCGTAGAAATCTCGGGCGGGCTGGCTGACACAGGTACATTCAACATTGTCGGAGACATTGGGCCTGGCTCGAATGAGGCGTACTTTCGTCCCTGGGCCCAAGCTGTACGCCAAGTAGCTCAGCTTCCCATCCTTCTCGTGGGCGGCATGCGATCGCTCGCGACGATGGAGGCCGTCCTAGCATCCGGTGACGCCCAATTCATCTCGATGTGTCGACCGCTAATTTGTGAACCCGATCTCCCGAACCGACTGGCTGCTGGGCTTCAGTCTGCTGCTGCCTGTGTCTCCAAGAATCGATGTTGGCCGCGCAAGGATGATCTCGGGATCTCGTGCAAATGCCTGGGCGTGGTGCGCTCACCAGCGACCTAGTTCATAGGCGAGTCAGCTACCGAGGACTGGGCGATGGCCTGACCGAGTGCGAATGCTTCGGTGAGCCGCTCCGGGGTTTGGGCAATGGGAATATCCATGCCAGTAGCGGGGTCGAATGTTTGGCAGGCAATAGCGTGGCAATGGCTGTCCGCAAAACTCGTGACACGCGCGAGCCATTCGATCATCGACCCGTAGTAGCTTCGATAGCCGATGAGAAGAACAAAATCCTTGCGCGCGAAGTGGCCTGTGTAGACCACGGCTTCAAGGCGATCAAACAGTGTCTTGAGCTGCGACGTCATGTAGCCCCAGAACATGGGCGTTGCAATCACAACCACATTGGCATCTCGAAGCGCCGGATACACTTCCTGCATGTCGTCCTGGATGACGCAAGGCTTCCCCCCCGCGCATTGCTCGCATGCTCTGCAATGAGCGATATCCATGTCGATGGGGAAGAAGTGCTTGATCTGGTGCGCAGTGACTTCATTGAGCCCCCGAAGAAAGTGCTCGGCCAACGTGTCCGTATCTCCGTTTCGGCGTGCGCTGCCATGAAAGACCACGACGTTCATGGGACCTCCTCTCATCAGTTTCACCAGGGGCCGTTGCAGATTCGTTACACGGCGAGGGGCCTCATTTCCTGATTCGAGGATAGAATGCCGCCATCGAGGGGGCAATTCCAAGCGCAACGGCGATTGTCGGAGGGCTGTTGTTGCTTGTTGCATTCGCAACGGGTATGCCTGGAATCGCCCGTTCTTTCGCCGGATTCGAGCAATGAGCAGGGACGATTGAATTTGCCTGGGAGAACGCCTGGCGAAGACGCGATCGAAATCGGCTATTTGCAGATCGAGCTTGGATGATGGCCCCTGGGGGATCGCGAAGCATTGACGTTCGATTTTCGACGCCCACGGAGTCCGCAGGCGCGTCAGATATTGAGTTTCGGCCATACTGGACGAATCACCCACAGCGTGTCGTCGAGACGTACGAAGAGGTCGAGAAGGCGCCTTCAAGAATCGACCAAACATGGCGTCACATTGTGTTTGATGTGACAAACCTCAATGATTCCACGCCGATGGTCTGGCACGAAGTCTCGCGACAACTGCCCAAGGTCAAGCGTGGCTAGCAATCCTAGGATCTCGGGCCAAAAATCGTCGTTCCCAAGCGGATCATCGTCGCATCTTCCTCGATTGCTACCCAGTAGGAGTCGCTCATTCCCATGGAGAGAACCGACATACTTATATCAGGGATCTGCTCGCGTGAGATTCGATCAAACAGTTTCTTGGTTTCCCGGAAGTAGGGACGCAGCTGTTCAGGATTAGAGACCTGAGGACCTAGCGTCATCAGGCCTTGCACGGACACGAACTCAAGGCGGGCGACTTTGCGAATGAGATCGACAGCTTCCGCCGGGATGACACCTGATTTGTGCGGTTCCGAGGCAGCATTGACTTCAATGAGAATGGGCATCACTCGACCGATGCTCTGACATTCGCGGTCAATGGCTTCGGCAAGACGCAGAGAGTCAACGCTCTGGATGCTATCGAATAACGAAACGGCGACACTGACCTTGTTTCGTTGCAGATGCCCGATCATTGTCCACGTGGCCGCATTACGGCCCAAGCTTTCGATCATGAGCTGGGCTTCTTGCACGTAGTTGTGTCCGATGATGCGGATGCCGGCATCGATGGCCTCACGAACCTGTTCGCACGTTCGCGTCTTGGCAGCAGCAACCAACTCGACGTGTGAAGGAAGCACCGCCCTAAGCTGTCTCACACGATCCGTAATCGACGCCATGAGTATCCTTTCTATGCTTCAGAGAACGCGTTCCACGTATCGTACTTCTGGGTCAATGCGTCTTGAGCTTGCTTGTACTCCGTGCTCAAGTCGGAAATCCTAGTCACATCCCCAGCCTCACTCGCTGTAACCAGCGCCTGCTCCAGGTCTTGGATCTGTTGTTCCAGAAACTCGATTTCGCTTTCAAGCGCTTGGCGCCTGGCCTCGATTTCACGAGAGGATGCGGAGCTGGGCTTTGGTTTTGACGCGGCTGGTTTGGATGAAGGAGTACTTTCGATGGGCGGTTTCTTGCCGAGAGACATCGCCTCATTGCGGCGTCTACGGAATTCAATGTATCCGTAGTCATGGACGTGAACCTGCCCGTCCTCGATCAGCCATACCTGGGTTGTAACAGCCTCCAGCAGTGCCCGGTCGTGAGAGACGAGCAACACCGTACCTGGATAGTCCTGGACAGCACGTTCGAGGATTTCTTGGCTGGCCAAGTCCAGATGGTTGGTGGGCTCGTCAAGCAGGAGAAGATTGCCATCAATCAGGGAGAGAAGGGCAAGCGCTACCCGGCTTCGTTCGCCTCCGGACAGAGCGTCCATTTTCTTTTCGACTTCATCTCCCGAGAAGAGGAATCTTCCGAGAAGCCCTCGTGCTTCGGAAATCGTCAGCGAGGCTCGAGACAGCACGGCATCCATCACCGTGTCTCGACCATGCAATCCCTCTTGCCGTTGGCTGAAAGTGGCATGTCTGACGTTGTGGCCAAGCTCACACGTTCCAGACAAAGGTGGGTGTTCGCCGATGATCGTTCTCAACAGCGTGGTCTTTCCACATCCGTTGGGGCCGATGATGGCGACCTTTTCCTCGCGATAGACGTCAGCCTCTGGCACTGTGAACAGAGGCTGATCGAATCCGATGGCCAGATTGCGAGCTGAGAAGACCTTCTTGCCGGGGGCAGTAGACATCTTGATCTGCAGTGAGATTCTCTTGGCGTCCTTGGGGCGTTCAATGCGCGTCTTTTCGATGCGTTCAAGCTTGCGCTCTCGGTCCTTGGCTTGCCGAACCTTCTGCCCCGCTTTGTGCCTGCGGACAAAGTCCTTGTACTTCTCGATGGTTTCCTCTTGGTCCTCGTAGGCAGACAGGCGACGAGTCCTGTCAGCGTCTCGCTGTGCTCGCGATTTGGTGTAGCCACCCGCATAGGCGGTGACTTCTCCAAATGCCATATCCCACGTTCGATTGGCCACCCGATCTAGCAAGTGTCGATCGTGCGACACGAGAATGAGAGCGCCTGAAAACTGGAGTAGCACCTCTTCTAGCCAATCCAAGGCAGAAAAGTCGAGGTGATTGGTTGGTTCATCTAGCATAAGCAAATCAGGCGTGCCTAACAGGACACGAGCCAGAGCAGCGCGTGCTTCCTCGCCTCCTGAGAGCACGCGAACTGGCGTATCAAATTGATCTGCGGTGAATCCGACTCCGATGAGGGCAGATCGAATGCGGGCATCGATCTCATATCCACCCAAGCGTTCATAGCTATGCAACAGGTCGTCGTATCGATGATTGGATTCGCTATCGTGTGTTCCCGCGGCGATGGCATGTTCAAGGCTTCGTAATTCGCGTTCCATGCCATGAAGATGGGCAAATGGGGCATCCATGGCTTGCCTCAGAGTTCCTTCCCCTTCAAGTCGGACCGTTTGTGGCAAATAGCCTGTGCGGACGTCGCCGATGAGACGTACGGCGCCTTCAGAAGGGGGCTCCGCCCCTGCAATGATCCGAAGCAGCGTTGACTTGCCGACGCCGTTGTCGCCAATCAACGCAACGCGATCCCCGGGGGACACCTGAGCTGAGAACGGATCGAACAAGATGTCGGCAGCAAACGACTTGCTCAACTGTTCAATTTGCAGAATGGACATGGCGTTGATGGTACGATACGGACGGGGGAGAACAAAAGAGTTCGTTCTTCACAGACGGTGTGCTAGCATGCCGCGGTGAACACCATGCATGAAGCCCTGCTGTACGATCGGATTACTGAGGGACGCGTTCACTGTCGGCTCTGTTCCCACGGCTGCATCATTGCTGACGGAGAAAGGGGCGTATGCCTCGTCAGGCGGAACCGTGCTGGCACGTTGGTCAGTCTTGTGTACGAGCGTGTCGTTGCGCGAGCCATCGACCCCATCGAAAAGAAGCCGTTGTTTCATTTCTATCCAGGAACGCTTGCCTATTCCATCGCGACGGTCGGATGCAATTTTACCTGTCTACATTGCCAAAACCACCACCTCTCCCAGTATCCACGCATTCACGAAGGCCATATCTTGGGAGATCGTGTGCCGGCGCACGAAATCGTCCGCGACGCCGTTGAATCTGGATGTCACTCCATCGCCTACACCTACACAGAACCGACGATCGCGATTGAGTATGTGCTAGAGGTCATGGCGGCGGCACGCGAGGCAGGTCTTGCCAACGTCTGGGTCAGCAACGGATATTTCACAGCCGAAGCAGCCTCACTAATCATTCCCTATCTGGACGCCGCCAACATTGATCTCAAGGGGATCTCTGAAGACATGTATCATGAGGTCATTGGCGGCAACGTGCGGCCAGTGATTGATACGATCGAGCGCTTGGTCGAAGCTGGCGTTTGGGTGGAAGTCACGACGCTGGTGATTCCACAGGTCAATGATTCCGATGATGAGCTCCGGTGGACGGCTGAGGCCATCTACGGCATTCGTCCGACCATCCCCTGGCACATCAGCCGCTTCTTCCCTGCTTATCGGATGAGTCAGGCTCTGCCGACACCGACTGAACGATTGCGAACTGCAGGCGAGATTGGCCGCAACGTGGGACTTCAGTTCGTGTACATGGGCAATCTCCCTGGTGAAGGCGAATCCACGTTCTGTCCAGCCTGTGGCGCTTTGGTTATCCAGCGATCAGGATTTCGGGCGCGACAAGTGTTGTTGAATGAGGGCGTCTGTCCAACGTGCGGCACGGCAGTCCCGGGCGTATGGTTTGCGGCGAGCGACTAGCTGATCCTGCTAGAACTTGGAAATGCTCACGCGGCGATCCTCATCATCGAGCAGTTCGATGACCACTTGAATCGTACTGATATCCACCAGCCCCTCAATGCGATCCGGCCATTCGACGACACTTACGCCTGTTTCAGGCGGCAAGTAGTCGTCTAGCCCAACCTCGGCCAATTCCTCCAGCGTGGATACGCGATAGGCGTCGATGTGGTGCATGAGCATCCTGCCCCGGTACTCGCGGGCGATCATGTAGCTCGGCGAAACGACGACATCCGTAATGAGTAGGCCCTTGGCGATTCCTTTGGTGAGCGTGGTTTTTCCACATCCCAAAGGGCCCACCAACGACACCACCATGCCGTCTGTGAGGATCGCAGCCAGCTCGATGCCGATTTCTTCCATCTCTGTGGATGTGTGTGCGATGATTGTCTTGTTCATTAGGTGCGCAAATGGACATCCAAGGCTTCAAGTTCCTTGGCGATTCGGGCGATGTCGGCCGCGACCTCGGCATCTGTCAACGTGCGATCCGGAGCGCGGAAAGACAACTCATACGTCAACGATTGCTGATCCGAGGCGATCTGCTCGCCTGCGTAAAGGTCATAAAGCAGGACCGATGTCACAGCCTGTTGCTTAAGAATGATCTCGCGAATCTTCGCCTCAGGCAGCGTTCTGGGGGCAGAAATGGACAAATCGCGCTTGGATTGGGGGAACGTCGAGATCTTCCGGTAGCGCACCGCCCGTTCCGATGCTACGGTCAAGGAAGCGCCCGAGAACTCAAACAAGACAATCGGCACGTGAATGGCAAAATGCTCGATGAGGGACGGATCGATGGCCCCCACGAAGCCAACGCGGCTTCCTGCTTGTTCGAACCACGCGCTTTGCGAGGGATGCAAGAACGTGGGCGTGTCCTCAGGAACGATCCGCAGATTTTGGAGATTCAATTTGGCGAAAAGCTCATCGAGAATTCCCTTGGCCAACGGCAAACCAATCATTTCTTTTCCCTGCAGTGGAATCCCTGTCCGTCCGAACAGGGCTCCGGCGAGGGTTTCCTTCTCTCCGCCAGTCTGGGTGAATGTGCGACCCCACTCAAAGATCATTCCTCCATCGACACCTTGACTCAGATTGGTCTCGACGACGGACAACAGATCCGGCAGAAGGCTGTTGCGAAGCGCGGACTGCCCCTGAGTCATGGGATTGCTGATGCGAACGAGATCTTCATTGGATTGACCCAACCGTTCACGCCACAGCTGGTTATCGAATCCATCCGTGATCACTTCGATCATTCCTTGTCCGACGAGGATGTCTCGCACACGATCTTTGTCTCGCTCGATGCGATCCTTGCGACCGATTCGAAGCACGGGAGAAGGTGACTGGGACTTTAAGCGGTCGTAGCCGTAAATGCGGCCGATGTCTTCGATCAAGTCGACTTCGCGTTCCAAGTCCTGGCGGTGCGCGGGTACCTCCACGCGAATGGCGGCTCCTTCTGCCTGCGCCACAATATTGAGGCGAGCTAGAATGTCAAGACAGGCCTGCTGATCCACATCAATCCCGAGAAGCGCAACCACGCGCTCGGGTCGCAATCGGAGGATCGGGCTTTCCACTGTTCCTGGATAGGCGTCCGCCAATCCACTGTGAACCTGGCAATTCGTCATTTGCTGAATGACATGGGTTGCGCGCGCAGCGACAAACGGGATGGTCTCGGGATTCAAATCGCGCTCGAATCGGGACGACGCCTCGGATCGAAGTCCGACGGAACGTGCAGACATGCGAATGCGGTATCCAAAGAAGGAAGCAATTTCCAGTAGCACGCGCGAGGTTTCAGGCCGGATTTCCGATCGCGCTCCCCCCATCACTCCTGCGAGAGCTACGCCCCCATTCTGATCTGCGATCATTAACACTTCTGAAGACAGTTTGCGATTAACGTTGTCCAGTGTCCTGAAGGCCTCACCCTCAGTCGCCCGGCGAATGACAATTGGCTCTTGCACCAAATCAGCATCAAACGGATGAAGAGGATGCCCTAATTCGAGCATGACGAAGTTGGTGGCATCGACGATATTGGATAGCGGACGCATGCCAGCCTTGATCAGCCGATGCTGTGTGCGAAGCGGAGACGGCCCGACAGTTACGTTA
Organism: Candidatus Bipolaricaulota bacterium; assembly: GCA_018817505.1. Classification (GTDB taxonomy): domain Bacteria; phylum Bipolaricaulota; class Bipolaricaulia; order UBA7950; family UBA9294; genus SPBW01. Next base: position 13,853 of record JAHITR010000039.1, on the reverse strand, counting down.
TCCATCAATACCGCTGCATAGCGTGGCGTGTCTTTGGGATCTTCGATCTCGATTCGCACGAGCTTTGTCACAGGCGGGAGCACCGCCTCGACGGAGGTATCGAGAGCGGCCAGCGGACGATCAAGAATGGCCGCTACCTCACGAGCGATACCGTAGACTGACGCGCAGTCAGGGCGATTGGACGGAACTTTGATATCGAGAATGTAATCATCATATTCGAATAGGCTCGCAAGGTCGGTTCCGATGGTCAATCCGAGTTCAGCAGGAAATGGCCAGATGCCTTCGGATTTGGCTTCCAACCCCAACTCGGCCTTTGAGCAAATCATGCCATTGGAGATCTGTCCACGAATCTTGCGACGCTCAATTTTGAAGCCTCCTGGCAACACGCCTCCAGGGGTGACTACGGGGACCGTCATGCCTGCAGCGACATTGGGTGCGCCACAGATGATTTCGACGACCTCGGCTCCGAGATTGACATTGCAGAGGCTCAAGTGATCGGAATCAGGCAACGGCTGGCATGTCTCAACATATCCAACCCTAGCGCCACTCAAGCTGCCTGTCTTCTCGATGCCTTCGACTTCCAATCCAGCCAGCGTGAGTCGCTGTGCCAAGTGGTCGATGGATTCCTCTGTCATATCTATCCCAACGTAGTCCGCCAACCAGCGGCATGGCACCTTCATGGATTCCTCCTCCTCAAGAAAACGACCTAAAACGAAACGCCTCCATAGAGGGTGGCAATCCCTGCCCCTAGGATCGGTGTTGCGATCCCGATTTGGGCGGTCAAGGAGATGAGTCCACCGAGTGTGGATAGCTCGAAAATCTGCTCCATTCCGGCCTCTATGCTGGGGGAGGTTGTACCGAATTCATCTGGGCTTGTCCAACCTGCGCCTGCTGTGATGAAGAGCCTCGATCGGACGCGATCAATCATCGCCAAGTGGAACAGGCTGTAGGGAAGAGCAGTTGGCGAAGGAAGTTCTAGAGCGATCTTTGACGCTGCGACATGGTTGGACAGCGGGACCAAGATGCTGCGCAACTCAGAAACGGCGAACTGCAGCGGCTGCGGTACAGCTCCAGTCGATGTCCCAATCCGTGCGGTTCCAATCAAGTACACGCCGGGGACGACGCGTAACTGATATGCAGAAGACAGCTCGACTTGTCCGATGCCTTGCGGTGCCAATCGAAGCATGATCGACTGCGATGCCGAACGGACAATGGAAGGAAGATGCGTGGCCCGGAACGAGAGTGCGAATTCCGGTTCGCCGTCGGCAACGAAACGCAGGCCCGCCAGCGTAAACGCGTAGGCAGCCTCCCAGTAGGCGGCGGCAGAGCCGGTTTCTGGCTGTTCGTAGGCCGTGAAGGTGTAGGCGATATGCCCTGTCAGTTGCGGAGTCGTGAACGATGTGGCGATGGACAGCGCGTGGTTTCGCTCGATCTTGATGGAAGCCGTCGCCTTGGCTTGGCTAACCATGATTCGAAGTCGATCAAGGTGCGAGAAGGTGATGCCGCCTGTGCCTTGATCGGGCGCCAGCACATAGGCATCCAATGGCAGCACATTCTCGTTGACTGCGCCGACAATCTTAACCGGCGCGTGGTTGTTCAATCGGTCAATGTCAGGGAGATTGTGATCAGGATCAATGGCAACCTTGGCCACCAGCGTAGGTGTGATGAATTCCAGCACGGTGCTTTCGCTAGTCCCATCCCATTCTTGTCGAACGGTGCCTTCAGATTGCATGGTGGCCTCGATGATCACTGGCTGAGCCACGCCACCCTGGCGCGCAACCGCGACTCGTGTTGTATGCACGCCATCGTTCACGGCTCGGTCAAGGATGCGGATCGAGTAATCCGCCGAACCGGGGCCGAACACCCAGAAATCGAAGAACTCGGCAAGCGATTGCCCCGATTCTTCTTCAAGCAGGGTTTGGAAACCTCGCGCATCAAGCAAGTCCGCGCGTCGTTCGACGATTGCGCGGGTCAACGCCCGCTCAAATGGCTCGAACCCAATCTTCGCGGCGATTGCCCGAGCTACCAGATAGCCCTTGTCATACAGTCGAACGGATTCGACATTCTCGAACTGAACATTCGCTGTAGCCTTGATCAACTCTTCGTCAAACCCCGCACGGGTGGCCAACAAGTAGGGCAGCTCCACGAAGTGTTCCCTTAGGTTGAAGAACCCCCATTGCTGTTTGACGAAATCTCCTACGATCCCCGGCATTTGCGGCGCAAACACATTGGGCTCAAAAGAACCGTAGCGTTCCTCGAAGTAGCTTACAGACAGGTACTGGGCCAGCCCTTCAGACAGCCACGCCTCTGCATCGAGATCAATGCCCGTCCCCAACCCCACCCACTGATGAGCAATTTCGTGAGCCAGTACGAATTCGATGACTCGATTGAGCGCACCAGGGAACAGCAAGTCACGATGAGTGAAGAAACGGGATGACAGCCAAACGATGCCATCTGCGGCAAAGGCTTGACCGTGCATCGTTGGATTCTCCACGATGGTGAGGTCCAAGCGCGGGTAGGGACCGTAGCGCTCGACATACTCAGCCAAGATGTCCAAGGCAAGCGTGGCAATCAGGCGTGCGTCGGCTTCGTGATGCGGAAGAACGTGAACCTCAACAGCAGCGGTACTCTCCAGTCGATAGCTTGTGTAATTTGTGCCGACAGTCAATGCGAGTGAACGACTGGGCGAGTCGTTCCAAACCTCGTAGCTGCGAGTGGACTGAGAGGGCTCACTCCCCTTTGTTAGGTCAATGTTAGCGGTGGGATCAACGATTTCTTCGATGTGATCGGCTCCCATGATGAGAGAGGCTTTCGCAGGGATGGTGATAGTGGCAGACAGCTGTGACCACGGGAACACGAGAGGCAGGGATTCCTGGCCTGCATAACCGATCACGCCATCCTTCACTTCGATGCGAGCTTGATCCGGGAACAGCATGGGGAACCATCCGAATCGCCATGTGAGCACACCGTCTGTAACGCCTTGATCTCCCATTGTCGTCCGTGGCGCTTCGGTGATGAACCTGCAGCGCAGCGTGACTTGAGTTCCCAAATCCGATTCCGTGAAGGGCAACTCAACAGCCAGAGCTGTGTCATCCAGTGAGTAGGTTTGCCAAGAAGCCGGCATGGCCAGCGTTCGAAACGGAATGGGTACGACCTCATTACCGGTGATCAATTCGACGGTCAGAACTGAGATTCGCGCCGGTTCGAAGCCGTAGGGATAAACGGTATCTTGTTGTCGCGGGGATAGGTACGGATTCGGATCAGCATCCAAGTTGGCGAGCAAAGAGAAATAGACGGTCTTTGCTTCAGGAAGAAACTGAAGATCGAACGTTCCCTCGAGCGTGCGAGCATCCGCGTCATACAGAATGTTCAATGAATAAGCGGGCTCGTTTGCTCCGTTAACGAGAGTCGGTGTCACGCAGATCAACAACAAGGCTGCGACGAACAACGTACGCATGATTTCTCCTGTGAGGCTTCGTTCCTAAGTATCCAACTCGGCAGGCTCAAAGGATCGATCGACGATGACCCGTGCTGTAATGATCTCCCGGTCAGAAGCGCGCTCCACGATCAACTTCACAGGACCGACTTCAACTTGGTCCCCCTGTTTCGGCATCGAGCCGACGCGACTCTGAATCAGTCCGTTAATCGTTACGCCCTCATCTTCTGGCAGCTCGAGGTTCATCGTGCGATTGAGATCGTGAACTGCCGTATCGCCGTTAATCAGCGCCTCATCTGCGGATAGCTGCTTCGCCAATGCAGTGGGGCGATCGTATTCATCCTCAATCTCGCCGACAATCTCTTCAAGGATATCCTCGATTGTGACGATTCCCGCCATGCCGCCGAATTCATCAATGACGACAGCCATGTGCACCTTCTGTCGCTGAAATTCACGCAGCAGCAGATTGATAGGCTGAGTCGATGGAACGTAATAGGCCGGGCGCTGAAGTTGCCTGAGGTTCATTTCAGGATCGTCAAAATCGCACGCCAGCAGGTCCTTGGCATAGAGCGTTCCCGTTACGTTGTCAGGCACCTCGTCATACACCGGGAACCTCGAGTGGCCGTCCTGAGTCACGAAATCTCGGGCCTCTTTGGCCGGGGTCGTGATCTCGATGGCCTGAACATCGGGGCGAGGAACCATCACCTGCTCGGCTGTCATCTCGTCGAAATCGAGAATTCGGCGAATCATCTCGCCTCCAGCTTCGTCGAGGAGTCCAGATTCCTGCGAAGCGTCGATCAAGGTTTCGATTTGCTCATCCGAAACCTCAACGGGCTCCATCTCAGACAAGTCGACGCCGAAGGCCCGGCCAACTCCGTGGGCAATGCCACGGAAGACGAAAATGACCGGTCGAAGTACGCGTGTCAGCGCATAGACCTGGTTGATCGTCCACAGCGTGAGCCGCTCCGTATTGTGCTTCGCGAAGTTCTTCGGTGTGATTTCGCCGAACACGAGCAGCGATATGGTCATGACTGCAGTTGCAATGAGCCCCTGTATAGTCGGTGAACGCGTTGGAAGCACGCGAATGACGACCAAGGTCATCACGGAACTGGCCATGACGTTGGCTAGATTGTTTAGCACGAGCAACGCTGTAATCAGGTCATTGGGCTCTTCATACAGCAGCGTGAGTCCGCGTTTCTTTTTGGGATGCGTATTAATCAAATAGCGCAGCCGTCCTCTTGCCAATGACGTAAGCGCCGTCTCAGCACTTGAGAAGTAGGCGGATGCGACAATCAAGAACACAAGCAGCGCAAATTGTGCGCTCATAGACACAGTCAGGTTCACCTCACGAATTCGTATTATAGGTAGACGCCGCGTGAGTGCAACAACAGGAGAAGGATTGTTGCCTGCGCCAGCCACCCAGTACAATGGTTTCTTGTTGAGGAGGCACGCTATGGACATGCAAGAATTGAAAGACATTATTCGATTGCTCAAAGAGGAAGGGTTGACCGAAATTACCGTTTCAGATGGCGATCAGCGAGTGACAGTGAAACGCCTTCTCCATGCGCCAATTCAACACAACCATCTATCGTCCATACCTAAAGTGGCTACACAGCCTTTGCCCGACGAGATGCCGGAACGGGAGTTTCACCTGACAGCGCCGCTCGTGGGAACCTTTTACAGACGCCCTTCCCCAGAGGACGATCCCTTTGTCGCGGTGGGGGCAGTGGTTCAAGCGGGAGACACGGTTTGCATCATCGAAGCCATGAAGGTGATGAATGAAATCAAAGCCGAGGCTCCAGGCACCGTGCGCCAAGCACTGTTGGACGATGGAGCCGTGGTAGAGTTCGGCCAACCGTTGTTCGTATTTGAGAAGCTATGAGTTTTGACACAGTCTTGATTGCCAATCGCGGGGAAATTGCGTTGCGCGTGATTGAAGCGTGCCGCGAATTGGAGCTGCGATCCATTGTCGCATACTCCGAGGCAGACGGTGATATGCCCTACTTGCGACTGGCAGACCGCGCCATCTGTATCGGCCCTGCTCAGCCCGCCAAGAGCTATTTGAACATTGCGGCCATTATCTCGGCTGCAGAACTGAACGGAGCCGGCGCCATCCACCCTGGGTATGGGTTTCTTGCTGAGAATCCGCACTTCGTCGAGGTCTGCGAGGATCACCGGCTGACTTTTATTGGCCCGCCCAGTTCAGTGATGAAACTGCTGGGCGACAAAATGGCGGCACGTCGAGCCGTGGCAGACACGGGTGTTCCCGTTCTTCCGGGAATGCCTATGCCTAGGGAATCTGACGATCAACTGGCGGCTGCGGACTCCATTGGCTATCCGGTTCTGATCAAGTCGGTTTATGGTGGCGGAGGCAGAGGCATGCGCTGGGTGGACGAGCCCAGTGAGTTTCTATCCAAGGCTTCAGCGGCCGCAGAAGAGGCTCGAGTCGCAACCGAGAGCAGCGCGCTGTATCTGGAAAAGGCGCTTGAGAATCCACGCCATATCGAAGTCCAGATTCTGGCAGACGGCAACGGCAATGTGATTCATCTCGGGGAGCGAGAGTGTTCCATTCAGCGTCGGCACCAGAAACTCATTGAAGAAACACCGGCCCCCAATCTCCCTCAAGAAACGCGTGAGGCGATTTGGAAGGCGGCTGTCGATGCATCGCAAGCGGTTGGATATCGAAATGCGGGCACCGTAGAGTTTGTCGTTGCTCCAGACCACAGCTTCTACTTCATCGAAATGAATGCACGAATTCAAGTCGAGCACTCGGTTTCTGAGGTGATCTGCGGCCTAAATCTGATCAAGGAACAAATCCGAGTGGCGCAAGGGAAGCCGCTGTCGCATGAGCAAGCGCAGATTCCTTTCCGTGGACACGCGATTGAATGTCGCATCAATGCCGAAGATCCTGACAACGGATTCATGCCCTGCTGCGGGACGGTGGGTATTGAGGAGTTGCCAGGCGGAAACGGGATTCGCTTCGACTCCGCCCTTCATCAAGGCATGGAAATCAAGCCTCACTACGATTCGTTGATTGGCAAGTTGATCGCCTGGGGCGAGACGCGTGATGAAGCGATCGTGCGTATGGGAACCTCGTTGGAGAGGCTTCGGCTTTCAGGTATTCGAACAACGACGCCGCTGCTGATGGAAATCCTCCGACATCCAGCGTTCCGCCGCGGTGAAGTGACCACTGCGTTCTTGGAGCAGCATTTCCCGCAGAAGCGTTGACAGGACACGGCAAACTGGCGACCAGGCGTTCAATTTCGTTATCCTTCTGGTTTCGCCAGCGATAGCCATGAAGGTGGCTCGATGAACAGAAGGAACGAGGGAAACGGCAGCGCCGTTTGTCCAACGAACGAAGCGGGGCCATGAACCCAACGGGCCGATGAACCCCATAGGGTTCGCGAACCCAAAGGGTCGGCGTGCGAATGTGCAGGAGAGAGAATGTTTGACAGCCTAACCAACAAGCTGACCGACCTGTTCTCGAAGTTGAGAGGCAAGGGCACGTTGTCAGAAGCCGACGTTATGGCCGGGTTGCGAGAAATCCGGCTTGCTCTCCTCGAAGCCGACGTCCATTACGGTGTGGTGAAGGAACTGACTGACCGTATCAGGCAGAGGGCGGTAGGTGAAGAGGTCCTTGGCAGCCTGACCCCAGGGCAGCAGGTCGTCAAAATCGTGCGTGACGAACTCACAGCCACGATGGGAGGGGAGCGTGCCCCACTGGATCTGTCCCGTTCGCCTGCCGTGGTGCTCATGGTTGGCCTGCAAGGGTCGGGAAAGACGACGAGCGCAGCCAAGTTAGCTCTTCGCTTGAAAAAGGATGGTCGCAAACCGCTGCTTGTGGCAGCGGACACGTATCGTCCTGCGGCTGTCGATCAGCTGCACACGTTGGGAAAAGACGCCGACGTTCCCGTCTTTTCTCTAGCGAATGCCAAACCAGTGGAAATCGTTCTTCGCGGTCTGAGCGAGGCCGAATCCAAATTGCGCGATGTCGTCATTGTGGACACAGCCGGGCGCCTTCAAATTGATGAGGCGATGATGGCCGAAGTGAGCGAGATCGCCCGTGTGGCCTCACCGTCAGAGATCCTGCTTGTCGCTGACGCCATGACTGGACAGGAAGCTGTCAATATTGCTGCCGCGTTTCATGATCAGCTGGGTTTGACCGGCGTGATCCTGACCAAACTCGACGGAGATGCAAGAGGAGGCGCTGCGCTGTCGATTCGCCACCTTTCTGGCTGTCCAATCAAGTTTGTTGGTACCGGTGAGAAGCTGGACGGATTGGAGCCATTTCATCCTGAGCGAATGGCCGAGAGAATCTTGGGCATGGGCGATGTGCTGACACTGATCGAGCGCGCAGAACAAACGCTCGATCAAGACAAGGCAGCGGACATGGTCGAACGGCTGAGAAAGAACCAATTCACCCTCCAAGACTTCCTCGAGCAGCTCGAAGAGATGCAAAAGCTCGGTCCGCTGTCATCCATTATCGATAAGCTTCCCGGAGCGGCAAAGCTGAAAAGAGCCGCAGGAACTGAGAATGAGAACGAGACCAAACAAGCGATGGCAATTATGAGGTCGATGACCCTGGAAGAACGCCTGAACCCCTCTATAATCGGGGGTAGTCGAAAGAAGCGCATTGCCCGTGGAAGTGGTACCCAAGTTCGGGATGTCAATCGTGTACTAGCACGTTTTTCAGAGGCCAAACGGGCGTTGAAGATGATCGGCGGACGCCGAAACAAAGGAAAGAACCCGCTTGACGCGATGGGTTTGTCGTCATGAACCTGCGTGTTTGAGCGGCAACGAAGTTTGAGGTGAGGTATGCCAGCAAAGATTCGATTGAAGAAAGTGGGACGGAAGGGACAGCCTTCGTACCGAGTCGTAGTTCTAGATGGCCGCAAGCCGCGCGATGCCAAGGTTGTCGCCGATCTGGGGCCGTACGATCCGAAGACGAACCCCCCAACGTTTGAGATTGACGGAGACGCAGCGCTGAAATGGTTGCAGGATGGAGCCAAGCCGACGCGCGCCGCTCGCAACATTCTCTCCAATGCTGGGATTTTTGCAGCGTGGGATGCAGCGAAGCGAGGCGAACCCGTCGTGATCGAAGCCAAGGAATTGAAGGCTGACGCACCCAAGAAGCAACCAGCTGCGCAAGCGCCCGCTGAGGATGCGAAACCCGAAGCTTCGGAGTAGGCAGTCCACGGACTAGGTCCGCGGAGCGAGGAGGAGCCTTTTGCTTTTCCGCCTTTGTCAATTCCTCGTCCACTCGTTGGTCGAACAACCGGATGCGGTCAAAATCGATCGCATCGAGACGGAGCGAGTGGACATCTTCTTTCTGCACATTGGGAAAGAGGACCGAGGTCGAATCCTGGGGAAGGGTGGTCGGACCATCGGTGCGCTGCGAACGTTTCTTGAGACAGTGGCCGAAGGCATTGGGCGAGAGGTTGTAGTCGAGATCATCGACTGATGCCATGCGTTTTGATGTTGTCACGATCTTCCCAGACGCACTGAGAGGCCTGCTTTCGGCCGGCATTCTTGGCCAGGCGCGTGATGCAGGCGTGATCGACGTTCGCTTGCATGACCTGCGATCCTATACCGACGATCCGCATCGCATTGTGGATGATCGGCCCTATGGTGGCGGTGCCGGAATGCTGATGAAGGTAGAGCCCTTTGTACGGGGCATTGAAGCGATTCGAGCGGAATACGCTGTGAGCCGAGACGGACACGATAGCAGCCGCAGTGTTCGTACGGTATTGCTTTCCCCGCAAGGCAGGCTATTCCGCCAAAGCGATGCCACAGCTTGGGCTCGATTGGATGGGCTCATCTTGCTGTGTGGGCGCTATGAAGGGGTCGATGAACGATTGCTTGAATTCGTCGATGAGGAAATCTCTATCGGCGATTACGTTCTTGCCGGAGGCGAAGTGGCTGCGGCGGTCCTCATCGAGGCAACGGCTCGCATGACGCCTGGAGTGGTCGGGAAATTCGACTCCATTGAATCGGATTCGTTTTACGACAAGCCGCGAGTGGGCTGTCCGCAGTATACGCGGCCTCCTGAATTTCGCGGATTGCGAGTCCCCGATGTGCTGCTATCTGGAGATCACGCCAAGATTGAAGCATTCCGAGAAGCGCAGGCGTGGAAGAAGACGACACGGAATCGACCCGAATTGCTTGGCCTAAGCCTTGAGGAACCGACTGAAGATGGGTAATTTGTACGTAGGTCTTTTGCATTTTCCGATGAGGAATCGTCGTGGAGAGATCGTGGCCACGTCGACCACATCCATGGATGTGCATGATATTGCCCGTTCAGCCCGAACGTATGGCGTCAATCGCTATTTCGTTGTGACGCCATTGCCTTCCCAGCAAGAAATTGCTTGGAGAATTCGGGGCTTCTGGACTGAGGGCGAGCGCGCGCTGGAGCTAAGCGGGCGTGGCGAAGCGATGGATTACCTAACGATTGCCGAAGACCTGGAAGAAACCATAGAGTGGATTGAGGATGCGGAGGGCAAGTCTCCCCTCTTGGTGGCCACGTCTGCCCGTGGAACGAGCAAGAAAGGTATTTCGTTCAGCGAGTTGCGTGGACGATTGAACAACGATCCACAGCCAGTCTATCTGCTGTTTGGGACAGGCTGGGGCATGACCGAGGAATTGATCGATGTCTGTGACGTCATCCTGCCGCCGATCATGGGAAATAGTGACTTTAATCATCTGTCCGTTCGCGCGGCAGTAGCGATCATGCTGGATCGCGTAGCCGGGGATCGGGACGAGTGTTGAGGAGGAGCAGATGGACGATATTCTGCGCGCGATTGAGAAAGAACAGCTAATTGAGCGGGAACCGTTCAATACGGGCGACATTGTCCGCATTTACGAACGCATTACTGAGGGAACGAAAGAGCGTGTTCAGGTGTTCGAGGGCATTGTGCTCAAGCGAGCCGGTGGCGGCACGCAGGAAATGGTGACCGTGCGGAAGATTTCCTCAGGCATCGGTGTTGAAAAGACGTTCCCCGTTCATTCGCCAAAGATCGAGCGGATCGAAGTCGTGAAGGAAGGCAACGTTCGCCAAGCGCGCCCCTATTTCATGCGGCGTCTGCGACGCATTCGATAATTGGTCTATGCCGAGAGACAGGGCAACGTCCCAAGATAGCGAGAAGAAGCCTGCCGTGATCCTAAGGCTTGCTGGAATTCTTGGCTATCATCCTGGCCGTGTCATGGGCGAAGTGCTTGAGTGGATAGAGATTCTGGCTATTGCCGGAGTCCTTGCCATTCTGGTGATGAGTTTCGTTACCGTACGTATGCACGTCCCGACGGAATCGATGGTGCCATCCATCGAGCCTCGGGACTCCTTCTTTGTGGACCGCTTGACCTACAATCTTCGTCTGCGGAACCCGAAACCAGGCGACATCGTCGTCTTCTGGCACACCGATCAAGTTCTCGTCCGCTCCGTGGGTGAGAGTCTAGGCGAATCCGCCATCTTGCCGGGAGATCGCTTGCTGACCGTCAATAGCAAGCCGATCTACTCTTCCGCTGGAGCCGATGCGCTTCTGAAGACACTTCCTGAAGGCACGGAGGTTACAGTACAGCTGAGTGGAACCCCTTCCATTCCAGTGGGCACAAGAACCGCACAGATTGAATCTCTGGCGGATTTGGGCATCGTGCTGAAGGATCGCCGCATACGCTATGTGAAGCGACTGATCGCTGTGGGCGGACAGACCGTTCACATTCGCGGTGGAAAGATTTATGTGGACGGCGAGCAGCTTGTTGGAGCCGCATTTGATCGATCGTACTCATCGACAGATCCTCGGATGGGATTTGGCGTCACACCGACCACCGTGCCGGAAGGCAGTTGGTTTGTTCTGGGTGACAACACCAACAATTCCTGGGATTCACGATACTGGGGATTTGTGAATGAGAAGGATTTCATTGGCGAACCATTCCTCCGTGTGTGGCCGCTGAATCGATTTAACCTGATGAATGGCTACGCTGGCTCAGGAGAATGACGGGGATTGCGAAGACTGGATCTGAAAAGTCATTTCTACGCATGGAACGCATTGGCAGTCTTCTGTCATTTGACCGTTCTTTCCTGAACCACGCTCAATGGCATCCTGCACTCCAGGCGCCTGGCCAAATTCCCTTATTCCTTGCTGCCCCTGAGGACGGACACGAATCGTCTCCGCCGAGACAGCGTGTTGTCGGATTTGACGAAGCAGGCCGCGGATCTCTGGCAGGGCCAGTGACTGTGGCTTGTGTTCGATTCGACTGGGACGACATCTGCACGCCTTCCGGCGACCTTCGAACGTCTGTTTTGGAAACCTTTGTCGAACTCAATGACTCCAAGCAAGTCGCCCGACGAGTTCGAGAACGGCTCTTCGCATTGATTCAGGCCGAGGCCCAATATGGCATTGGCTGTGCATCCGCCCTCGAAATCGATCAATTGGGCATTGTGAATGCCTGCCACAAGGCGGCATCACGAGCCTATCAAAGGCTGCTGGGCACACAGCCCCATGGCGGGATCTGTGCAGATATTGGCCTGTTCGATCGAGGACTTTCCCTGGGCGAGGAGGCTACGAAGGCGGCATTCTCAGCCTTCGTGCAAGTTACGAAGGGAGATGCCAAATCCTTTCACATTGCCGCAGCATCCATTCTCGCGAAGGTTTGGCGAGACGCCTTTATGCAATCATTGGCAACGAGGGCTGAAGTCTACGACTTTGCCGACCCCCATGAGCTTGCCGACCCCCATGAGCTTGCCGATACCTATGGGTTCGCCGAACCCTATGGGTTCGCACGCCACAAAGGCTATGGCTCAGCAGCACACATCTTAGCCATTCAGCGGCATGGACCGTCGAGATTCCACCGCAAGACGTTCCTTACACGGATCTAGAACCCACATCTAGGACCTAGACCCAAAAACCGGACCGATCCCCCGCGTTGGCGTCAGCAGGTTCCCTTAGTTCTGCAGTTTAGTGTGGCGTTTAACCGAGGAGGGCTGCCGAGAACTGTCGCTTGCGCGTCAGTTCATTGGAGTTTGGCGACTGGTGCCGCCGCCAAACATCCTGCTCTGTGGTGGGTAGAGTCGCGTGCGCAGGGTGCGCCAATGCGGGGACCATCGTTACGAGAATCTCAGCTCCAAGGAACGCGAAGCGTTGCCATTCTCAAAGGAACGCAAAAGGAACGCAAAAGGAACGCAAAGCGTTCCCGTTCCCATTCCCATTGACTGGTTCTGAGCCGAGCCCTAATCGGTGTTTGATCAGGGCGAGCAGGTTGCACACATCAAAGACTGCTGCTTAGCGAGAAGAGCAAGTTGAGAATCCCATTGACTCATTTTGAGGCGAGACCTAATCGGTGTTTGATCAGGGCGAGCTGCCGCGAATCCGTGAGCGTGATCGAGCAGTCAAGATCTGGGTGGGCGCGACAATCATTGACTGGTTCTGAGCCGAGCCCTATACTCGAACCAATTCCTGCCATGGGGGGGTACTAGTGAAACGAAATCGAGGAATTCTATGTGTTAGTCTCATCGTCAGTCTGAGTTTGATCACGCTTCTAGGCGGAGCCGCTTGGGGACAAACAGGCAACGGACACGCCGAACCCGTGAATACCGGGGGCCTATTTACCGACGTGCCAAGAGATCACTGGGCGTATGCTGATTTGGAGTATTTGGCGGCACGAGGAATCATTACCGGGCTCCCTGGCGGCGTGTATAACGGGGATGCTGCATTGACTCGATATGATGCCGCCGCGATGATCTCACGAGCGCTCAAATACATGCAGAACAATGCCGAATCCGTCACGCTGGAAGACTTGAATGTGCTAAAAGACCTGATCTTCAAGGTTTCGGATGACGTGACGATTCTGCAATCGCAATTAGGATCCGCTCAAGGCTCTAGCTACTCGACGCTTCAGAACCGGATTTCGCAAGCCGAGCTGGAGATTGCGCAGTTGAACGCACAGGTTCAAGAGAGTTCTTCCTCGAGCTCAAGCACGCTAGCCAAACGAGTACAGGCGAACTTCTTTATCTCACTAACAGCCTTGCTCGTAGGGATCGTCGGTGTCGCTCTGGCTACGTTGGGACTGTAGAATACGTGCCATTTTTTGGTGTCGAGAAACTCGGAAAGCGTGAGCGTAACGCATATCACTTGACATCAAACTGGCCTAGCACTATGATGGATCAAGATCTAGTGGAGAGGCGAATCTTGAGATTTGGAGGTGGTTGCCCGACGCGCAAATTTCTCTCTTTCTGGAGAGCAACGCTTCTTGTCACAAGCAATGGAATGGAATGTTTTAAGACTGCGTAAGGAGGTTAGTCAATAATGAAAAGGGCTCTCGTAATTAGCCTTATTTGTGTACTCGGTTTGGCCTTTAGCGGCCTTGCCGCAACGTTGAGCGGATCTTGGGATACGGATGTAACCATTGATCCTCAGCAGACGAACTT
>JAHITR010000218.1 GCA_018817505.1 Candidatus Bipolaricaulota bacterium | reverse complement strand
CCGAGATTCAACACACAAGCATTCTCGGGATTCCTGTAATCGGCGATGAGAGCGTTCTCAAATCCCCGGATTGGGCCAACTGTGTCATGGTGGTGGCCATCGGCGACAATGCGCTTCGTGCCTCGATTGCCGATCGCCTGGCGTCCTTGGGAAGACGGTTCGCAGTTGTTCGACATCCTGCATCGACGATCAGCCCATCGGCAACTCTTGGCGAAGGCACGGTGGTCCTAGCTGGCGTCGTGATCAATAGCATGGCCACCATTGGCAGGCACTGTATTGTAAACACCATGGCCAGTATCGATCACGATTGCTCGTTGGCCGACTTCGTCCATGTCTCCCCGGGCAGCCATTTGGCAGGCCATTGCCGCATCGGGGAAATGGCACACATCGGCATCGGAGCCTGCATGCTTCCCAATCTGTCTGTGGGCCACCGATCAACGATTGGTGGCGGGGCGGTTGTGACAACAGATATTCCCGGAGATGCGATTGCCGTGGGTGTGCCCGCGAAGGTGGTCCAATGACCGAACAACATGTGTCGAAGATCGGCAGAAACATTCCCTTGTCCCAACCTGAACTAGCCCCCGAGGATGTTCAAGCCGTCCTATCTGTCCTAGCGGGTACTCAACTCGCACTCGGCCCTCAAATTACCGCGTTTGAGAGGGCGATCGCTGACTATGTCGGCACACCCTATGCCGTGGCCGTTAACAGCGGGACGAGTGCCCTGCATCTGATTGTCCGGGCTCTGGGCATAAGTGCTGGCGATGAAGTGATTACCACACCGTTCAGCTTCATCGCATCCACCAATTGCATCTTGATGGAGGGCGCTGTGCCTGTCTTCGTCGACATCGACCCTCAGACGCTGTGCATCGATCCTGATCTTGTGGAAGCTGCGATCACGCCGCGAACGGTGGCCATTCTGGCGGTTGACGCGTTTGGCCACCCGGCAGCCTGGGATCAGTTGGAGCGCATCGCCCAGCGCCGTGGCTTGGCGCTGATTGAGGATTCTGCTGAGTCTCTTGGTTCGCGTTTCGACGACAAACCTTGCGGCTCCTTCGGGCGTGCGGCGATTTTTGGCTTCTATCCCAACAAACAGATTACCACCGGCGAAGGCGGCATGATCACGACAAACGACAACGACCTCGCGGAGTGCTGCCGAAGCATGGCCAATCAAGGGCGCGGCGATGCGCGATGGCTCAGTCACGTCCGCTTGGGATACAACTACCGGCTGGATGAAATGTCCGCCGCACTGGGCGCCTCTCAGATGAAGCGAATCGAAACGATTGTGGCTGCCCGAACCAAAGTGGCCGAGGCATACCTTGAAGCGATGGCCCATTGGGACGACGTCATCCTTCCGCGGGTGGCGGAGAATGTGCGCATGAGTTGGTTTGTGTTTGTCGTTCGCCTGGCCGATCGATTTTCGCGAGAGGATCGGGATCGTATTCTGGCCAGGCTACAGAGCGAGGGAATTGGCTGCCGTGACTACTTCCAACCCATTCATCTGCAGCCGTTCATTCGTCAGCAATTGGGGACCGCGCGCGGCGATTTTCCCGTCACTGAAGCGATGGGCGATCGTGCCATTGCCCTCCCTTTCTTTCCACAGATGACGGGCGAGCAGGTTTTGCAGGTTGTTGAGGCGCTTTCTGGTGCCATTTCGTGCTAGGAGGGTGGCTGTGCTTCTTTCTCCAAGACTAAGGCGGTGGCGAGGACTGCTGTTTCGTATGGGCATTGACACAGCCATTGTGCTTGCATCGATGTTGATTGCCTATTGGCTGCGCTTCGAGTTTCGGATTCCTCCGCAGTATTCCTCAGACATTTGGCGTCCGCTTCTTCTTGCTGTTGCAGTCAAGATTCCCATCTTCTTTGCGTTCCGCATCTATCGTTTCAGTTGGAGGAACATCGGGCTGGGGGAATTGGCGCAAACGGCGATGGCCTGCATTTCGGCCACCGCGATTTTGGCGGCGATTGAGCTGGTCTTCCGGGATGTGGGATATTGGACAGCCATGCCTCGGTCGATTCTTGGCATCGATCTTGCCATCTGTTTGCTCGCTCTTCTAGGGATTCGCATCTCAAGACGTTTGATCCTGCACACGTTTAGCTCAACGAGAACACGGGGAAAGCGCACGTTGGTTGTGGGGGCTGGGGATGCTGGATCCGAACTCATTCGTGCGCTCGAACGGGATGATGGCTATGCCGTTGTTGGGCTGCTCGATGACGACTCTGACAAGAAGGGGCTGGTGTTTCGAGGCGTCGCAGTTGCCGGCAACCGCCAGTTGCTGCCGCGGGAAGTCGAGCGTCTCCATGTGGAGAGCGTGTTGATTGCCATGCCATCGGCACCGCCGAGTGTGATTCGTGAGACGATCCAACTGGCGAGAGGGGCCGGCATTCAAGACGTCAAGATCATTCCTCAGCTAGCTGAACTGTATACCGGGATTGTGACGGCTTCAGTGCTTCGCGATGTCCGCCCTGAAGACGTGCTCCAACGCGAACCCGTTCGCGTCGACTCCGGCGAGATCTCACGCTACATCACTGGGCGAATCGCCTTGGTGACTGGCGCAGCTGGATCCATTGGCACGGAGCTTTGTCGTCAGCTGTTGCGATTCGGCGCAAGTCGATTGATCGCCCTCGATTTCAACGAGACGGGATTGTTCTATTTGGAGTCTGACTTGTGTCAACGCTTCCCTGACCGAGACATCCGAGTGATGGTCGCCGATGTGCGCGATGCTGAGCAGATGGCGCGAATCTTTGATCAGGAAAGGCCCTACGCCGTCTATCATGCCGCAGCCTACAAGCATGTGCCGATGATGGAGGCGTTCCCTTGTGAGGCCGTCAAAACCAATGTTGGCGGAACAGGCAACGTGCTTCAAGCAGCTTGTGATGTCAAGGCAGATGCCTTTGTGTTGATATCCACAGACAAGGCGGTTGCACCGACGTCAGTGATGGGAACCACCAAGCGAATGGCCGAATTGCTGGTTCGCAATCAGCAAAGCCAACGCACCCGCTGCATGACCGTCCGATTTGGCAACGTCATTGGCAGCAGAGGAAGTGTTCTGAAAACGTTCCAGGATCAAGTGGAGGCGCGGCAGCCGGTGACAGTGACCCATCCAGACATGGAACGATTCTTCATGGTGACCTCAGAAGCCGTTCAGCTTGTGCTCCAGGCGAGCGTTCTCGGAAAATCGGGTCAGGTTCTGGTGCTGGACATGGGCAAGCCCGTGCGAATCGTCGAACTGGCCGAGGATGTCATTCGGTTCTATGGCTTGAAGCCGAATATCGATCTGCCGATCGTGTATACGGGAATACGCCCTGGCGAAAAGCTGTTCGAAGAGTTGTTTACCACCGAGGAAGGCTCTGAAGCCACATCGCACAAGCAGTTGACCATCGCGCGCTTGGAAAAGCCGACGCCAGAATGGCTAGCGGATCTTTCCCAGTTGATGATCGACGCCAAACGAGGGGATGACGCCGTCGTTCTGCGATCCTTGCGAGATCTGGTGCCGCAATTCGAAGGTCGCGAATAGCTGACCGTGGCTCCAGCCTGTGCCAAGGTCCGCTCTCGGGTACGATGGCATTGCCTATGAATACTGCACAACGACCGGGCTTATCTGAGTACGAGATTCACGTGTGGCGATTTCCACTAATTGCGGCGCGCCAGGAAATCACGTCCTTGCGCCATTGGCTCAGTGACGATGAGCTGAGCATCGCTAGTCGAATCTGTTCGCATGCTGAGCGAGACAAGCGCGTGGTAGCCTGGGGACGGCTTCGCTTCATCCTGTCACGCTACCTGCATTGTGCAGCAGAAGAAATCGAGATTGTGCGATCGAGGTTTGGCCGCCCAGAGATTGCCACACCTGCGCACGCCGGGATTCAATTCAATCTCTCGCATTCTGGCAGTCTGGGACTGGTCGCGGTTTCTCGACATGCTGTGGGCATCGATATCGAGAGAATCGATGGTGGAGTGCCTGTCGATCGGCTGGCCCAGCGCTTCTTCACCCCAGGCGAGGCAGACCGGCTGCAAAGACAACATGAAGGACAGCGAATCGAGGCATTCTATCGCACCTGGGTTCTCAAAGAAGCCCACCTCAAGGCGCATGGCGCGCGGGTGCCTTCGGGCCTGTCGCAATGCGAGATTCTCCTGGAAGGCGACGGGGCCCGACTGAGTCGCAGCGACTTCGAATCGCCTGTTGGCAACGTCTTGATCGAAATCCCCGTTTCCAAAGGATACTGCGCGGCTGTGGCCGCACTGCAACAACAAGCCGATATCTCAGTGCTCGACCTCTAGCCAGTTCAGCCTGCACGATGCTGGCGTTGAAACGGTTCGTAGGGTTCGTTGCGCCCAACAGGGAGAGTCGAGATTGTCTTCAGCCCTTCCTGCTCCTCATGGCTGCGAGCTAGAAGGCCTCATGCGCAGTTCGTTGGATGATCTCGTTTTGCAGGCTCGGATCCAGAACGCAAAAGTAATCTGAATATCCAGCCACGCGGACAATCAGATCGCGATGCTGCTCAGGATGAGCCTGCGCTTTGCGGAGTGTGTCGGAGTCGACCACATTGAATTGAATATGATGGCCGTCGAACCGGAAGTAGGTTCGCACCATGGCAGCTAGCTTTCGCAAGCCCGTCTCCCCCTGTAATACGTCGGGAAGAAAACGCTGATTGAGCAGCGTGCCGCCGGTTCGCACATGATCGATTTTGCCGACGGATTTCAGAACCGCTGTTGGTCCCTTGACGTCGGCCCCCTGCGAAGGCGAGATTCCGTCTGAAACGGGCGCCCCGGCAAAACGGCCATTGGCTGTCGCCCCAACCTTCTCGCCAAAGAAGATGTGAGCTGTTGTCGGCAGCAGGTTGATGCGATAGGTCCCGCCCTTGGTATTGGGGCGGCTGTCGATG
>JAHITR010000217.1 GCA_018817505.1 Candidatus Bipolaricaulota bacterium | reverse complement strand
TGGGCATCATCGCTTGCGGACCTGAGCCGATGTTGCGACTCATCGCACAGCAATACCGTCAGGAACCGTTTGTGTTTGTTTCACTTGAGGCTCGCATTGGTTGCGGCGTCGGCACATGCCTGGGCTGTAGTATCGAGACCTCGACGGGGATGCAGCGAATTTGTAAAGAAGGCCCCCTGTTTGCGCTTGAGGAGCTGCCATGGCTGATCTGACGGTTAGGCGATTGGGAACGCTCTTTACTACGCCAGTGGTGCTGTCATCGGGACCGGCTGGATTTGGCTACGAACTGGCTGAGGCGTTGGATTTTAGGCAAATCGGCGCTATCACGACCAAGACGATCACCCTGGAGCCAAAGACAGGCAATCCACAGCCCCGTTTGGTCGATTGCCCGTCCGGAGCTTTGAATTCGATTGGTCTGGAAAACCCAGGCATCGCTGCATTCAAACGAACGGTTCATCCGAAAATAATCGAACTTCCGCTTCGGAGAATCGTCAGTCTCGCGGCTTCCACATACGACGACATGTCAAGACTCGTCGCTCACATCCACGCGCTTTCAGGCCACGATGCCCTCGAGCTGAATCTCTCGTGTCCGAATGTTGGCGGTCAAATACCTGGAGCGGACGCAACCGAGGTCGAGCAGTTCGTGCGTGCTGCAGTGGCAGAGGCAACGCTTCCCGTTCTTGTCAAACTTCCCGGAGACTCGGGCAACCTGTTGCGTTCGTGCGAACGAGCACTCACAGCAGGAGCCGCAGGCGTTACACTAATCAACTCTGTGCGTGGGTTGCGCATCGATTGGAGTTCGGGACGCCCGTTCTTGAGTCGCGAGTATGGAGGCTTGAGCGGGCCGGCGATCCTGCCGATATCGCTGGCGCGTGTATTCGAGGCGCGAAGAGCGTTTCCAGAAGCCCTGATCATCGGCATGGGCGGCGTCTCCGATTTGGGAAGTGCGCTCGAAATGCTGATGGCGGGCGCAGATTTTATCGGGATTGGATTCGGATTGATGGTTGATCCCCAGCTGCCCGAGAGGCTAGCCTGCGCATTGAGCGGATGGCTGGACCAACATGACTTATCGTCTGTCGAGGACGTCATCGGAATCGCACATTCAGGGGGGTTCCATGTTCATTGAAAAGCTCGAAGCGTCAATGCAACAATCTGGAGGAAATTTGTGCGTTGGGCTTGATCCCCATCGGTCCCAGATACCTGAACGATTCAAGAAATCAGTCAAAGGTATCCAGTCGTTCTTGGATTGGATCATCGATGAGACAGCCGAGCACGCCTGCGCCTACAAACCCAATAGCGCCTTCTACGAGGCGCTTGGATCTCAGGGTTGGGATGTGCTCGGCCACGTGATCGAACGTGTTCATCGTGCCGGCCGACCGGTGATACTCGATGCCAAGCGCGGCGACATTGCATCCACTGCTGCTGCGTACGCCAGCGCAGCGTTCGATGTGCTTCAAACGGACGCCATTACGCTTGTGCCGTACATGGGATCGAACGCGATCACTCCCTTCTTGCAGACGGGCGGATTTGCCTTCGTGTTGACGTTGCCCTCCAATCCATCATCCCGACGGGTCGTCGAGCATGGGACGCCCTCTCTGGCCGAGTGTGTGGCCACATTGACTGTCGAATTGGCAGAAGAATATCCCGATCAGCTGGGGATGGTGGTTGGCGCAACGCATGCTGATGCTGTCGCTCGACTGGATGACATATCGGGCAACTTGCCTTGGCTCGTTCCCGGAATAGGAGCACAAGGCGGACAGGCAGACGCATTCTTCGCCGCAGTTCGACAGAAGCGGCTGATGGTGGTGAATGCGTCCCGGTCGATTTTGTTCGCACCTGACCCCAAGCATGCTGCCAAGCAGATGAAGCAAGACATCAAGGAGGCGCAAATTGACTGAGCACGATCCATGGATGGAACTGCTTCAGGATGTCGGAGCCATCCAGAATGGCCACTTCCTGCTGTCCTCGGGCAGACACTCTGGACGCTACGTGCAATGTGCGCGTGCACTTGAACTCCCCAAAACAGCGACCGCATTGGGGGCAGCACTTGCGGATGCGATTGGAAAGTCAGTGGATCGGGTGATGGCACCACCCTTGGGAGGGTTGTTGATCGGCTATGAAGTCGCTCGTCATCTGAAAGTGCCATTCTCGTTCCCCGAGCGACGAAGCGATGGGACCTTTGCGCTGCGGAGAGGATTCATGCTTCAGCCCAACGAACGCATCTGTGTGATTGAAGACGTTGTTACCACAGGAAAGACAACGCTTGAGCTCCTCGATGCGTTGCGCGACCTCGGGGCGCGCCCAGTGGCCATCGGCTGTATCGTTGATCGATCGGAAACGCACCAACTGGCTAATCTGCCGATTGACTCTCTACTGCAGCTGGCCATCCCTACGTACGTTGCTGACGAGTGTCCGCTGTGTCGACAAGGGCTCCCCTTGCATCAACCAGGCAGCAGAGACATGACAGCACAGGAGACAAGATGAACCTGCTCATTCTTGAGGAACACGGCTATTCCGCGGCATTGCTTGGGCTTTGTCTGTCCTATAATCAAAATCCTGATCGAATGCCAGAGGTGGCCAAGAAGTTGTGCTTCAAGGGCGACGGGCACAACAAGTTTCTTGAGTCGATCGTGGTTTGGATCGACATGGATGCACCCCGCTATTTCTGGCTACAATTTGACACCTATCGCGTCGGTGTCAGCAAGCAGTCTGAATCGACCATGCATACAATGACCTCTCGCCCGCTTCAACAAACTGACTTCGAGTATCCGATTCCAGAAGCGCATCTACAACATCTCAATGCTTTGATCGCAGAGGGGCAGTGGCAAGCAGCAAAGCGCGACTTGCCAGAGTCGTTCTTGCAGCGGCGCATCGTCTGTTTGAACTACATGGTTCTCCAGCGGATGATTCGGCAACGAGAATCGCACCGGTTGGCCGAATGGCGGGCCTTTGTAAATGGGGTCCTTCGACAAGCGGAACATTCAGAACTACTGCATGAGGGGGCCAGCGAATGACCATGTACGGCGTGCTTTCCGATTACGAGATTGCCGAATTATGTACCGGCGAATCACCCATGCTTGATCCGTTTATTCCCGATCAGCGAGGCAAGCCTTCCTACGGATTGGGAAGCTTCGGGTACGACCTTCGGCTGGGAAAGCGTTTCTTGGTGCCGCTTGGAGGGGTCAATCAAGTGCTTGATCCCATCGATTTTCCGGCGCATCACTTCCGGGAATATGTCGCGCCAGATACGTTCGAACTACTTCCTGGGTCTCAGGTACTCTCCGAATCTGTGGAGTGGTTCAATATGCCAGATGATGTCTGTGCTGTATGTTGGGGCAAGAGCTCCTATGCTCGTTGTGGATTGCTCGTCAATGTCACTCCATTGGAGCCTGGCTGGAAGGGTATCCTGACCATCGAGTTGGCCAACGTCTCTCCCTATCCCATTCGCATGCACGTCGGGCAAGGGATTGCCCAAGTGGTCTTCTTCCGCGGACGACGGCCCCGTCGCACCTATGCAGAGAAAGAGTCCGGCGGCGGATATCAGAATCAGGCGGGTGTCACACTCCCGAAATAAAACTGGTCAAGGCTCCCCGCGGTCTGCCATAATGGATTACTGGAATGGAAGAAGGGAGAGTGACATGCGAAGATTCATGCTTGTGTTGTTGGCAGGATGCTTGATGTTTTCGGTCGCGCTAGCCGCGGCCACAGGCCAATTTGTGGCTGTCGAAGTGGAGGCTTTCGAGTCTTGGGGAATCCTACACTGGGGAACGTGGAGTCCCATGGATGAGCGGCTGGTCACGACACGTGTTGTTCAAATCCCTACGGAAGATGCCAAGGATGTGTCCACTATTTTGGATGCCTGTCGGACATCGGACGTTGGGACAAAAGAACAGGGATCCTGCAATGCGCTCAACAGGTTCTTCTATGTTCGACAAGCCGAATATGTTCTTGATCCCTTGCTAGGACGTCCTTATCGCATTCAACTGCGTAATCTGACCTCGGGATACATTGGCATTGTCTTGGCCGTGGATGGATTGAATACCAATGGCAACGCAGTCATTGCCAGTGACTCATCGGATCGAAAGTGGATCCTTCGACCGTTCCAGAGCGTCGCCATCTCAGGCTGGCAAGTATCTAGCGAGGAAGCGCTGCAGTTCGAATTTGCTACACCTTCCCAATCCCATTCGTCGCTAGAGGATTTGCGCGGCTCGATTCAATTGGCCGTCTACTTGGCAGATCCGTTCGGCGCCGAGGATCGGAAAGGTACGGATGCAGGCGAAATGATTGATCAACCTACGGTGGTCATTCCATTCGTATCCGCCACCACGAACCCTGTGGAAACCCTTACCTTTGACTACTCGCGACATCGCGTGATGCTCGGCATTCAGTGTGAGAACACCGACGGGGTTGGAATCCGCATTGCCGCAGTTGTTCAAGGAACTGCCGCGCAACAGGCCGGACTGCGTTCGGGCGACATCATTACCTACGCCAATGCCCTACCCATCAACACCTGTGCCGACATGCAGGCATTGCTCGACTCCAAGAGCCCGGGCGACCGCATCGTGCTGAAGGTGCATCGGCCTGATCGCGTTTTCCTGGTGACCATCGAACTCGAAGAGTAAGTCATCGTTGACAGCTGCGGGCGAGGAGCACATTGGGTTACTCGCCCGCACTGAGACCATGTTGCCGGACAGCCATCGAACGGTCGAGGCACTGATCCACGCGGAGAGCCTGGCCAAGCCGATTGCTGGCTAAAGAGATAACTCGGATCGAATAAACTCAAGCTGATTGTTGATCGACGTCTCTGGAATCGGTTCGTCCTTCTGCCGTGCCGCCTCCCAGCAGAGGCCGATGATTCTGTCAGTGAACCAATAGCAGTTTTCATCCATGCGACGTGGCGTGGACCCATCAAGGTGCTCAACCACCTCGTGACGGAGCTTTTGCTCCA
>JAHITR010000216.1 GCA_018817505.1 Candidatus Bipolaricaulota bacterium | reverse complement strand
GAGGTATTCGGCGGGTTGCGCTAGAGAAGAGACTGCCCCATGCAGGTCGAACAGAAGGGTGTACGACTTCGCCGGATCGTAGTTCGTGGGAACATACACGTGGTATGGTCGTGTTCTGCCATCAGCGCCTTCGAATTCGTAAACCGTCCATCCGAGGGGAACATCAGCGGAGTACGCCATTCCCTCTCGCAACAACGTCGCGAGATTCTCGGCATTAAGGTTTGCATCGACAAGATCGTCAATTGCAGCAACCGTTTCATCCGGTGTTGACGCCCCATAGAAGTCGGCCAACAGGTTGTTCGAGGTGGAGTCCCCTTGTTGTGCACAAGCAGGTAGGAAGAGAACAGAGACGATGAGAAGGACACTCCAGATCGGTCGGTATCGCATATGGTACCCCTTTCCGGCTCAAGCCGAAGCGAGCGAACACTCGCGGTTACCCCAATACCGTAATCCAATCACGCCCGAGCCATCGGCCTCAAGATGACACGGTCATGCGGTTCGCAGTGACGAACGAACATGACCAAGAGATTATACGCAAGTCACAGGCTCTAGCCAGAACAAATCAGATGAGAAGTTGCCCATTCTCGGAGAATGTTTCCCCATTTACGCGGACACGTCCGCCTTGGCGAAGATCACACACCATGTCCCAATGGATGGCCGAATCATTCTTGCTGCCGGTCTCCAGGTACCCTTTGCCCAGCGCGAGATGGACGGTTCCACCAATCTTCTCATCAAAAAGCGTGTCCCCTGTAAAGGCTTGGATGCCAGGGTTGGTGCCAAAGGCGAACTCGCCGACAAACCTGGCTCCGTCGTCAATGGCCAGCATTTCCAACAAGAACGCTTCGTTCTTTGCTGCCGTCGCCTTGACGACCTTGCCCTTTTCAAACCACAGGCGAACATCTTCAACTTGACGCCCGCGATAACAGGCAGGATAGGTAAATCGGATATGCCCTTCGACAGAATCCTCGATTGGTCCGGTGAATATCTCGCCGTCTGGGAAGTTTTCCCGCCCATCGCAATTCTCCCAAGTGCGCCCTTTGTAGATCAGCCGCAGGTCTGTGTCCTCGCCTTCAAGATGGATCTCATGGCGATCAGATAGCCAGTCAATCCATCGTTGCTGTTTGACAGAGACGGCTTTCCAGGCAGCAATCGGATCTGGCTCTGCGACCAGGCACGCCCCGTAGACAAAATTCTCATAGTCCCGCAAGGACATCTCAGCCGTTTGAGCAGCAGCGTTGGTCGGGAAGGCGGTTCCCACCCAGCGAATCTCCTTGTTTGCCATCCGCTCGAAGAAACGGCTAATGACGGGATGCATGGCCTTCGCACGGCGCGCCTGTTTCGCCGCATCCACATTGGTGAGACGCTTGCTATTGGCATCTGTCCACACCGAAATGCTGGCTTCGATTGCTTCGTCTGCCTGCTTCAGGAAATCGGGATGGAAGTCAAGTTGTGCATCTGTGGCATAATTGTAGAACAGTTCTTCCGTTTCCTCGATGCTCAGGTCCACCCAAGGATGCCCACCTGCTTGCAGTATGGCTTGGTAAAGGGCAACAACCAGTGGCGCGCCTTCAACGTTGGCTTGAATCTGAACGAGCTGCCCTGGCTGAAGATCGACTGAGTAGCGGACAAGCACATCGGCGACGGCGTCAACTCTGGGATCGTGCATGCAGTTCTCCTCGTGATTCGTGATGAATGAGCATTCGATGATCAGTTCGTCAAATTGGCGTCGAGCGCTCACTATACCCCTGCACTGGCTCGCGGGCAACGCGATGCCGAACGCATCCGCACGTCCTTCCCGTTGACTTCCCGGATGACTTTGGCTTGACCGCGTCTTTTCGCTACTCTGAATTCATCATGGCGACGCGCTCGCATCGTTCGAGTGTCAAGAGGTTCGCAAGGCCGTGGGCCGTTCAGCTGGTCCTGGCTGCCAGCCTCGTTGCTCTCATGCTCCCAATCGCGGGCTGCCGCCAGCGTGTCATACCCATTCCCGATCCTGCACTGCAGGGTGCCCTTCGCGACACAGTGAGCCAGCCCACTGGCGCTCTCACTAAGGAGGATCTGGCCGGCATCATCCAGCTCAGTTTGCGCGAACGGGGCATCTGCAACCTGGAGGGACTGGAAAATTGTGAAAATCTCACTGAGCTGGTCCTCCCTCGAAACGCCATCGTGAGCATCCAACCCTTGTCAACATTGACCCGCCTTTGCGTGCTCGATCTGAGAGACAACCAAATCGCTGACATCAGCACGCTGGAGGGCTTGACCTCTCTGGAGAAGCTTCGTTTGTCGGGAAATCAAATTGCTGACCTCGTGCCTCTCGCTGGATTGGGCAGCACATTACTGGTTCTTGACCTAAACGCCAATCAAATCACGGACATCGCCGCCCTCAGCAGTATGACTCGTCTCAGCAGTCTCGAACTGGGAGGTAATCAGATTAGCGAACTCCATTCGCTGTCAAACTTGGTCGAGCTTGAGACACTGCACCTGCAGGACAATCAAATCGTCGATATCGGCTCGCTGGCCAATTTGCCGCAGCTTCAAATACTCTCTTT
>JAHITR010000215.1 GCA_018817505.1 Candidatus Bipolaricaulota bacterium | reverse complement strand
CCAGAATCGGCTCTCAGAGTCTTCGATGAGCGCAGCGGTGCGATGCACCAATCAATGCACGTCAACCGAGAACTCAAGAAGCCGTTCAGGCTCCGCAGACTCCCACGGTCGCTGATAGGCGAATCGAAAGGCTTGCGGTCCGACGGCAATGGCTTCGTAGCGGAATAGGAAGAGACCGCCCGCACCGATCAGGCCGGATTCGGGTCGAAATTCAACGTCTCCGATCTGCCGAAGCGTGGCGAATTCGTACAACAGCGTATTCGTCCATTCGTAGCCCGTGGTTGGATTTCCTTCCAACACGACGAGGAGCCGATCTCCGGCACGCAATGTCCCGTGGGCGCCGGCGTCAGCTTCGGTGAAAAGGCGATAGACACGAAGCGACAACCCGCAGATGGTGGCGGTTGCCGAGTATCGGCCCAACTCGGTGAAGCGGGACGGATCGACAACCTCGATATCCACGGAAAACGTCCCCACATTGGTCATGACAACCAAGCTGTAGCTGCCAACCGGTAAGGGTTGTCCGTCGGAATCTTCCAGCTCGATCTGCCCCAGCCAGTCGACAATGCTGGATGCCGGCTCGACCACCACTTGAACGATCAGCTGACCGTTCTCGTCGTTGAGCTGCAGTTGGCTCACGCTCACGTCAGATCCAAAGCAATCGGCGGCGGCGTCTTGCATGAACTCCAGCGCAACGGCCGATCCACGTTCAAAGACGAAACCGCCAATGCGCACGTCAACCACTCCGTTAATGGACGAAACGCTCATCGCGACTTGTGAACCCGACCCGGCCACGCCTCCGCTACCAAGTGCCAGCGAAATAACGATGCCAAGGAGTACAGGAAGCCTCAGTTTCTTTGCCATGAAGACCACCTCGCGAAAGCATACCCCCAGCCTGCCTCGTCGTGTCAGTCCGAAGAGCTCCGGGGTCGAATCTTGTATGAACAGTCCCAGAATCGGCACGCAGGTTCCTCAAGTAACGTGGAGGCACTGCTTTATTCTTGAATCCCTGCCTGTGATTTGCCCGCACGTGAATGCGGGTTGCGGCTGAGGGTGTGTGCGGTGACGCTGTCCATGACGGCGTTGCATCGTCAGTTGTTGGGGCCTGGTTCGACGGGGTGCTTTATGCAGCTTCTCGAGGTTCAATCAACCCGCTGGCAAGGGTAAAGATCACCAACACGATTGATGCCCAGCTGGGTTCATAGATGTTCAGGGCATCGGCTCCGAAAATGCCTCCGGCGCCGCCCACAGCGAATGCCCAGACAACAAATGCAATGCTCGAGATGATCAAGTGAACGGCCTTGACCTTGCTTCCTTTGCCCATCCGCCACAGATACAGCGGTGTGGCGATGAGACACACAGCAAAGGCGAGGATCATGGCGATCAGCTTGCCACTGGGAACACTCACGGCAAATCCGATGATGGCAAGATAGGCTGCCACAATTTCCGCAGGAACATACTTGGCAACCCGCTCTAGATACGAGTCCCCCGTCTCGCTGCTGAGGATTCTCGTCTTTGTTCCTCTGGGTCGAGGTTCGACTAACCGATTCATGGTGTCCTCCTTTGCTACGCATGATAGACGATCACATCATGGCTGATGATAGATGAATCCGCTGCGACGAAACAACTACCGAGCCAGAGGCGCGTCTTGTGTTTTAGCATTTCCAGAATCGGTTCTTAGATTCTTCGATGAGCGTGAAGGTGCATTCGAGGCCAAGTCGTGCAGTACCGCAATTCTCTGGCATTGCTTTGCCCTTATTCGAGGACATAACCTGACACCCGCTGTATTTGCATGGGTTTACCGGATACGACAAACTACAGGAGCCTATCGTAGCGTGAAAGTGGAATCCTTCAAGGAGGCATCGTGAGCGAACGCAAGATGTATGAGGTGGCCATTCGTATGTTGGGTATCGTCCTGCTGCCAAGAGCAATAGTCAGTCTGGCTCTGGCCATTCAAACGTTGGTTACACAGGGCAATGATCCTTACGGCCTAGGCTACGTGTCGTCGGCTATCATCGCTTTTCTCGTTTTCCTCGCGGCAAGTGCGGGACTCATTTCCCTTGCGCCAAGACTGTCAAAGGTTTTCTCGTCCGCACAGCTCGCCGCCCCAAGAACTGAAGGCATGAATCGAACGGGCTACCTGCATCTCGGAGTCACACTCGTCGGTGTCTATGTGTTCGCAAACGGCCTGGTGCCGCTGGTGTCCTATTTTCTGGACCTCCTCCGTGTCAGCATTGAGAACAGTGGAGAAAGCGCGTTTCGTATGACAACGCACCCACTTACAGCGACGGTTCAAACCGTTATTGGTCTCGTGCTTGTCTTCCACGAGCGGCTGTTTCGTGGCCCCCGGCATGTGCAGAATGAGGCTCCGCAAAGCCAGCAGAGCAGTGAAGAAGAAACGCCTTCTCAGTGAAACAAGTCACTCGACGAAGACTTATGCTGCCGACGGGTGTGTCTTGTCTTTCAACCGTTCCTGAATCGACTCTCAGATTCTTCGATGGCCGCTGAGGCCTTGCTTCAGTCTTGAATTCATGCCAGCTTGTGGGCAGACTAGGCCGCAACAAGGAGTGCTCGATTGATGGGAGGCAAATCAAACATGTCGCAAGTTCTATGGGGAATACTCATCTACGGAGCTGCGTGGTTTGGGTGCCGTCTGTTTTCTAGGGTACTCTACCGTGGATATCGCAAGTATGCGAAATGGGAGATCCATGAGGCCTATCCTTCATACAAGCACGCGCTGAGTCAATACCAACGCCTCTCCATCGGCGCCGCCATTCTTCTACTACTGAGCTTTCCGGCACTGATCAGCATGTCGTCCATGGAGCATGTTCACATATTGGGCATTGTCTACGGCATAATGCTGCTCGTTGACGCCGCCTTCTCGTGGAGGACGGGCATCCGTCCTATGGAGCCCCATTTCATCATCGAGGAGGGTCACACATGGCGGTCGAAGCTGCAGCTAGGGATTGCCTCCGCGTATGTCGCCGTGCCGGCCCTGTGCTTGCTGAGTCGGATTGGCTGAGCT
>JAHITR010000214.1 GCA_018817505.1 Candidatus Bipolaricaulota bacterium | reverse complement strand
GGTCGAGGGTGATCTTGAAGGCGCATCCGATCTACGAGAAAACATCCTGCACTTCTGGACGACGATGGAAGCCTATGATCGGGATGGATTTGGATTCGCCGCAGTCCAGGATTCCAAGATCGTCAGTCATTCGCTGACAGACCACGTGGTTGGTGATCGATGTGAGATCGGCGTGTCCACAGACCCTGATCATCGCTTGAAGGGGTTGGGTGCCTATGTCGCGACCAGAACGGCCAACGAGGCCTTCAGCCGCGGGCTGAAGGCTGTCGGATGGATGAGTTGGGCCAACAATGCTGGCTCGATTGCCGTTTCGTTGAAAGCAGGATTCACGGAGACGTGCTCGTATGACGTGTACATCAACCATTGGCCAGCTGAGAATCCCGAAAACATGACTGCAGAAGAGTTCCGCGCCTTCGCGCAGGAGTACGAACGCCAGTTTGTCGAACGCCCTCCGTCCGATAGCGGGTACCCCCATGTCGTGGCGGCCACTGCGTGGGCACTGGCCGGTGACGGCGCAGCGTGCCGAAAGCAGCTGCATGATGCAATCGACGTGGGATGGCTCAGATCACAGCAGCAACTTCGCGAGCTTTGGCCGGAGCTGTTTGAGAACCCGGGAATCTCAGAAAACGAGAGGTGGATGCCGGTTCTCTCTCGACTCGAAGCGATCAACAGGTCTGACTTGGAAGGGCATGGATAAAGTAACCCGAGCCAAGGATGCTTGCACTCCACACTGTCGCCTTGGGGGAAATCTCCGACGTAGATAAGCGCACAAGCAGTTGTATACGAGGAGGTCCTATGAGAGATATCCGTTGGATGGTAGCTGTAGCGCTGCTGGCTGCGTTTGGAACAACGAATGTCGCTATCGCATGTACTGTACTCGCGATTGGAAATGGTGAAATGACCCTTTTCGGGAACAACGAGGATTATGCACTCGCGGAGCCACATCTGTGGACAGTAGCAGCAACCGACGTTTACTACGGCTATGTCGCTCTTGGATTTGACCGCTATGCCCAAGGAGGCATCAACACCGCCGGGCTATGCTTCGATGCAACCGGAGTGCCTGGCCCAAGCGCCAAATCGCTTGGTGGCAAGCACTCGAATTCAAATCAGTACGACTTCTGCCAGGCAGCGCTTCGGGAATGTGCCACGATCAACGAACTAGAGGAGTTCCTTCGAATGCGCTATCTGGACCGGATCAGCGGCGGTCAATTCTTGTTCGCAGATGCATCGGGGGCTTCGTTGGTGCTTTGCGTTGACGCCAGAGGAGAAGTCGTCATCGATCGCACGGAAGGTTCATTTCGAGTCATCACCAATTTCAACGTCGCCTCGCCAGAGCTAGGAGGTTATCCGTGCTGGAGGTTCAGTAATGCCACTGCCGGTCTCACCTCCATCGTGAGCGGAGAGGTTGAGCTAACGGTAGAGGCCCTCGTTGCAACACTGGATATCGTGCATTTCTCGAGCGGCTCATCCGAAACGATGTACTCCAACATCTTCGATCTCACCCAGGGCATTGCCTACGTCTACTTTCAGCACGACTTCGACAATCCGTTGGAGCTAGACGTCGCCGCATGGACTGCAACTTCTCAGAACATACTGCTCTCAAGCCTATTTGGCGGCTAGTCATGCCTTGCCAGCAGAATGGCACGAGCGCATCGCATTCATCATCTAGCCAACTAGTTCAGCCAAAAATGACTTCCCACAGTGATCTCCTGGCGGGCCTCCGTTCGCTCGAATCCCCCATGTCAGCGCACAGGCACGGGGAGATCTGCGCGATTCAGCAGGACGAGCAGGTCGGTTCCGGCTTGCCGCCCTAGACATCGCGGCAGTCGGAACTTCTTGCGTACCGCAATCGCATGAAATTCGACCCCAATCTCATCGGCGAGATTTCGGACCTTCATCAGCTCTTCAATTGCGGCCCGGACTTCTTCCGAATCCGAACGTATTCGGGATACAGCGACGATCCTTCACTTGCGCGCGAGTTCATCGTAGAGGCTAGAAGCCAGCAACCTCGATCTCCTCGACGACCCATTGATCATTGACATGGAGCCCGATCACGTTGCGGTCTGAATAACTAGCGCGCGAGAAGCGAACGACATGCCGGGTATCGGCGTTCTGGCGGGCTTCATCTCCCGGATTACCCGCGCAGTCATAATGCCCCACGACCGCGATACCAAACGTATCGTGCTTGTTCACTGAGACATCCACACATTTCAAGATAGCCTTCACCGTGCTTTCGTCTTCCCTCTTGCTCAAGACGCCATTGGGACCGGGGGCCGTTGTCGTGTCGACACAGGGAACGTCGAAGCGATCCAGCCTGTACTCAAATACGGGGCGTTGAACGCGTTCGTCCATGCCATTCTCGGTCGTGCAGTGTTTCTTCAAGGCTCCTCCATGGGCAACACGGGGACCATCCCACCGCGTCGCGCTCATTTCGCATCCTTGCGGGCCTTTTCCGGATGCCGTAGACTGCCAGGACTCGACGCCAAGAACCTGATATCACAATCCGGACTGCATTCAACATACACCAGCCACAGCCAGAGAGGCCTCTCATGAATGAAGAGAAAGTGTCCGTCAACGGTGTCGACATCCAAATTGAGGACCATGGCGGAGCAGGGCAAGTCATCGTGTTCATCCACCACGGAGGATCGAATTTGAGAATGTGGGATCCCGTGATTCCATTCTTCAAGGACAACTATCGCTGCCTCGCGCTCGATCTTCGAGGCCATGGCAAATCTGACGCACCCATAACGGGGTATCACATCGATGATATGGCTTGCGATGTGGCGGGCATTCTCGACGCACTAGATATTGAGCAGGTCCACGTCGTCGGAAGCTCGATCGGTGCAGAGGTCGGGTTGAGCCTGGCTGCACAGTTCCCGTCTCGAATGCGATCGCTCGTCGCTGAAGGCGCACTCAGTTCCGAATATGGTCCCTATGGAATACGCGATGCGGAATCCTTCGAGCAAGATGAGGCCTTAAGATCCCGCCTGGCGGAGAGCAAAGGGACACTCGAGAAAACCTATGAGTCTCGCGAAGCGCTGATGGAGGAGAAGAGCGCATTCTACAAGAACAATGGCCTGTGGAATCCTGCCGTCGAGGCGTCACTCGCCTACGGGATTGTCGAGGATGACGCAGGGCACTTCAGGGATGCATGGCGCAAGCACGCCAGAGATGCGTACATGGAGTCCTATTTCAATTGCAGATTCGAGGATTACTATGCGCAAATCACGTGCCCCATCCTGATGCTGCCTGATGCGGAAGACGCAGCAGATGAGAAGCTGTTCGATATCATGACACGGCTTTGCCATCTAGCAAAAGCATGTGAGATCGTCCGCGTGCCCGGCGCCATGCATCCATTTGGCTGGATCCTTGATCCTGCACCGATGGCGCAGGCTGTGCTCGATTTCTTCAATCGGCTCAGCTAGATTCAGTCAGCAAGCGTCGTTTCACTCGACGGCCGGCGCGTCGTCCTAATGGGTCCCAATCTTAGGGGGATCCGTGCTTCGGTCGTCTTGTTTCGAAACACGCGAATCCAGAACGTGCCATCGGTCCTCAATAGCCCATGCTCAATCGCTGAGGGATTCCACGAGCGCGAATCATAGATGAGCCGAGTGAAGCAGAAGGTTCCTGCATGCTCACTGCAGTAGCGCTTCATCGCTCGGTAGTCACGGCAGTCGCTGGATCGCTCGTGATCGAGATCGCGATACAAAGGATAGAGACTGATATCGAACCAACCGCCAAGAACGCTGCCCCTCAAGTAGGAGCGTTCGGCTTGCTCGCCAAATTGAGACCCGGCGGATCCGAGCAGATGTCCCCTAGAGCCAGGATTCTGTGAGTTGGATAGGTTCGTCGACTGCCCATAGGCCACGATGATGCGATCCTCAATTGCTCGATCTCCAGACACAACGCCCTTGGAGCAAAGCTCGGACGCGCGATCAAACAAGAAGTGGAACCCGTGCTGAGAGAATGCGTGGATACTCGTAGGAGACTGTGCCATTTTTCGATACGCCTTGACCCAGCGCTCGGGGAGCTGATCAGCAAGATGCGCTGCAAGCTCATTGTAGATCAAAAACGGCCGTGGGCTGATCAGTTCATCGTAATCAATCGAGATCCCCCGTCTCCGCATGCCGCTTCACCTTTCCCCAGCAACGCATACAGTATCGAGAGAATGCCCCGAGGTGCAAGTGCGGAGGTCTCCGACCACCTCGAAAGCATGGAACGCTGCCGCCAGGCTCATCCTTGACTTATCCTCTCACTTCGCCTCCTGATCCATTGACCTCTACGTATCTCCCCTATAGACTCATATTCCTCAGAAAGGAGCCAAAGCCATGCATACCAAACCCGCGCTAGCCATTGCCTTCGCCGTCGCCTTCACTACCAGCCTTGGATTTCAGGCACCTGCGACCCCGATCTCGCCAGATCTTGTGTGGGCGATGACTGAAATAGCCACGACTGACGTCGGCTTCTACCCCGACGCCATTGCCTTCCTCAGCAACACGCAGTTGGCCATGTTCAACCGCCAGAACGGGCAGTCAGCCAGCTGGGATGTAGGCAGTGGGGAAGGATCATCGCTTCTTGAGGCACTGCAGTTGGGTCGATATGTCGACGTGTCAGACGATCTCTCGACGCTTGCGGTTTGTACACGCGAGGGGATGGTCTCAATCTGGGGAGTCGATCCGGTTGAGAAGATAAGAGACCTCTGTTCCCTCCAGAATACGCCTTGCCCTCGTGGCGCGTTTTCGCCGGACACAAGTCTATTGGCCATCACCGATTTTCGAGACGAGATCATGCTTTGGGACCTCGCGACGGGGACGCTGATTGCAGCGCTCACCGGGCACAACTCGAATGTGTTCGATCTTGCCTTCTCCCCTGATGGGCACCTCCTCGCCACAGCAGGTGGGTGGTCGGGCAGCGCGACAGACGCAGACTCGTGCATCAAGATCTGGGATGTTGCTGAGGGGGAGCTCATTGTCAGCCTTCCGACAATCGACATAGGAGACAACCACGCCATCGCGTTCGCAGATAGCGGGGCAAGGCTCATTTCTGGCGGCATTGAGCGCCTGATTGCCTGGGACACGACAACGTGGCAACGGGTCTACGATAGCGGTTCCTCGTACGTAGGCAACGCCGGGATCGCCGTCTCGCCCAATCAGCAACTCATGGCAATCGCCTACTGGGGAGACAGCATACGCTTGGTCGACTTGAGCACCATGCAAACTTGCCGCGATTTGAGGATTACCGCAACACCGGTTGATGTGGCCTTCTCACCCGATGGCACCAAGCTTGCTGCATCGTTCTTCGACGGAAGCATCATCGTGTGGGCAGTGCCCTAGAAGATCAAGGAGGCCCATGAATCGACTCGTCGCTATTCTGTGTTTGATGCTGGCCTGTGCCGCTGCTGCGAATGGCCAGAATGAACCAGCCCCAGTTACATTCGCTGAGATGGCGGGATATGGCGACGCCAACACGTTCCAAGTTGCACTTGGCGATTTCGACGGAGATGGCGATCTCGACGCCTTCTTCGGCAACATGGATGTCGAAGCAGAGTTGTGGTGGAACAACGGGGATGGGACGTTCAGGAACTCGTATCAACATTTCCGACATGCCGTCCACGGTGTTGGCGTCGGAGATCTCGATGGCGACGGAGATCTGGACCTTTTCCTGGTGCGCGCCAGCAAAGACGTGCCAAGTTCGATCTACCTCAACGACGGAGGCGGCCAATTCTATCTTGGCGAAGACCTAGATGACGTCGGCCTCGGCGCAGGCTTCCTAACGCTCTTCGACCTAGAAGGGGACGGAGATCTCGATGCAAGCGTGTATCGCGCACCTCAATCCAGCACCCTCCACATCAATGACGGCAATGCACACTTCGCTCGCCTTGCCCAAACAGCTCCTGGTCTAGCAAACTGGGGAGACGTGGATGGCGACGGCGATGCGGATGCAGTCATCGAGGTTGCAGGCAGTGGTTACTTCACCTGGATTAATCACGGCCATGCGTCCTTTGTCCGCAGTCAGGAAATCTCCGTGCCTTCTCCATTCTTTGCAGGTGGAGCGACGCTCGCGGATCTTGATGCCGACGGTGATCTCGACCTCATCGGCTGCAGTGCCGGCTTCGACGAGGAATTGCCGATGACCGTCCTGCTCAACAACGGGGATGGCGTGTTCACGTACGTGCCCGAGGATCGCTTCCTCACCGTTTCGGGGTGGATCTCACTCGGTGACGTCAATGGGGATGGTGTGCTCGACGTACTTGCGTCGGCCCCTGATCGGCTGGACAAGGTTGGTCTCGGCGACGGTTTCGGCGGGTTCATTGACTCCGGTCTACGAATCGGCACCCGGCGAATGCCCGGCATGTCGGCTCTCGGCGACATCGATGGAGACGGCGACATCGATATCATGCTCTGCCAATATGACCCTGTGGGACCCAATACTGTATGGATGAATATCAGTGAATAAGCATCCTCTGCCTAGCTCACGCCCAATGCAATGAGGAGGATGTTGTGTGCCGGTTCAGCGCATGGATCACTGACGACGAGTCTCATGATCTGAAAGGGGAGAAGACCACATGCCTCTCGATTTGCGTGCAGAAGCAGCCCGATACTATGACTTGAACCCCAACGTGTTCGATGACATTCCCTTCTACATGGCTCATCTGCCTGGCTCGGATGCGCGCGTTCTCGAACTCGGCTGTGGGACCGGCCGGGTGTCCCTGCCGCTGGCTGAAAAGTGCGGATTCCTTTACGGCCTCGATTTGTCTGAAGCCATGCTTGACCTATGTCGAGAGAAAATCGTCATCGCGAAACTCAGCCGAAGTCGCATCGTCGTCGAGCATGGTGATATCACGAACTACGCTCTCAACACACAGTTCGACCTAATCATCGCCCCGTTCCGTGTGATCCAGAATCTGGAAACCGATGATCAGCTTGACGGTCTATTTCATTGCATCCGAGCACATCTCGCGCCACAAGGTCGATGTATCTTGAATGTGTTCCATCCGAATCGTCCTCGGGAAGAACTGCTGCGCACGTGGGCGACCGACGAAGAAAAGCTAGCATGGGAAGTGAAGCGAGAGGGCGAACGCATGACGTGTCATGATGCCAGACGCCGCTTGGTCAAGGAGCCATTGGTGGTGTACCCAGAACTTATCTACCGTCGCTGGCGTGAGGAGGAGATGCTCGAGGAAGTCATCCTCCCAATCCCCATGCGGTGTTATTATCCCCAGGAGTTCCTCGACCTGATCCGCTCTGCGGGCTTCACCATCACAGGCAGTTGGGGTGGATATGCCAGCGAACCTTATGGACAGGGGAAGGAATTGGTTGTCGAATTCTCTCAGTAGGAACCACGACAACTGGGGAGGCTCAACGCAATGGGAGGTTTGCCCGCTCGCTTCACCATGGATAGGGTAGTCGCAATGGTTCGTCCGGGAAGCAATCAAATGCAAGGGGAAGGATGGACATGGGCAACAAGATTTTCTATTTCACTGGAACCGGAAACTCGATCGCGATCGCCAAAACGCTTGCGGATTCGTTGGGGGATACGGAACTCATCCCGATGGCATCCGCGATGCACGGGGACATCAATATCAGAGGAGAGCGTATTGGATTGGTATTCCCCGTCTATGCGTGGGGTATGCCGCGTCTGGTTGTCGACTTCGCGCGGCACCTGAAACCAGAGGCAGGACAGTACGTCTTTGCCGTGACCACCTGTGGCGGCACACTAGGCAAGACGCTCGTTCAGCTTGACAAGGCCCTCCAGCTCAACGGATCCAAGCTCAATGCCGGCTTTGCCGT
The DNA here is from genome assembly GCA_018817505.1 of Candidatus Bipolaricaulota bacterium. Taxonomy (GTDB): domain Bacteria; phylum Bipolaricaulota; class Bipolaricaulia; order UBA7950; family UBA9294; genus SPBW01. Next base: position 15,614 of record JAHITR010000214.1, on the reverse strand, counting down.
ACGCGGAAGCTTTCTCATCTCGCTTGAGGGCTCCAATGAAGAGGGCTTGATCAACTTCATGAGCTGGCTCGGCCGAAAGACAACTCCCGATGAAGCAGAAAATCGTTTGCCAGAAATTGCACGAATCGTCAAGACAAAGGGCTCTCACAAGCCGGAGACGTCGAACGCATCCGTCAACGTGATCGGATCGATGTTGTACGGGTTTGGCCTGAGAATGTTCCAGAAGATGGACAAGAACCTCTCCGCCACGGATGCTTGCGTATCCTGCGGCACCTGCGTTCGCGTCTGTCCGCGAGAGAACGTGTCCATCGAGAATGGCCGCCCCGTTTGGCATCAAGACTGCGAATCATGCTATGCGTGTGTGGCATGGTGTCCTCAGCACGCCATCGTGTTCAACGGCAAGGCTCCGAAACTGCCGGCACATCATCCCGACGTGTCCGTCGCAGACGTGATGTTGAGATAGTCACTCAAAGGTCTAGGAGAGCTTCGAATTAGGCAGCCAGGATTGCCCCTTCCAGCTTCGTTTGAATAGGGGGACGAATGAAAAGAGCAGCAACTCGACAAGAGCGTCTGCCGCATCGTCAGCACCTGCGCGGTTTCGAAGAGCACTACCATACCGGCAGCCAGCCATTCGCGCCGCCTTCTGATGTCTGTCGTGCGGTGCAGATGGCAAAGCAAGACGGAGTCTCTCGCCCCGACGCCTAGACCTTGCGTTGGGCCGCGCAAACCAGTAGGTTGTAGGGACATTTATGACGGTTAAGGAGGCGGCTGTGTCAGAGGCGCTCAATGCAAAGGCCGGGCGGATTGTCGGGATGGTTCTGGTGCTGCTTGGAGCCAGTGCAGCGTTGGCCTTTGGATTCGGCGGAGCAACCATCTACAGCAGCGACTCCGGCAGTACGATCGCCTTGCCAAGCACAGAGGTTGGCACCGCGGGCACTGCCGTCGCCTTCACAATCAGCGGCGTCAGCCTTACACCAGCCGATGGTCTCTTGACAGTGACTGCGCCAGCCCATGTCGAGATCTCCGCAGATGGGGCATCGTGGGGATCGAGCTTCACCGTCGCCTACACGGGCGCGTTCCTCCCATCGGCCACGGTTTACGTGCGGCTCGCCGAAATCTCCTCCCCTGGTCTCTATGGGGGGACTGTGATCATCTCGGGCGGCGACGCAGATTCGGTTTACCAATCCGCTTCAGGAACTGTGACGTATGTGCCAGAATACGCCTCAGCAGAAATCTCGATCCTCGAAGCCGAGCCATATCTCGAGAATGACCCAATCACGCTCCGCATCTCGAACATCGTCGATCAGTACGGATTCCCATACGATCCTCAAAGCATCGAATATAGCTTTGATGGCATCATCTTCATCTCGCTCACTCTCACGGGGGCGCCGCTTTACAGTATCGAGTACACGTATGCAAACTACGGGGACAAGACGATCATCGTCAAGATCGACAGCTCGAACATCCTCACACTCGGCATTACGGTCTGGTATGTCCCAATTTACGCAACCGCCACGTTCCAGCTAACACCCAATCCGTCATTCCTGCAGAATTGCCCGATCACGGCATCGATCAGCAGCATCAAGGATCAGAAGAACCTCGACTACGTCCCAACCTCATCCAAGATTCGGTTCGAGACCTCCGGCGGCGGTCTCGTTTACGAGGAATCGCTTGGCAATTGCAGCGGAGGATGCAGCGCGACGACGACCTTCAACACGCCAGGCAACTACATCGTTCGGTTCGATGTGGATGGATCCGAGCGTGACAGCGAGGCCTTCGCCATCCTTGCCGACACCACCGATCCCACAGTCACCATCGAGCAAGCCGGCAGCCAGGTCGATCCGACCAACGCGTCTCCCATCACCTTCGCAGTCCTGTTCAGCGAGGCCGTAACTGGCTTTGAGACGGGCGATGTCACCCTGTCCGGAACTGCAGGGCCGACGACCGACACGGTCACAGAGACCGGACCGATGGATGGCACAACCTACCTCGTAGCCGTAAGTGGGATGACGGGGGACGGCACGGTGATCGCAGACATCGGCTCCGGCGCAGCCACGGACATCGCAGGCAATCCGAATGCTGCCTCGACAAGTACCGACCACACTGTGACCTATGATGCGACTGCACCAACTGTTAGGACGGTGGTCAACGACACCCCTCTCATGACTGAAAGCGATCTCACGCAGCACGTCACTGCGACGTTTGATGAGGTCATGGACACAAGGGTGTCCCCGACGATCACTTTCTCTCATGGCACGTTGACGAGCAAGCATGACGGGGCATGGTCAGCCGGAGATACGGTGTGGACCGAGACATTCTCCTTGGCAGACCACAACGAGCAAATCCCTGTCGTGAACATCGAGATCGCTGCTGCCGTGGATGTGGCTGGGAATGCAATCGTGCCATTCATCGAACAAGGTGCCTTCGCCATTGACACGGGCCTCCCCCTAGAGAGGAACACCTCGCGCTCGCTGGCAGTGTCCGTACGCATAGAGGATGCCGACCCGGTGCTTATTTGGCCTATCAATGATGAGGAAGCGCAGCCGCTGGGCGAACATGCCCTATGCGCGGTGTTGGCATCGTCAACGGTAACTGCGTTCCTTGTCGACATCAAGGATGAGCAAAGCTGTCCCGTGCTCGACTCCTGGATTCACGTCTTCTTCTACAGCGTCGACTTGTCGACGAGGCCCGAATCGCTGTCGCTGGTCACCCACTGGATCGTCCATTGCGATCGCGAGGCTCGGAACTACCCTATCGGGATCGACACCAGCACGCTCGCGCCGGGTTACTACGACATCAGGCTAGTCTACCCAGGCGGAGAACCGCAAGACATCCGAATCCAGGTGACTGGGAAGTAGTCGCCCATTCAGGAGGGATGCGAAGGGGCCTCGCCTTGATCGAGTCAGCAAACGATTAAGTCATAGAGAGTTCAGGCACATACAAGATGCAAAGAGGGGTCTCTCTTCTTTCCTCACCTAACCAGCACGCACTTTATGTAGCCCGACCTCGATCTCCTGCGCTTCGCCCGCGCGCATATCGAAGATGCCGCACAACACAAGGCTTGCCCCAAAGGAAACCAAGGATGTGCCTCGCAATCTGGTCATCCCCATTGACTCTGATTGACTCTGCACGATCCAGCAAATCGGCGGAGATGTCTGCGCACCGGATGTTTGGACTTCTTAAAGCCCGCTTCACGCCCCAAAGCGTCCTGCTCGACCCCGCGCTCATCAAGCGAAGCTCGTACTCATCTCAACTCTCGGCTGTCCAGACACGTACTGAACATGGCTCGTTCCTTGCATTCAGAGCCGCCGCCTGATACCCTCACACCATGTCATCATATGACTTGCCGCTACACGCAACCAATCGTGGATGATTCACACCTGAGGAGGACGCCATGACGATCACAAGACGTTCACTCGTCGACCAAGTCGCCGATGATATCATGGAGCAAATCCTCTCCGGCACCCTGCCTGCGGGAAGAACCCTGCCTACGGAGCCCACGCTTGCCCGCCAGTATGGCGTAGGTCGCAACGTCGTTCATGATGCGATTCGTCTTCTCGCCGCGCGCGGTTTGGTCGAGGTTAAGCACGGACGGGGCGTTTTCGTTACCACATCCCAGCGACGGGTGGTGGCGGACACTCTGTATCTTGCTCTTCGTCGTGCCGAGGCCACGGTATGGGATCTGGAGGAGTTCGAGCGGGTCCTATTCCCGGCCGCAGTGTCCATGGCCATCGAGAGAGCCACTCCAGAGGACATCAAGTTCATTCGGACGTTGGCGCAGCAGTACATCGAAGATCGCCGCGTGGCGATTGCTTCAGGCGAGGCGCTAATGATGTCAAGTGACACCGATCCAACAATTCGCGCCGCTATGGCGAGCTTTGGCGAGTTTCTTCGAGCCGTGTATTCGGCCACCCACAATGAGGTATTCGTCCAATTCGCAGAACTACTGATCGAGCTTAGAAGCTGGCGAGAGTGGACACAGCTCGATCCTCAGGAGGATCTGAAACTGGATGTGGAATTCTTCGACGTGTTGCTGGCTGCCCTGGAGTCCAGAGATCCTCACCGAGCTGAGGACATGCTGAGATCCCCCTATCAGCATCTGCCTGGGGCCATCGAGAGTATGAAGCAAACGCCCATCGGCGACATCGTTCGCATACTGCCTTAGCGCGTAGTAACCGACTTGCGGATCCCGTCTCACCCAAGGGCATCCCAATCGTTGGAAGGAGGAACCATGATGGATACGTTGCGTCGCGCATTGCAGGCGCTCGATGTCGACTATGCGGACATTCGCTTTGATGAGGAACGCAAGACGAAGCTTGCGCTCTCGGGCCGCGACATCGCGCAAGTCGCAGCCTACAACCCACGTGGCGGCTACGTGCGTGCCTACGTCAGGGGAGGCAAGGCCATCGCTTCGTTCAGCCGAATTGAGGAAGCTGCAATCGTCGCACAGCAAACGGCAGCCGCTGCCCGTTTGGCGGCGAGACATACTGCGCAAGCGATCTCTTTGGCCCCCGCTCCTGTTCTAGAAGAATCGTTCCTCGTGACCACTGAGCACGACCCGCGACGTGTCAGCCTAGCACAAAAGAATGAGTTGCTGCAGCACTACAACGAAGCAGCTCTCGGACACGCCCACGTACTGACGACTCAGTTTTTCTACGACGACTCATTCGCGCATCGCGCCTTTGCAAACACAGAAGGAACCGCAGTCGAGTATGAGTATCTCATCGCAACGATCCTCGGCGTTTTGGTCGGTCGCCGTGGCGACACGGCGCAGCGAGGGCTGTTCGCCGCTGGAGGCTCGGGTGACTTCGGGCGCCTAATCAGCCGTGACGAGGGAATCAAGCGGGCAGCGGCAGAACTGGACGAGCTTCTGGGTGCCCGCCCGGCGCAAGCCGGACGCTTCCCAGTTGTTCTTGATCCGTTCGGAGCCGCCATCTTCATCCACGAGGCGTTCGGCCATCGCTCAGAGGCGGACCTACTCCAGCACAATCCGGCAATTCGAGAACGGATGGCGCTGGGCACTCGCATCGGCTCGCCAATTCTGAATGTGAGTGACGATCCGACGCTTCCGGACTGCGCGGGCAGCTACCCAGTCGATGACGAAGGTGTACGGGGGCGACGGACGCGCCTTATTGTCGATGGTCATATTGTTGGCCGCCTGCACTCGCGCGAGACCGCCGCCGTTTTCGGTGAACCGCTGACTGGCAACTGCCGTGCGGTAGATGCCGGTTATGGCCCCATCGTCCGGATGTCCAACACAATGATTGAACCTGGCGTCAGTTCGGTCGGCGAGATGATCGCTTCCATCGACGACGGGTTTTATGTCGCGGGTGGTGGTGGCGGCCAGGGGGGAATCGATTTTACCTTCGCCTCCCGCTGGGCGCGCCGCATCCGCAACGGAAGATTGGCTGAGGTTGTTTCCGACGCCAACCTCAGTGGCAATCTGTTCACAACGCTTAAGGCGATCTCGATGATCGGCGATGACTTTCAGATGATTGAGGGATGCGATTGTGGCAAGGGAAGTCCAGACGGCCATCAGCAGTTCGCCCGCATCTCTGCGGGGGCACCGCACATCAAGCTGGACGTGGCCACCATAGGAGGTATCGAATGCTAGATATCCTTCGACGAGCTACCCGGTCAGTTGATCAGGCGGAGGTGTATTGGCTCCGTGAGACGACGATGACGTGTTCTTTCCAGAGCGGCAACCTCGAATACGTTCGTCACGGGCGCCGCTCGTCAACCGCACTCCGCGTAATTGCCAACGGCAGGATGGGCGCGGCCTTCGGTGAGTCACCAGAGCAGAGAGAGTTGCTGGCGGACGCTACATCCGCAGCCAAGCTGGGAAGCCATGTTCCCTACGGATTCGCTTCAGAGACCCCCTCTCTCGCGGCTGACGCAGTCGATCCACACACAGCTGTGCTGTCGATAGATAACCTCGTTGGCGCAGCCCACGAGATCAACCAACACATCCGGCGGCTCGCTCCTGATGCCGACCCTCAAGTGATGTGTGCCGTCACCACGAGAGCACTACGCATAGCCACCTCTGAAGGAATGGACGCCGAGGAGTCCTCCACCCAGCATGTCTTCCGAATCATCCTTCCATTCGCTGACCGTGGAACCGACATCGGTGCATACGGCCTTGCGCTGGGTACAAATTGGTCACCGCCATCGCGAGCATGGCTTGCCGAACTCGTCGAGCAGCGGACCTGGGGCACTGGGCCATCGCTTCCGGTCACAGGCAAGCTTCCCGCGCTCCTGTCTCCCCAAGTGTCAAACTTGCTGTTGATCCCGCTGATTGCAGGGATTAGCGGCCAAACCGTAGCACAAGCGACATCGCCGCTCCGAGACAAGATCGGCAAGCCGCTGCTCAGCAGCAACCTAACGGTTCGCGAGGACCCTATCTGCCCCGCGTTGGCGCACCCGAGGTCGTTCGACGATGAGGGCATCGCATGCCAACCGAGGAACCTCATTGATCGTGGCATGCTCACGAGTTACGTAACCGATCTGCGGAGTGCCTTCCAGTTGGGGCAAAGCTCAACCGGAAACGCCGTTCGGCGCACGCTGTTCAGCCAGAACATCGATGACGTCCCGATGCCGAGTGTGCTGGGGGCTGTGATCGAACCGGGGGACATGTCCTATCGTGAGCTGATCGCCGGAATGGGCGATGGGCTGCTCGTAACCTTCGTCCGAGGCCTGCATTCAGGCAACCTTGTGCACGGAGACTTCTCCGTTCTAGTCGATGGATTCCGCGTCCGGAATGGCAGGATCAAAGGCTATCTCGCCAAGACGATGATCTCAGGGAACATCTACGACGTATTCCGGCATGTGCGCGCCTTGAGCCAGGAAACTGAAGCCACGGCTCAAGGCGCGCTCAACGTGTCGGCGCTAGCGCCCTACATCCTGCTCGACTCAGTTCGCGTTACTGTTGGATAGAAAGGAAGCTCCTTGCGGTTGCAGGAATCGAGGAAGAGGATCTTGAGTGGGAATCCATTCTTCTCGTTGCCTGTGCCATGGGTTCAAGGTGAAGCCACGGCTTTCAGCGCTCCTCGGCGAACCGTTAGGTGAGCGGCACTCGTCTTGCGTCACCTATTCCTCGTCAGCCTCCATGGTGAAGATCCCACCAAACACGAGGCTAGCTTGGACGTACAGGCCATCTAATGCAAGATTCGGCGCATCGGGGAGTCCTGCATCGTGCCAGTCGTAGGACAGCGGAGACCACAAGTAGCCAACCTGCAATCGGATGCCCGCCCAGTCAAACAGCGCAAGGTTCATGTCTGCATGCGGTGCGAGCATCAGGAAGACGCTGTTGTACACCTGCTCTGTTGGCTCCAAGATGATGCCAAGCGGTACGGGAAGCGGGCTGCCCGGATTGCCCGTCAGCGTGAGGTCTGCGCCCCCCATCCCCATCATCAAGCCGATTGAAACGACAGCATTCTCGCTACCGCCGATGGCGTACCCCAGGTCAAAGCCGCCCAATCCCATGCCGTATTCAGCCTTAATATCGTCCTTCCGAGAGACAACCCAAGCCCCCCAACCGCCCCCGCCCAATGAAGGACCAGGAACGAATTCGACCCCGCCTCTGCCACCGACCAGGAATACGTTGTCCTCGAATGCAGGAAATCCCTCACCAGACAAGAAATCATTGATCTGCGCCAAGTCGGGCATGAAGACACCAAACCCTGGCCCGCCGCCCGTTGCCATATACTGGAAGTCTTGGGCAATGCCCGTGAACGCAACACAAACAAACAGGACTGCCAGTATGAGGCCAGCTCGTGCTCGCATCATCTTGATCCCCCCCGTAATTGCAACTGTCACAGCACAATCATAGAGCGACATGATTGAAGCAAGCAAAGTAAGCGAACCACCGAATCAAGCGTCCTCGATCCATGGCTGCTTCGTTTCATGGCTCATTCATCTTCGGGCGCTACCCTCCATTCGAAACGTTCTTATGAAGGAGGGTTACTATGATCACTATGAAAAAAGGACTCAAACTGACCACGGCACTGCTGGTTCTCACACTGTTATTGTCTGGATGTGGTTTCTTCACTCTGCTTGATGAGGTTACCGCGGTAGCGCAGACATCGACCCAGAGCTATGCCATTGTCGACACGGGACAGATAAACACCTATGACAATGCAAATGCTCTGTCCGTGGAGCCAAGCGCTGGTTCGGCGTTTTATGGCCAGGATGCGCAGATCGACGGCAACCAGCCAAGCTACGTGGACAACGGCGATGGTACGGTGACGGATCTGGTGACGGGGCTGATGTGGCAGCAGGGCTACAGCGGCAAGATGACGCAGAGCGAGGCTGTAGCTGGAGCCAATTCGTTCAACTTGGCTGGATATACCGATTGGCGGCTGCCGACGATCAAGGAACTCTATTCGCTCATCGATTTCAGCGGCGAGGACGTCAATCCGATGGCCGCTTCAGCCAACACCCCGTTCATTGATACAGCCTACTTCACCTTCGCCTACGGCGATACCTCGGCTGGCGAGCGCATCATCGACTCACAGTGGGCAACGGCCACGCTCTACACCGGTGATAGCGATTTCGCTGGCGGGGCAACGCTGATGTTCGGTGTCAACTTCGCCGACGGACGGATCAAGGGCTATCCGGTCGGGAACAGCGTGGGGCCTGGAGGTCAGGAAAAGACGTACTTTGTGCGCTACGTAAGAGGCAACACAGCCTACGGAGAGAACAGCTTTGTCGATAACGGTGATGGGACCATCTCGGATCTGGCGACCGGATTGATGTGGGCACAGGAGGATTCGGGAACCCACGCTGTGGGCGGGATGGATTGGGAAGATGCCTTGGCCTATGTCCAAGACCTGAATGATCAACACTACCTTGGCTATTCGAACTGGTATCTGCCCAATGCCAAGGAACTGCAATCGATCGTGGACTACGATCGCTCGCCGGATGCAACCAATTCGGCAGCCATTGATCCGATCTTCAATGTAACGAGCATCACAAACGAAGACGGCCAAAAGGATTGGGGCTACTACTGGACAAGCACCACCCATGCGTCCGCCCGAGGCGGCCAATCCGCCGTCTATATCGCCTTCGGACGCGGGATGGGGTTCATGAACGGACGATTCATGGATGTCCACGGAGCAGGCTGTCAACGCTCCGATCCCAAGACGGGATCGCCCTCCTACGGCAATGCTCCGCAAGGGGACGTGGTTCGGGTCCAGAACTTCGTCAGGGTTGTCCGAGATGCAGGAACATCCAGCACGGCCACGTCATCAGATACGAGCATTGGGGATACAGCGGATTCCCAAGACTCCCAAGCACCCGACGACTCGTCGCCGGGTGCCATTCGCACAAGCAAACAAGATGAGGACTTCATCTTGTTTGCCCCACTTGGGGGCACAGCCGCCTATCTCATCGACCGAGATGGCCATGTCGTCAATGAGTGGACATTGTCAGGCAAACCCGGAAACGCCGTCTATCTGCTTGAGGGTGGCAATCTGCTGGCAACCTACACTGTGGAGGGCACGCTCCACGGTGGGGGTATTGGTGGTGGCCTACAGCTTCTGACGTGGGATGGGACAGACGTGTGGTCGTACGAGTTGGCCACGGAAACCGCCCATCTCCATCACGATGTCGAAATGCTGCCCAATGGCAATGTGCTCATGATCTCGTGGGAGGTCAAGAACCGGGCACAAGCACTGGCTGCGGGATTGTCTGCGAATCAACTGCCACCATCCGGCGAGGTATGGAGTGAGATGATCCTGGAATACAACCCAGCCTTGAATGAGATCGTGTGGGAATGGCACCTGTGGGATCATGCTTTGCCTTTGGGCGAAGACCCTTTCGCGAATCCCGAAAAGATCGACTTGGGATTCGCCTTCAATCGTCAAAGCTCGGATTGGTGGCACGTCAATGCCATTGACTACCACGAGGAGCTGGATCAGATTGTCGTCTCCTCACGCAACATGAGCGAGATCTGGATCATCGATCACGCCTTGACCACCCAACAGGCAGCTGGCGCGGATGGCGATTTGCTCTACCGCTACGGCAATCCAGAGGCGTATGGTGCTTCAGGGGTTCAGGGACTCCTCCATCAGCACAACCCCACGTGGCTGGACAACGGCAACGTGCTTGTGTTCGACAATGGCGATCCGCGATTGCGTCCCTATTCCCGCATCGTTGAACTAGAGCTGCCAGATTACGGCAATAGCCCTTCAGGCGTCGTGTTGCCCACACAGGTTGTTTGGTCTTATGGAGAGGCTGTCGGTGATGAGTTCTTCTTTGCCGATCATATTTCCGGCGCGCAACGCCTGCCTGATGGGAATACCCTCATCTGCTCGGGCACTGAAGGCCGCTTCTTCGAAGTCACTCCCGAAGGGGAAACAGTCTGGGAATATGTGAACCCGTTCACGTCGATCACCCAGGCAGGGAGAGAATCCAACGAAGTCTTTCGGTGCGAAGCGTACACCGCCGCCTACGTCGGCGATGTCCTTGCATACGCCTCCTCAGGACATCGTGTCGGGCGAGCAACAGGAAATTGGCGGAACGCCCGTTCCCGGACCACTTGGGATTGCGTCGATTTCTCCGCCGTCGTTGCAGGCAGGAGCAAGCCATCAATGGGTCACCATCATCCTCGATGATCGACTTGATCCTCCCTTGATCGTCGCGTTTACACGGGTAACCATGGGCGACGTTGAAGCCTCTGATTGGAGTCGTGACGGGCTTACGCTCCGGGCTCGATTCAGCATCCCCTCACAATTGCCCGCTGAACCGTACCCGCTCACGGTCACCTTCCTCGGTCGAGATGGCGAATCCGTCACGTTCAACCATTCAATTCAGATCCAGTAGACGCCACCTCAGTAACCGAATGAGCCATTTGTCCCATTTCCAGATCGCCCATTACCTGAAGTAGGACATATCCTTTTGGCGCACTTTCGTATAGCGATTTGTGGCGACAACATCTTTAGGCTTTCGCGCAAGATTCCGGTAGGCCAATGTGCTGTGTTTTCGTCCGCCCGAATCCCGTTTCAGAATTGAGATTAATGGCCGCTTGTTACCTATTCCCTCAAGATCATTTCGGTGCTATTCTTCGCCATTCTTCTTGTACCACGTATTCGGGGAGGTGACCCAAATGCCAGCGAAGAAAAAGGCCGCTCCCAGCAAGGGCGGAACAAAGAAAAAGTAACTGCTGAAGCCGAGATTGTACAAATCTCAAGTCAGCGGTGGATGATTTCAAGGAGGTATGATGCCTTCAACTACATGTCCGGTATGTGGCAAAGGATTCCGAATCGATGAGGACCAAGCCCTATTGTATGAACAGGTGTCTTGTCCACACTGCGACGCGAATCTTGAAGTCATTGATGAAAGCCCGGTCATTCTGGAAGAAATCGACGGCTGACGCCGTTTGACCCCAACAAAAAGACGCGGCCTGAAGTCTTGAAGGCCGCGTTTTCATTGCCGCTTGGGCAAGGCAAGGATTCGATTCAACAATGAAAATTCATTCTCATCGTCGAATGTTCTCGTTCCTCTCGGCGCCACTGCTTGTCAACCTTCGATTGTTGTGATAGGTTCAATCAGTTATGCAAGACAATCAAATACCCTAGAAATGGGCATCCCGCGCCCGTTTCCGCCAAACTGGCGACAACTGCGGGCAAAGAAGGGGAGGAAGATGTGAACCGTTCACTCAGAGAACAGAGAAGGGCAGCGTTGGCCTTTCCGATCGCGCTAGCTGTTTGCTTGGCTGTGTCCGCCATAGCGGGGGCTCAAGGCCTGCTTGAAATCACGGTGGTCATTGAGTCATTCCAGCGGCTCGCCATGTTGGAGCCATCCGTCGCTGGAGATGTCTGGATGAATGATGCGGCGAATAGCGACTGGCAAAGGCTGATCGCGGACTTGGATGATGCGTCTGAGAGCGGCGCTCTTTGGTTCGTTCATACGATTCCTTTTGCAGCGTTACATACGGATGGAATGCCCTATGGGAGCCTGTACAGTCCGTGGCTTGGGATTCTCTTGGTGTTCGAGCTTGATGAGAATGCCACGATCATTACCGGGCTCACGCTGCAGTACGTGGCTGAACCGATCTTGGCAGGGGTGGACCCGATCGATCTCGCTATCGCTCTGGCTGAGTCGATCACTGCCGGCGCCGAAGCTTTTGAGGTGCTCGTCGGGACTTCGCTCCAATTGGATACGGGACGCGACACACGTTCGACACTCAAAACTCGAGTTGATGAACACGCGGGCAGTCTTCAGCCGATCTATGCTGCAGATATCGCGATCTCTCAGTTCATTGTCGCTGTTCTTGACACGCTGGTGTCCGGACGATTCCCCGATCCCCTTTCTCTCGTAAGAGGTGAAGATGCTGAATGGTTTATGCAACTCGCGCCTGTCGCCTGGACACAAGAGCCAGAAAGTGCCGTGGTTGTTCTTGCGTCTTCTGGATGGGCATACCAACTGCTTTGGCTTGAAATAACCGACAATGGGGCGGTCTCTAGCGCCTCGCTCATTCGTCTATTCGACAGTGTGACCACTCGGGGAGGTGATGTCTGATGAGACTCCTAGAAAAATGCCTGCCATTCTTTGCTCCCCTAGGCTTGGTCCTGCTCCTTCTATCCATGTCGAGCTTCGTATTGTTGGCTGAAGATGCGACCTTTGAACTCACCAAGGATGTTCCTACTGCCGTCAAGCTGATGGCGGATGCCATTTCTTCTGGGGATACAGATGGAGAACGGTGGGGTGGCTACGAGCTCATCCATTATGGCAACTGGTATGGCCCCGGCTGGTGGGGCGGCACCAACGAGGGCGGTCAGCCTGGCAATCGACAACCTGTCGATGCCCTCGATGCAGTCGCCATGAAACACGACTTCGCCTACGAGTACGCTCAAGAACAGGGGAAACTTCACGGCAAGGAATACGAGTATTTGCTCAAGGCGATGGCTGACGAGATCGCCGTACGAGAGGCTCGTGCGCTTCCAAAAGATCCGACCGCGTGGAATCCCCCTGCTGCGGATCCAGATACAGCAAGTCGGTATCGAGACCGCATCCAGTTTGGATTCTCCTACTGGGCCAAGAAGCATCAATTGCAGGGTGATGCCGCCACAGTTGCCAGCGCATTCAAGTATCTCATCACCAGACAAGGGCTGCCCCAAATCAGTGAAGCAGAGCTACAGGCTGAAGTGAATCGCCGAACCGCCGATTGGTACGATCGAAATGACGTCCGCCCCATGTATCGATTCGAATTCACCTCTCCTGGAGCACTGATTGCTGAGGGGCAAAGTGTCACGATAAGCGGCCGTGTCGTGCCCGTAGAGAATCGTCCGTCAGCCACCAATATCGCAGCGATCGAGGCCCAACTGGCACTTACAGCCGTTGGCCCTGGCGATCTTTCCTCATCAACCATCTCATCCGGGCTAAGCGTTGTACTCACCGCGTCTACGCCGTACTTCTTCACCAACAACGGCGATAAGATCAAGGTTGAAGCGACGTTCGGCGGAGACGCGTTCGATTTGGCGACATCTGCCATCACGTTCACGGTTGCCGCGATCACCAACATGAGTCTGTCTGTGTCGCCAGATGTAGTCGATACGTGGTCAGAGGATCCTCCAGCGCGGATCTTGATTACGTTCCGCGCAAAGTTGGCCGATACCTCTGGCAACGGAATCGCAGGTATGCCCATTGAGTTCGTTCGAGCGGATGGTGCGAGGCTCTCAGGAACAACGGGTTCTGACGGGATCGCCGCAGTTTCGACCGTCGTCGAAAAGTCGATCCTCGGAAGTGCCGCCTCGCTGACAGAGACGTGGACTGCGCGGATGACGAGTACAACGAGTCCGAACGGAACGCAGTACTTCCCCTCTACAGCCAGTGCGTTTCTGACACTCAACAACAAGGAGATCATCACCATACGGGGAGTCGTGTACGACGAACGTCGTGGGAATCCCCTTGAAGGAGCAACCGTGGAGATCGATGCCCCGGGAGGCACCCTCTCAACAACCACTAGTTCCAGTGGTCAATTCGTCTTCCAGATTAATGTTGGCTCTGGGCCGCTGCCAGCAATGTTCGGCAGCGTGACCAAATCTGGGTACGCGCCGGGCACGTTCACGCTCGCCTCCCTCGGTGGGAGCTACGGCGGGAGCCAAAGCATCCGCATCGCTCCGCTCGAAGCCACGGTCACTGGGCGAGTTGTAGACGCCGAAACCAAGGGCCTGCTAGACGGATCGACCGTCCGGGTAGCACAACCATTCGACACCCTCATCTTCACAGAAGGGGGCCGATTTACGATCACCGGATTGTATGTCGGCGACACGCTGACGATGACTGCAGGTGCGTTCAATCACAAGGGCTATACCAAGAGCGGAACCATCACCATGGAATCTGCCTCCGTTACATTTAATCTTCCACCTGGTGAAGGAGATTCGTCGGGGGGAGGGCTGGATGCGACTGAGAATGAAGGCGATGACGAATCAAACCTTCCGATCATCCACAGTCTGATGGTTTGGGCCTCGCCTGCCAGTCCGGGGCCATTCCAAAGCGTAATTGTTACCGCTCAAATCTTCCCTCCCGAAGCGGGGGTCCTGCTCGAGATCTCCATGCAGGGGACGGATGGATATACCACCTCTACAACTGCAATGACCAATGCCATGGGAAAGGTGTTCCTCCACATTCCAGGAGCAAGTTCTGGCGTTGTAGATGATGTGATCGCGCGCATCATCGGTGAGCGGGTTCGTGTGGTTCGTCAACTCAAGTACTCATTCTAGGGAGGGAGCCTGATGCTCAAACATTCGATAACACAGAGACTCGGATGGGGACTGTTCGTGATCCTCTCCCTTTCCTTGGGCGGCCTAGCCCAAGATCAAGGTTTTGATGTGGTCTATGAAGGAGTTGTCGATTCCGAAACCAAAGCAGCTCCGTCAAACCTCAATCTCACCCTTTATGGCATCGCAGGGACGAGTGCAAATGGCGCCTTCTGGGCCTCAGCAGGCACCCGCATGGCCCTAACCCTGGGCGATGCATCGCTCACCGCCGACGTTGGCTATGGAATGAACGGCCTTGAGATCCAAGGCGGAATCCAAACCAAGCTACTCGGATTCGGCGTAGCCGGCGATGTCTCCTGGCGCCCCAGCACCACGCCCGTGATTGACTTACGTGGCTGGGGAGGATTGGACGCCTTTCAGTTCACAGCAAATGCCCGACTAGCTGGTGCCAATTCCGCTATCACGCTTAGTGGAAGCACGGAATTCGAAGGGTTTGGGCTGTCTGCAAACCTCGCTATGGCTGGGGGGACGCTCTCCCAAGCATCCCTCGGCGCCAACATGGGATTGGGTGGATTGTCCTTGTCAGGAAGCGCAGGCATGACTGGCGGACAAGTGAATGTAGGCGGAGGTTGCGGCCTGCAATTGGGACCGGCAAATCTCATCGCAAGCGCCGGTTACGACGGAGGGCTCGGCCTGAATGCGACGGCCGGCGCAACGCTAGGCTGGGAAGGCTTTGACGCAAGCGCTATTGGCCAATTCGACAATACGGGCGTCGGACTGGAGGCGTCCGCAGAGCTCCGATTTGGGCAAACGCGACTCACCTTCATGGGTCGCTTTAGCACAAACACGACAACCTTCGAAGTCGGCGGCACTCTGCCCCTTGGGCCCATCGCC
>JAHITR010000213.1 GCA_018817505.1 Candidatus Bipolaricaulota bacterium | reverse complement strand
TTGCTTGAATGATCGGCATCGCCATGGGTGATCAGAATCAGCTTCAAATCGCCGACGCCACATCCGGCGCCCGTCAGCGCGGCGTCAAGAGCCTTACGATTCGATCGAAAGCCCGTATCAATGAGGATAAATCCGTCACCTGCTCGAACCAGATAGGCATTGACCATTGGAAACGCAAGTCGTAGAACCGGTTCATTCATACAAGAATCCTTTCACAACCCAGATCTGGCTCAAGCGTAGTGAGCAACGAGGATCTGCGCAACTAAGGGGGCATCAAGTAATGCGGTTCGCGCGAACTAGCACAAATCGCTGTTCCTGCGGAATAGCACAACCCGCTGTTCCTGCGGAATAGCACAACCCGCTGTTTTTTTGCAAAATGGTGTGAAGCCCCGATTCTTGCGAATTAGGGTATGTGCCCCGCGAACACTAGGATGACCGTTTGTTGCCCTACGACTTGAGGTACTTCTTGAGGTCTCGGTAGAAATTCTCATGCCCGCCTACGGCAAGCAGAGTAAGCATCATTGTGTTGTCGTCGAAGCAATATCCGAGCAGATACTGCTGACCGACAATGCTGAATTTGTGGACCCATACAGGCCGCAGATCTCCAACTTTTTGTGTTCCGACCCTTGGATCAGAACACAGCATATCAACCTGTTTGTCGATTTCTGCCCTAAGCGTTGGCGGAAGCTTCTTCTTTATGTTGTAGAAGTTCCTGGTTGCTTGCGGCGTGTAGGGCACGACTTGCTAACCTCTCTCGTAGGGCACGACGTCTCCAGCATCCAACTGTGCCAAGCCATCGATTAGGTCTGCCTTGAACTGTGGATGAAGTTCTGTGTACTGGCGCACGAAGCTTTCAAGAGCCATCTCGACTACATTGCTAACTGTCCGCTTCTCAGCCATTGCGATCTCGTCAATCTGCGAACGCAGACTTGCTGGTACTCTTCCAGTCACTGTCGCACTACTCATCGCCATCCTCCTTGTTCACATGTATACAATAGCGCCAGTTGTGTGTCTTGTCCACATCTCGTGACGAATGTATCGAAGATCGCGGCTACCGTCAACTGGGACGTGTGTACTGCCCTAGGAGGATGTGTACCATGAGGATGAATCCGTCGCCAGCTCAAACCAGATAGGCATTGACCATTTTAAACGCCGGTCGTAGAACCGATTCATTCATGCAAGCATCCTTTCACAAGTGAGATCTGGCCCAAGCGTAGTGAGCAGGGAGTATCTGTGCAACTGAAGGAGAGCTAGGTGATGTGGCTTCCGCGAATCAGGGTGTGTGGCCTCGAATCCGAAGGCCCGAGTCACCGTTCTTGCTTCCTTTTCGTTCCGCCTATTGACATGGATATTGTCGCCATGCAGTCTACAGATTGGAGGCGGCTCAGACAATTAGTCTGTAGTGCGTGGAGTCTTGTGAATTAGGGTACGTGTCCCCCGAATCAGCTTGGAAATTCGATATCAATGTATCGCGAGCGATGCAAGAGGCAGGGTCTGACCCTGAGAACGCCCCGGAACCAATGCACGATACAGGGTCTGACCCCGAAAACGAATTGGATGTCGGTGTCAGCGAAGGATGCAAAAGGCAGGGTCTGACCCCGGAGCTGAATGGACTGTAAGTCAGATGAGCTGGCGGGGACGCTACCTAGTCATCTATTTCTGTGAGTGAGGATCACGCATACTTCCCGATCGCTCTTCAACCGCTAGTTTGCTGGCACCCAACATTTGGGTGGATCGCCGGCACTGGGGTCGTACTTGTACGCTTCTCCGCTCCTCCAAAGAAATCCGGCGGTGACGAAATAGGTGGTCAGGATGGGATTTGGGGGTACTGGCCAAGGAGATGGCGTTAACAAAGCGACCCCATATCTTGCCACTTCAGAACCCGACAGCTCAAAATTGAAGTCAGTATCAGCTGGATGATACTGCGGCGAACAGAATGGCAGTATTGCCTGTTCGACGATGCTCGCAACTGTCGCATCGACAAACAATCTCCCGGTGAAGGTCACATCACCGCTCGCCATTGCTGGTGGAGTCAGATCATAGACCAGATCTCGCGCATTGCTGTCGGAATATGGTCCAAACTTGACTTCCCCATGAATCGCGTCAAATGCTCCTCCTGCTCCGAAATTGGACGCTATCCATCCAGTCGGCGGCTTGTCCGCAACTAAGTAATTCAATGTCCCTGGTAGAGGGACTACATGCAACTTCACCGTGATACCAATCCCTGCGGCATAGCATGATGTACTGAAGCTCCTGGAAGCCTCCGTGCCCGTTCCAGATTCCAGCAACAGCTCAATCTCCTTCAGCACGGAGTCATCTCGATATCCGCCTGCCTTGCTTGCGGACGTAATGCTAAGCGTATTCTTTCCTACTACAAATACCGAGGCAGGAATTGTGAATTGATCTTCATACCAGCCTGTTTCGTCTTCCCTCAGACTACCTATCAATGTACCATTCACCGTTACCGTGTTGCGATCGGCATACCCGCTACTCACTTCGCACGTTAGCAGGACCAACGTCGCCGCAGTCGGGATTGTCGTCAAATCAAATTCACCGGTCCACACCGCCCCCAGCAAATCTGGCGGCGAGGTCATGCAGGGCGGATGAAACACCGCATCATCCCCAATGTGAATTGGATCCGGCCACTCATGTGTACTAGTTGCCGCCGCACACATCAATACCGACGCCACTACAAACAGGAAAGTCTCCAACACAACCCACAGTCTCCGCGTATGCTCGTTCATTCCGTTCCTCCTTTCTCCATGCTCAATTGGATGAACCCACGTCCCCGTCGCGTTCCACTTTCTCACGTTTGAGCATTCGTTTGCTTCCTTCTGCATAGGTTATCCTGTGTGCTCGTTCTTGCCAACTCGTATTGACACATCTCGACAGCAGGGAATAAGGGATCGAATCAACGTCGGGGTCTACCATTGTATCTTGCAGCACAAGACAAGGTCCGACCCCGATAATTCGGAATGGCACAAATCGCTGTTCCTTCGGAATGAGGGGTTCGGTCCCGTGAATCCCGCTCTACCTAGCGTTTGAAATCAGCCGCCGAGCCCTCACGGTCGGCCTATTTCGGTACTTCGCCTTGTTAGTTTTTGGTCCACTGCGACCTTGACAATGACTCTGTGGAGCTGTCCTGACGAGATCTGTGGCATATGTGCATCTTCCGGGAAGAAGATCGCAAACGCTCCACATTCAGTTGACAGCCAGGCATCTGGTTCGTCTGAGAACAACTGAGCATCAGTTTCTTGATTGTATTTTCCGGAGGGCTGTTTACATGATGACTTGGGCTTCCATCCCATATCATCGGTTCCGGCCAGGACCAATTGGATATCGATGTACTTCTCATGCGTTTCTAGTAGGGCATCCTCTTTCTTGCGACCAGGAGCCTTGGCCACCATCGCATAGACGCGATCACCGTCTATCTCATACTTGTCCACTGGCAGTTGCTTCAGGTCCGAGCGCATGAGGAACTTGAATGCCTCTGCGAATCCCTTGTTCAGGGGCAGATAACGGTGTGCATTCTCAAGCACGTCCAAAATCATGGTTATTCCATCCTTTCTGTCATCAACTTATGCGAACAGCGATTCGTGTGCAAAAGTGCAAGCCATCACCACCAGCCGCTAACGATCCTAATCGCAGTCTTGACCCGTTCTGACTTCCTTTTCTTTCCGTCTAGAGGAATTAGAGGGACACGTACCTTATCTCCCCTCCCTCATCTCTGATGCGCACCACAAAGCCTAGTCAGTAATGGGCGTAGCGGCAAGACGTAGCCGCGAATCCCTGATCGATCGAATGGCCGAAGGCAGACAACCGAACTCAGTCCCAAGAGGACGAGCCATGGGAATTTGGTGTTGGTGTCAGCGAAGGATGCAAAAGGCAGGGTCTGACCCTGAAGACGCCGTGCGCTCATATCAACTGCTCCCAGCTGCGCATGCCGGCTTCATGCCTCTGTTGGATGGTGCGGATTCATTGCACTGCCTACGAGTCTCTGCTCAAGCATTACTAGACCTCCTGAATCACATTGCGTCCGCCGCCGGGCCGAGATGCCCGCTCAAAGAGTTCAACGATCTGCACTTTTGCGGTGTTCCGGGGACACAATACTTAACTCGAAGAAGATAGGACCCGAATTGCGTTTGTATCACCTGATTCCTTTTTTATCCACCTATTGACATGGATATTGTCGCAGGGCAGTCTACGGATTGGAAGCGAGGCAGACAAGGGCAGCATCGAAAATGCGCGTGTAGCTTGTAGCCAGTAGCTTGTAGCCAGTAGCTTGTAGCCAGTAGCTTATGGCGGGTACCCTCGAATCTGAGATACGGACACAGGTTCGGGAAACCCCAAGAATCAAGATCTGACCGCAATTTAGCGCCAATTCCGAACTTCGTTCGATATCCGTATCCCCAGCTGCTGCGCGTCACTAATCAAGAAGCCACACCAAATAACAGGACGTCCCCCTGGGCCATTATCAGTCCGCTAGCTCCAGTGGATCTCGTCGAAGCGAGTGTCCTCCTGAAGATGTTCGAGAATCCCTCTGACGTATTCTTCTTTGCGCATGCGCAGCGCAAGAACGGCGTGACTCTTTCCTGAATTTGGCTGGCGCATCACGTCTCTGCCCTTGATCTGAATCCGCGCTTCCTGTAGCCGATCTGTCATTTCATGAAGAAGAGCGAAGTCGCCAGTCCAACTCAAATGCAGTGACATGTAGAGGTCCCCCTTAATCGGAAGACGGTGCAGGGCATACAGTGCGATAAGCACAAGCAGTGCCGAGACTGTGGCGATTGCGTATTCACCAAGCCCAACCGTGACGCCGATGGCGGATACGACCCAAATGGATGCCGCAGTGGTCAATCCACGAACGAATTCGGTGGTTTTGATAATCGTTCCTGCGCCCAGGAAGCCTATGCCCGTAATCACTCCTGCAGCTACGCGGGCCGGATCCATGCGCACAATCGACTCTGCCCCCACATTCAACTCCATCGAGAATTTCTGGAATGCGATGATGATTGCTGCTGAACCGAGGCACACCAGAATGTTGGTTCGGAGACCGGCCGCCCGGCCTCTGGTTTGACGCTCCGCACCGATGAGACCTCCCAGAAGCATCGCGACCACCAAACGCAAAGCGAATACGCCGTTCACACTAAGTACATCGAGAAAGTAAGACACGTAGACCTCCTGACCTATATATTACTATCTAGTGTGTATATTCGCATGGTCAATCCCTGCCACCGTCAGTGACAAACTGCGAATGGTGTTGTAGATGGTGTTACGCGATGCTGCTTGGCACCTAGCGATTCGCCCGCCGTGCCCAATGGGATAAGCACCTTAAGAATCAAAATCTGAACCTAGTCGCCCCCTCTCCCCCGGTGGTGGGAGAGGATGGGAACTCCAGCGAACGCGAATCCTTCGGATTCGTTCGGGTTCGTTCGGGTTCGTTCGGGTTCGTTCGGGTTCCTGGGTGAGGGGGTGGAAGTGCTTCTCAAACTGGGACGCCCGACTTCCCCATCAGCCTAAGCAGACAAGTCCGTGTGGATGTCGAATTACAAGACCTGCCACCTACTCCGAGCCGATTCTCGGCAAGCTGGTAATGGGTGTAGCGGCAAGACGCAGCCTCGAATCCCGAATCGCTTGAATGGCCGAAGGCAGGTCCGCGAACTCAGTCCCGAAAGAGAGGGCCATGGGAACTTGATGTCGGTGTCAGCGAAGGATGCAAAAGGCAGGGTCTGACCCCGAAGACGACGAAGACTGTCAAACCATCAAGCGTGAATCCCTGGTCCAGAATCCGTTGGGCCACTTGCGAATTGCAGAACAGGCGGAAAGGAGCAGAGATTCATGCTGCGGTGGTACACCCGGCTTTGGGTGCTATGCACGATACAAGGGTTGAGTCTGAACACAGGAGTCTCAGTGTCGTATTGCAGGGCCCACACAGAGGAGAGAATCCTAAGAATGAAGCTCTGACCCTGGCGACTAACGATCCTAATCGCAGTCTTGACCCGTTCTGACTTCCTTTTCTTTCCGCCTAGAGGAATTAGAGGGACACATACCTTATCTCCCCTCCCTCATCTCTGATGCGCACCACAAAGCCTTGTCAGTAATGGGTGTAGCGGCAAGACGTAGCCGCGAATCCCTGATCGATCGAGTGGCCAAAGGCAGATCTTCGAACTTGGTCCCCAGAGGGCGAGCCATGAGAATTGGATATCGGTGTCAGCGAAGGATGCAAAAGGCAGGGTCTGACCCCGAAGATGCAAATGATGCAAAAGGCAGAGTCTGACCCTGAAGATGATCCAGATCAATCAGAAAGGCACTTCATCTGGTTTAGCAACGGGCGTTTCTGGCATCGCTCCCTTGGGGAGCGGCAGGTTTGTAACGACGTGAAGATTCAGAATATCGTCCCTATCCATGAAGAGAATCTGACTGCGTTTGGAGGCATCGAGCTTGTTACCAAGCCAGTTTCGCGCGGCTTTGGTGATCTCCCCCCCAGCCACGATGAACGCGTGATCCACGAGGACCCGCTTCCCAATCTCGGGGTCGAAGATCTCGTGCCCCAGCATCATCATGACCTGATTGTGGATCTCGGCAACATTGGCACTACCCTTCTTGCCTACCCCCGAGGAATCAAGCTTGCCTATCTTCGCTTGGATGCCGAAGTAGAGAACGTGCTGCGTCGGGAGAGTGAATCTCATCCAGATGTCCTTGCCGTACTCCAGTGCCTTATCTTTGTGTCCGGTGGCAGTGATGCGGTGGAACCCCAGTTGTCGGAACAGAGGTAGCAGGACTTCTTCGACAAGTTCATCCTCGGTTGCTGTGTCCAGGTAGGAGAGGAGCTGTTCCCTTCTTCTCAGCTCGGAGGCCGAGACTGGGCGGTGTGGGTTTGCCGTCGACGATACAATGGTTCTTGTCGCAATGTGCCGCAGATAGCACTGTCTATCTTCAGCATAGAAGGCCTCGTAACCTTCGCGCGCCAATTGGCCATTGAGTAGAGCCAGAGCCCCCGGTCTATGACTTCCCTCGTTAAGCGCATCGCCTGGATCCATCAAGGTCTGTATTACGCGCAAGAATGTCGCTGGCGGTGTCTGCGCGTTTGGATGGGGCTCTGCCAGGATCTGCTGAAGCGTATTGGCGACCCAGTAGTTACGCGTAGAGCCGTCATGGACATAATCAGAATCGCAGTCCCGAAAGAACTGCGTCAGATAGCTACTACTGCGATAACCGAAGAAGCTCTCCTCCTGATTGAAATTTCCGCATATCATGTCCGCGATTGCCATTCGAGTACGTTCTTTGAATTCCATGCTTGCGTTCTAGCCCCTACCATCGATGTTAGTCGATGGATTCACACATCGTCTGGTTAGCATGTGTCGACACGCTCCCTTGCAGCATAACGTGAAAGCTGAGGCGCGCTGACAAGCGTCGCCTCCAGCTTCCGGTTAGGCACGTTAAGTTGATCGGTATGTGCGTATAATGAATCTATCCATTCTTCAATCAACGCTGCCCCCTTGATCCCTTGGAGTGCTTGCCTTTAGTGGCTCCCACTTCTGGGTATGGAAGTACGCACCGACTTGTCGTCTGATACGCGGGGAGAGTCTTGTGATTTCTTGTGCAGCGTTGCGTCGAGCGATTTTGAAACGGTCCTCTTCTGCCGTATCGGCAGGGACGGATTGCCATGCCTGCGTCAGCACTCTCTCGACGCCTGCATTGATACTCTCCTCAAGGTCATTGCGCAGTCCGAGCAGCTTCGCACTCTCTGCGGAAGGGGCCGACGGTGATGTATTTCTTCTGCTGCGAGCTGGGGCTGGTTGCATGGCATTGAAGAACTCGCGGAGCATGTTGAAGGAGACGTCTTCAGGTTTGAGCAGCCCTTTCAGGAGCGGATCCTGGAGTTCGTGGCCCGCTTGTGCTACGGCGGTCGTCAGCCAGCCAATCGCTTCTTCGCTGTTCTTCGGTTGAGGCGTATCAATTCTATCGGCAGCGAGGTCATTCTTATTGAAATAGCCGAGGGCTTTCGGGTCGGACGTGGTAAGCCGACCAAGATACGCTGCGGAACGGAGCGCGCGGGCAAACGGACAATCTGGACGAGGTTCGGCGAGTTTGCCGAACGCAACTCCGAGGCCCGCACAAGTTAACTTGGCTTGCACGGAAGTGATTGGCGCCGTCTTCAGGTGATCGGAAAGCGACAAGCCTTGGAGCCACGCATCAACGGCTCGGTGCGACGCATCATCCCCAGCCGAGCCTTCGGCGACACCCCACTCATACCAGTAGCCGCGGATGACTTCAGCGAAATCGACCTTGTTTGGCGCGGCGGGCAAATTGTTCCGGAACACTTGGACGGCGGCAGCGAAGTCGCCCGCGTTTCGGTAGGTCTTACCGAGGTCAACGATGCAGTCAAGTCGCTCGGGTAAGGCCATCCCGGATACCTCTGCAACTACAATTGCGATTTCCTTTCGACGTTGCTCGGTGAACTGGGGCGGCAGTTCGCGCTGTAGCCGTGGGCCGGCGTGGATAATCTTCGAATGGGTTTGATAACTGACTCCGCCGTTCCGACTCGTTTGCACGGTCTGCCTCACGATAGCGCCCCAGACTTCCGCGATATCCGCACCGAGATTTTGTTCGGCGGCGACCAGGATAGCTGCGGCTACTTTGCTGTGGCGGGTCAGCACATGCCTCGCACTTCGGACGGCTGCGGCTTCTTCGCCGAGTGGGTTCACGACGAGCGTTTGCACCCAATCCTGGTCCACGCCGACCAAGTCTGCGAGGACTCTTTCATCGAGTCCCGAAATACCGACCGCATGACAGGCGGCGACGTGAAGGAGGGCGTCAAAAAGATTTCGATCGTTGTCCTCAATTCGCGCTGCCTTCAACCGGGTAAGCAAAGCGACGACGTGATTTCTCAATCCGTCTGGTCCGAATCGCACGGCGAGCAATCCGCCGAAGAACGAGCCTTCGTCACGGGCGGCGGCGGCTCCATGCACGGCATCGAGGAGAGCGGCGACCTGCTTGCCCGTGCTCGGCAGGGAAGCGAGTTCACGCAATCCATCGTTGCCGTATTTCTGCCACGCTTCGACTAGCATATTCGCGTCGTCGTCTCGCAGTTCGCGAAGAAGAATGTCGGGATGCCGCTTCAGCAATGTGCCCCAAGACTGCCAGTCACCGTGGACGTGGAGCCAGTCGGCGTCGCGTGCGGCCAAAAGAAAATGAACGTGTGAACGTCCGGCTGCGTGAAGAAGACGAGCCGCTTCGCTGAGGTCGCGCACGAGATTCTCGGCATCGTCGGCGACGATGAGCCAGTGCTCGGCCGGGTCCAGAGCGCTGATGTGCTCCGGGGGCAAGCCAACACGGGGAGCGGGTCGCCAAAGGACATTCCAGCCTCCGCTCTTCGCAGCTGCTGCAGCGGCTTGCAGGAGAAGCGTGGTCTTGCCTTCGCCTCCAGCGGCGCGGATGAGTTGAAGCGAGCAGTCGTCCTTGGAGCCTTGGGCGTCCGCTAGGCACCGGCCAATTTCTGCTACGGCAGCCCGGCTCGGGATGTCAGCGCACGTCGCGTGGCGCCAAGTGGGTGTTGCGCCATCGAAGTATCGGACGACCTCTTCGGGGCGAAGCGGCGAAATCGTCTCGAGGTAAGCGGCGTCAATGAGGTCCCAACCTGCGAGCGGCGATGCGAGTGAGGGAACCGCGATGGCCGGAGACATTCCCCGCACCGTAGAAAGGATTTCGCCGAAGATGCTGTGGCAGTCGATGCCGCCAAAGGCACGGAAGCGATTCATCACGATGGCCGGTTCAAGAGCGGCGAGGAGTTTTCCGTGCCTTGCTCTTACCTTCTCGG
>JAHITR010000212.1 GCA_018817505.1 Candidatus Bipolaricaulota bacterium | reverse complement strand
GTTTCACAAACGTGACCGATCTCGTCGACGACGAAGCGTCAGGTGCTGGCTCATCTTCAACCATGATCTGGATCATTGCCGGCGCGGCGGGATTGATTGCTGCGGGAGTTCTTGTTCTTGTTGCCCGATCTCGCAAGAAGAAGGTATAGCTCTTCTAGGAGCTACAGCAAACGGACACGATTGCTGCCGAACTGAGAATGATCGCATCTTGGACCAGATAGCTTCGCAATCATGACTTCGTTTGTCGCATGGCACTGTCCACGTCTGGATCTTGATCACCCCCAGTGCCTGCAGCTACTGAAATCGCGGATCCCCCAAAAAAACCTTCATTCTTAGCAATACTTGATGATTCCTGTCGGCGCACAGCCGAGCTGAAAGGACGCCTGTGATGTGTGAATGTCTTGTGATGCGGAACTAGTCGGAGACCGCTTCGATCGCGCAAGTGATTTGATCGGGCGAATCAACAGTGATGCTTGGGCCGTCGCGGAAGGAACACTCCAAGACGCCGGTAACTTCGACGATCTGCCCTACCAATTCCTCAACCGGCGGAAGATATTGGGCCGCTTCGGAGTCAAGCGGTATCAGCACGTGGAAGCCGTATTCACCCTCAGACGTGCCAAGGCGGATGTTCTTGCGCTCTGTCGATGTTTCGCTGACAACGAATCGCACGGTAACAACTTCGGTGACGCATTCGACCAAGCTGCATTCGAGTTCTTCGACAGACATAACGCCGTCGCCGGATATGGCTTCAAACATGCCACGGCGATGAAGCAGAGCATCATTGAGTGCATCTTGAAAGTAGCCGTAATAGCGCGCGTTTGGCGGAATGAACAGCAGCTTCGCCAGTCCGGCTCGAACGAGTTCGGTGTTGACGTGAATCCAGCCGCCTTCCTGTTCTACATAGACGTGAGCAAGCAGGCGACCGTACACATCCCGTTCCTGTGTGTCGATCTCGAGGCGCACATCCCGGCGGGATAGAAGTTCGATGGTGAACAGCTTGGCATCCATGGCGTAGGGCATGCCCATTTCTGGCGTATCGATACCGAGCAAACGGACCGTTTCACCGTCGCGTAGCTCGATGGTGTCCCCGTCTAGGATGCGCAGAACGTGGCCCTCGCGCGTGGCGAAGGCAACGTCAGGTACTTGACTGAACGCCGTCATTGCGCAGACAAGCAGGATAATGAAAACCGTCACTGCACGGGAACGCTGCATCGCTCACCGCCTACTGATAGTGAACCTTTCGCTGCGTGACGAACAGCTGGATCAGGGTGAACAAGAAGATGACGCCGAATAGGAACACCGATGCCGCTGCTGCACGCCCGAGCAAATTGCCTTCAAATCGTCCCACTCTGAGGATGTAGTACACCAACGTCTCAGCGCTCTTGAGCGGGCCAGGTTGCCCGCTGAATAGCACGTAGATCTCAGTGAAGACCTTGAATGAGCCGATCATCGACATGATGAAGACGAAGAAGATCTGTGGCGTCAAGAGCGGTATCGTCACATTCCACCAGACACGGAACCCCGATGCGCCATCCACTTTGGCGGCATCATAATACATCTGGTCAATGTTCTGAAGACCGGCCAGAAGAATAATCGCTTGGTATCCCACGAATCGCCAAACACTCATGATGATCACTGCCAGCATGGCAAACTTGGGATCCATCAACCAGTTAATGAGATTGATGCCAAGAAAACCGAGCAAGTAGTTGAGCAAACCGTAGCGCCAGTCGTACATCCAGCTCCACACCATCGCTACCGCGACCAGCGGTGTAATGTAGGCCAAGAAGAACGATGTGCGGGCAAACGCGCGCATTCGCAATGGCTTATTCAGCAGATTGGCGACCAATAGTGCCACGAACAAGGTCACAGGAACGCTGACGGCAACGTAGTAGAACGTGTTCCAAACAGCGTTCCAGAAGTGCCTGTCCGCGAAAATCTTGGTGTAATTGGTCAACCCGATGTAGGCTCCCGGCGGGTGAATGGCACTCCATTTGTATAGGCTGAGGCGAAATGCCGAGAAGAACGGATAGAACGTAAACACGGCGAGAATCGCAAACGCAGGGAGCAAGTACAGATACGCCTGGCCCGACTCTAGCCAGAACGCGCGTTCCTTCCATTGATCCGGGATGCGCAATTTTCGCTTCATCTCAATTCTCCTCGTCTTTGCGAGAGTAAAGAAGGAGGGCTGGTCCTTGAAGGACCAGCGCCTCCGTTATGTATTTGCGTTACTCGTCGAGCAGGTCGGTCAGGTCAAGCACGAGATTCGCCATGGCCTCGGCGGCTGTTGATGCACCAAGGATAACTTCCTCAAACGCGCTTCCAATGACGCCGCGCATCAGCCCGTAGTTGGGATGAAGAATCTGTGCGAAACCATCGACCATTGCCTCGGACATAACGACGTAGTCAGGATTGGCAGCGAGATAGTCGAGCCACTCTTGCGTCTCGTAGGCCGACTTGACGACTGGCAAATAGCCACCGCGGAGAGACCATGCAACGGTGTTCTCTGGGCGGATGAGGAACTTGGCCAGCAGCACGCCGGCGTCTTTCTGTGCCTGGGTCTGTCCCATGTCGAATACGACAAGGTTGGTACCTTGGATGGCTGACTTGGCATTGACTGGGCCGGCGGGAACGACGGCAACTGTCAACGGAAGGCCATTGTCAGTCGCTGCTTTCACGTTGTAGTAGTAGCCAGCAGATGTGTCGACGAACATGGCGAGCAGATCCTGCCCGATAACGTCGCTCAAGTAGCCAGAGCTGATGTAGGAGTAAGGCACGAGGCTCTCAGCATACTGCATCGCTTCAAGACCCGGCTGGTCTCCGATCGTAACAGCTGACCAGTCATCGTTGAGGATGGTGCCACCGTTTTGGACGAGATAGTTGAGATACAGTTCCGGGTTGTAAGGTCGCAGGCCGGTTCCGTATCGATCAATCACGCCATCTCCGTCGACATCAACGGTGAGTGCGGCGGACACAGCAAGAAACTCTTCCCACGTCGTCGGCGGCGTCGGAACAAGGTCGGGTCGATAGTACAGAACCATAATGGACTTGTTCCACGGTACTGAAACGAGGACGCCATCAAACGTGTTGTTCTCGACAAGTCCGTCAAGAATGTCGGCTTGTTCTTCCGCAGTCATGTGAGGGCCGATGGGATAGAGGACCTCGACGAGAGGCGTGATGACGTTTTCGTAGAGCTGAACCATCGTCGGGGGTGTACCTGCGACGACAGATGCCTCAACCTTGTCCTCAGTGTCGCCGTAGCCACCCTGATAGGTCAGATTGACGGTAATGTACGGATACTCCGCCATGAACTTGTCAACCAGTGCCACAAGATGCGGCTGATGGCCGGAACTCATGGAATGCCAGAACTCGATCGTGACGGGTTCCTGCGCGAACGCGCCAACGCCCGCTAGCAAGAGACCAATGAGACCGAGCAAGATTCCCTTTCGCAGCATGTGTTGCCTCCTTGTTACCTGATAGTACGTTTTTGATCAGCCACAGGCCGACCGCCCTTCGTTTTCAAACTCCCGCTATTTAATACCCGTTCTCGCCACACCTTGGATGAATTGCTTCTGCGTGAAGAAGAACAGAACAAGCACCGGGATAATGGCGAGAACAGCCGCAGCCATAAGGAGCTCATAGGCCGTCCCGACTTCAGATCGAAAACTCATCAATCCTACGGGGACCGTTCGCATGGATTCGCGATTGGTCATCAACAGCACCCATTGGAACGAATTCCAGCTTCCGAGGAACTTCAGCAACGCGACAGTCATGATGGCCGGTTTAGACAAGGGCACGACGATGCGCCACAAGAAACGAAATCTTGAGCATCCGTCGATCCGTGCAGCATCCATCAACTCATCGGGAATGGAGCGGAAGAATTGGCGCAAGAGGAAGATGCCGAATACCGAAGCCAGCCAAGGAATAATCAGTGCTTCGTATTTGTCAAACCAACCAAGACGATTGATGGTCACGTAATTGGGTATGAGAAGCATCTGTCCAGGGATCATCAGCGTAGCGAGCAGGACCGCGAACAGGGCACCCTTGCCAAAGAACTTCATCTTAGCGAATGCATAAGCGGCCATGACGGTGGTGATGACTTCGCCGACTGTCGTGGTGATGGCCATGAAGAAGCTATTGAAAAAATACTGAGCAAACGGCGCTACGCTCCAAGCCTTGGCGTAGTTCGACCACAACCAGGTGCTTGGAATCCATTGAGGTGGCATTTGCATGACCTCAAAAGAGCTTTTGAATGACGTCGTGACCATCCAAAAGAAAGGAAGGAGCATAAACGCAGCTCCTGAGAAGAGGAGAATGTAAAGTACGGTTCGCACGGCGATGACCTTGAGCAAGTAGTATCGCGATGATCGAATGGTTGCCAACGATCCTCCTTGTCACTTACGTGGATGGACAGTATACACTGGGTTCATGCTCGTGCACAAAAATCCACAAAACTCCCATGTCTGGAGTTGCCTGTCATACCGATTCCATGTATTCTAGACGTCACGAATGAACTGGAGGTCTTATGGCGGAAGTAACCCTGACGAACATTACCAAGAAATTCGGTGACTTCACAGCTGTGGACAATTTGTCGATGGTCATTGAGGATGGGAAATTCACAGTTCTCGTTGGCCCTTCTGGTTGCGGTAAGACGACAACGCTGCGGATGATTGCTGGATTGGAAACGGAGACCGAAGGCGAGATTCGAATCGGCGACCGTGTTGTCAACAAGGTCCCGCCGAAGGACCGAGATATTGCCATGGTCTTCCAAAACTATGCCTTGTATCCGCATATGGATGTCTACAATAACATGGCGTTCGGCCTCAAGCTGCGAAAGACTCCCAAAGCGGAAATCGAAAAGCGTGTTCACGACGCTGCCGCTCTGCTAGGCATTGAGGAGAAGCTGAAGAGCAAACCTCGTGAATTGTCGGGCGGTCAGCGACAACGGGTTGCCGTAGGGCGTGCCATCGTGCGCGACCCCAAGGTTTTCTTGTTTGATGAACCGCTGTCAAATCTGGATGCCAAGCTGCGCGTGCAGATGCGCACGGAGCTGGAGGAACTTCATAGCCGACTCAAGACGACCACTATTTATGTCACTCACGACCAGGTAGAGGCCATGACACTGGGAGACAAAATCGCAGTCATGAAAGACGGCATTATCAACCAGTATGCCTCGCCACAGGAGACCTACTCCATGCCCAGCAATCTCTTTGTTGCTGGATTCATCGGTAGCCCGGCGATGAATTTTGTTGGGGCAACTGCGGCTTTTGAGAACGGACAAACAATCCTGACGGGTTCCTCATTCCGCATAGCTCTCCCAAGCGGCCGTTCCTCGGCTAGCATCGTGGGTGACGTGCGGATTGGCGTGCGCCCTGAGGATCTCGAAGGACCTTGCCCGTCGGCGGACAACTCATTCCCCCTCACCGTGGCTGTCAAAGAGCATCTCGGTCATACGCTGCTTGTCTATGGGTACATCGATGAGGTGCAGATCGTCGCCAGCCTGGATCCGCATACGCAGGTCGAGGTGGGGGCAGAGATCTACCTGGCGCCCAATGCCAATACGCTGCACGTTTTCGATCCTGTGACTCAGATCACGCTGGTCTAGAACGCACGCCATCGCGACAGCGTCTCTTTGGGTTACGTATGCCTGCACGCCGTCGATTTGCCAGTTGCCGCGCACTCACTACTTGAGTGCGCGAACAAGCAGCAATCCGGCGAATGCAACTCCCAGCAGTGCCGCCAGTATCCATGTCCAGTTCGTGTTCGTTGAGGGTTCCGATTCCGGCAAGGAGAATGCGTCGAGCAGAAAGCCATCTGTGGGCACGAAGGCGTCATCGCTTGCTAGCGCCACTGAGACGATCTCGACGTCGATCTCGCTGACTGATGCCGTGACTCGGGTGTAGAAATTGTATCCTGACGTCGCCACAATCGAACCGTTGACCAGCGTATCGGCAAGTGCGCGAGGGACAGCTCCGCCGCCGCCAACAACAAGATAGACGACGCCGTCTCGTTCGATTCTCTCGTAATTATGTGCGTGTCCATTGAAGACGATATCTACGCCTGTCTCGACGAAGATGGGGTGGAAGATGGCGTCGTAGCTGTATCCGTCCCCATGGTAGGCATCCGACGAGAAGACCGGGTAGTGGAAGATGACGAACTTATTCGGCTCAGTGCCAGACAGATGCAGTCTCGCCCAATCCTGCTCAGCGATATAGTCTGCTGCCTTTAGATTGGTCGTGTCCAGCCCGACGATAACGACGTCGCCCCAATGCAATGCCCACCACCGCTTATCTCCCTTTCCTCCTCCAGGAGGAAGCACGAAATTGTCATAATAGGAACGATGCCCCTTCTCATGATTGCCCAGAACGGGGATGAACGGAGCTCGCAATAGCATGTTTTCGAAGGACAAAAACCAATGGTCCCAATTTACACTTACAGGACTTTCGACAACATCGCCTGCGTGGAGGATGAAGTCAAATGGCATAGGATCTGCCGCGACCGCATCCCCTACGACCCGGAGCCGGTTCTCGCCCTCCCACTGCCATTGAGTGTCAGAAACGACTGCGAACTGGACCGTGTCGCCAGGAGCGGGCTCTGTGACGAAGTAGCCAACGGCGCTGGCGATATCGCCTTCGGATGTTGAGAGAATGACTCGATAGGCAAATGCGGTATTGGCTTCCAACGCCTCAATCTTCACATGTTCGGTCGTGGTGGTTGTTGAGTCCACGGGCACACAGTCAATCCATGAGGAGAACGTCCCGGTTTGTTCGTATTCCGATTGACGTCCGTACTCGATGCGGGCGGGCACTTGTTCAGCCGCCATCCAGCTGATGACCACTGACCCGTCTGATGGAGCACCTGAATACGGTCCATGGACGAACGGCGTTGCAGCAGCAACTCCGACAGCGACCATCGTGATGATGAGGATGCTCAGAATTCGACGCATAACCACTCCCTTACGAACCATCCTGTTGTGCTTGGCGGCTGCCCGCTGCTAGGAGAATACCAAAAAGCAAAAGCGACGCCCACCCGAAGGTGAGCGCCGCGACCTGAATCAGTCGATCGTGGTAGCGGATGACAAGATCTGTCTCTCGCGTATTGTTGGCCTCGTTCGTTTCAGCGACGGCGTTGTCGAAATCAACAATTACGCCTGCGACGTGGAATCCCTTGGCAAGCAGAGAGGTATCCAGTTGTCGCAGAACAGACGTATCCGCGCCTGCAGCCAAGCCTCGCACGCGAGCTGCAGGAAGCTCCACGCGTTGTCCGGCGTTGTCTTCGTAGTAGAAGACAACATAGAACTCGCCGGCGTCTTGTGTGCCGAGATTGACGATGGTCGTCCAGATCTGGGATGTACTCGGCGTACTTGATATCTCCAATGCGTGAAACGACTGAATGCTGAGCTCCGCACCATCAGAGATCGCTGTGGGTATGTCAACATCCAAATCTAGCTCCAAGCGAACGCTATTGTTCGCTTCATTGGATTCAGTGATGTGGCCTTGGCACGTGCCATCCATGATTCCGTCGCAATCGACATCAACTTGAGCGACAAGCATATCCGCTAGGTCCGCGGGGCCATCAAGGTCGGTCAGATCGACGGTCCAGACCACATCATATGTGGCAAGCCCGTCGAGCCCGGGAACCTGGACAACGTGCTCAAAAACGGGGACCTCACAGGTTCTGAGACTGGAGTCAGTACAGTCTGCCAGCCTGCCGAATAGACGTAACGCCGTGTTGAATCCATTGGCTGACTTCACGCCGGTGTTTGCAATGCTTGCTGTGAAGGTGACGAGATTGGCATCTTCGCCCGTCGTGATCTCCAAATTGGCTACAGACAGATCGACAGCGCGCCATCCCGAGATGACGACTGGGGTTTCCACTGAGTTGTTTAGCTCGTCGGATTCCTCGACGTGCCCGTAGCATGAACCATTGGTGATCCCATCACAATCCACATTGACTCGCGCAATATAGATGTCCGTTAGCTGCGCAAGTTGATCAATACTTACGTTGTCAACAGCCCAGACCACGTCATAGGTTGCCAACCCGCCAAGCCCAGGAACGAGGATGGCTTGCTCGTAGACGGGCACTTCGCAGGTGCGAGGATTGGAATCTGCGCAGTCGGTCAGTGTGCCAAAGAGGCGCAACACAACGCGGAATTCATTGGCTGTCTTCACGCCAATATTCGAGACCGTGGTTGTGAATTCAACAGGGAGTACGTTCTCTGCCGACGTCTTTAACACATCTCCTAACGTTAAATCGACGGCTCGTCGCCCAGAAATGACAATGGGGATCTCCAACAGATTGTTGAGTTCATTATGTTCATCGACCTGCCCCAGGCACAGACCATCCGGCCCTATGCCCCCGTAACAATCGACAAGAACTCGGACAATGTACTGTCCTGGTTCCAGGTCAAGACCCGTAAGATCGATGGAACAACGAACCTGCTCGGGGACAAGCGTCCCAATGCCTGGCAGGCTGACTTCGCCGAAGAATTCAGGAGAACCGCAATCGGCAGATCCGTTGCAGCTATGGACGCGAATGGGTACGGAGCCCGAGCCATCGATGCTGAGCAGTTGGAACTTCACTGTGAACTCGCCCGCCGGAGCAACGCCGGAGTTGATGATGGTTGAGACGACATCGATGGAATTGATCTGGGACTGATCGATGACGCCTCCAGGAAGCGTATAGACGTCAAGCGCCGAGAGATCGGGCCCAAGGACCGCGACTTGTGACGAGAGAATGTTGTTATTCTCATTGCGCTCGTCTACCTGGCCCGCAGGAGACGATCCATCAGTAGGATCAATCTCAATTTGGATGAGATATTGACCGGGCGCGAGATCCTTCGTTTCCAATAGCACGGGAATTCCAGCAGTCTGACCAATGGCCAGTGATTGCACTTGCGCAGTCGAATCTGGAGAGAAGAATGACGTCCGGAACTCAGGTTGCTGTCCAGTCCGCGCCGCATTGGAGGCGTCCGCCATGTTCTGATAGGAGAACCGTACGACGAAGCCTCCCGCATCGAGGTCGCCCATATTGGTAATCGTCGGAGTGAAGCGAACGGTTTGCCCTCGAGTGACTTGAGTGGAAGGCTCAACGCGGATTGCCTGCACAGGGCTGAATGCCAAATCAGGTAAACGCGCAGCGAGGAGAGTGAGGGTTGTGATCAGTCCGTTGTTTGACTCGTCCAACTCTGTCACGGTTGTGGCTGAGTCAACGAGTACTCGGACTTCGTAAATGCCGGGCTGCAACAATACGACAGGTAGGATACTTGTCAGTCTCAATTGCATGCCCGACGCAAGATCAAGGCCGGAACAGCTCGCCGCACCACTGCATGGAATGGATTCCCATCTCAACCCACCCTTCACTCGGTAGTAGAAGGAAACCGAGAAATCCTCTGCTGCTGCCCGCCCTGTGTTGCGAACGACTGCGGACAGGGCAACGGTATCTGTCCGCCCAAGCTCAACGGGAGAAGCAGGGCCAAGCTCAAGACTCTCGGGATGCAATTCCGGCTGTCGAACGCCAGGTTCAAGAATGGTTATGGTCCGCGACATTCTGTTGTTCGCTTCGTCCAGCTCAGGTAAAACCTCGTTCGGATCTACAACAATCTCGATTTCATAGGTTTCAGGAGCATCCAGAAGCCCGACAATATCTGGAGACAACGTCGCTTCGATGGACGCTGTCAATCCTCGCCCAAGCAGCGGAATTCGGACGAGCGCGAAACGAACGTGGTCGACATAGAACCCGACATCGACGTTCTTCGCTGCGCCTTCTCCACCATTGGCGATTTTCGTTGTTACCCGCATTTCTTCATCGAGATGCAGGACCGTCTTGTCAAACCCCAAACTGATTGGATACAGATCTGGCGAAAGCAGCGTCAGCGCCCCAGCAATCGTGTTGTTGGCCTCGTCTTGTTCAAGGACTTCTTCAGCAGGATCGACGACAACGCTGATGTTGTAGGTCCCAGGAGCAAGATCAAGAGTGAATGGGTCAAACTCGCCGACAACTTCGGTTAGACCACCTGCAGGCAGCGCGAACAAGAACTGCCTGTCGAATTCAACCCCATTCAGCAAGAAGGCGACTGTGAAGGCCCCCGCCTGACTGGGCGTGGCATTTTCCACCGTTGTAGTGACATTCCACGGCAACATATCGTCGGCGCTTTCGGGGTTTGTTCGAGTATAGGCCAAGGAAACTGGCTGCAAATCTGGCAAGCCCAGACTGGATGCTATCAACATGAAGGAGGTCAGCAATTCGTTGTTGTATTCATCCACTTCAGTGATCTGATTGAGTGGGTCGGCAACGATTTTGATCTGATACGTTCCGAGCTCCAGCGCGTCGGTGCTCAGAGTGAAGGTAATCTCTAGGAAGTCTTCTTGACTGGGTGCAAGTGTCGCACTACCAATAGACTCCGCGAGGATCCAACTGTTTGCCCCACTCATGGGACGGTAAAAGAGCCCCACATTCACAGGTGACGCACTGCGTTGGCCCGTATTCATTACCCTGGCGTGAATTTCTACATCCACACCCCGGGTGATCGAAGAAGGGGGATCAAGGGTGATCGTCGTAACATGCAGTTCGGCGAGATCCTCTACCCCTTGAACGATGAGACCACCCGCGAGCAGGATAACCATCGTTAGGACAGCTCTTTTCAACATCCTTGCCTCCCTCCCTTGCCGCATTCGTACTCCTTCTTATCGAATGGATTCAGTCTTGTAGATCCAACCGTCATCTGCCCCGAAGTAGTAGAGACGGAACAACCGCATGCCGCTTTCTGTTTGCCTTCGAACTTCGTCTATGATCAAGTTTGATCCTGCAGCAGAAC
Organism: Candidatus Bipolaricaulota bacterium; assembly: GCA_018817505.1. GTDB lineage: Bacteria > Bipolaricaulota > Bipolaricaulia > UBA7950 > UBA9294 > SPBW01. The sequence goes on along the minus strand of JAHITR010000212.1, from coordinate 7,818 downwards.
CCTGACTCATCTGTGAATCGATGCTCAGGGCAACGGATCCATCCGCATCGAGGATCGTGGGAACTCCCGCGTCATCCGCGTAGAAGATGCGTCCTGATCGAGGATCGATCACAGGGATTGCGTGAATGCCCACCAGTGCACGTTGATACGACCACAAGCTGTTCCCCGTGAAGTCCAATGCTTGAATCACCCCGCCTGCCGTGGCTACATAAATGGGATCAACATCCCGCGCATCGATGGTAATGGATGTAATCGCACTGCCGAACGATCCACTCCGAGGATAACGCCATGCGTCAAGCATCATCATGCCGGAGTTTCCCGTACGTTGGCAGAATGTGAATGTGCGCAAGATGCCATTCGAGGTCCCGACGAACACGCCCGTATCGCCAATGGCCAGCGTGGTAGGAGTCCCAACAATGTCTGCTACCGAGCATTGAGGGATCAGGTCGGAACTCAGCGCATACAGTCCTGCGGTTGTGATCGCATAGACTCCCCGAAGCACAGGATCGTATCCAAGTTGGACGATCTCACCATCCAATACTGCCTGAGCAACCGGCATGAGCGCGGAGCTTAGTTGCAGGACTTGATTCTGCATGGCGACGTAGAGTGTGCCACCAGGACCTTGGATGAGATCGCGAATACCTGTTTCCAGAGTTGCCGACTCCATCAGCAATTTCCCTGCGGAAAGATCGATGGCAAGGATCCTGCCATCTGTCGTGGCCACATAACCAATATCTTGAACGCCGAGAATAGTGACCATCTTGGTGAGCCCCACGCCTGCGGTGTAGGTGGAAAGCGAGCCTCCCTTTCGATCCGTCGCTCGCACCGCACCACCTGACCAAGCCGCGTAAAGGTTGCCTGTAGCCGAATCGAGAGCCATGGCGATCACTGAGCCTTGATCACCGATCACACGTTCTACAGCAATCGTCTCCATGGCAGCGATTTGCAGTTGCTCTGAATGGTTATTATTGGATTCGTTCGATTCCAGCACCTGTCCACGAGAATCCACGTCGATGTTCACGGTATAGGTCCCTGCTACTGGCGTGCCCAGCGTATGAACCAGCTCAATCGATGCCAGAGGTTCAAGCCCCGGCCAGGTTTCCCGCGAAACGATATCGCCCATCGATACTTCGACAGTAAAGGGTCCTGCTGCTAGGGCGCCCGCATTTTGTATCGTCGTATAAACCAGCACTTCTTGCCCTGCCTGCACACTGGCTGTCGACGGGACGAAACGCACAGCAATGGGAGTCAAGTCGGGCTGAATGCCTTGTCCTTGCCCCACGGTGATGGCGACGTTTAATTCATTGTCGACTTCGTTTGATTCGGCAATCTCATTGCCCACGTCGAGAATACCGATGATGGCATATGAGCCCATCGGCAGTGATGTCTGAATTGTTGAGCTGGGAATACGCCATGCTTGTCCAGGACTCAGGTTATCCACCCTCTGCGACATCAAGGTGTAACTGGCACCTGTGGGTGTCGTCCATTGCAGGGTGACTGCGAACGATCCCGAAGGTTGCGTGCCTGTATTCACAATGGATGCAGAGAACGTCACGGAGGCGCCGATTCCCACCGCACTGGCGGGAGAGACCATAACATCTTGAAACACAAGATTGGGCAGGTTGAATGGTTGTCCAGCGGCTGGAGATGTAGGGTTGGTCTCGACTGCAGTTCCAATTGAAAACGCAGCCATGGCTTCGTTGTTGAAGTCGTCCATCTCGGGGATCTCGCCTTGTGAAGCGGTCACCGTGGCAGGATCGACGCGTACTCTAAGTTTGTAGAAACCGATGGGCCAGCCCTGTGTCGAGAATGCTTCTCGGACAACCGTCTTCTCCGCCCTCGACAAGCCATAAATGCTCTGTGTTCGTACGAAGGAGGCGTCTTCAAGGTCATCGCCCTCCATTCCTGTCGTGTCGACGACCGGCGTGCTCCAGCTCTGGCCGTCAGGACTGTAGAGAAGCTCCAGTTCAACTTGGAATGTCTCTGCAGCGATATTGCCATCGTTGCGCAGGGTGACAGAGATTTGCAGGGATCCATCTGCGGGGATGGGCGACGTGGGAGCATACTCGATTTGGGTGATATGGAGTTCAGCCAATCGCTGTTCAGGCGGGAATAGCTTGAGCGTTGATTGAATGACATTGTTGCCTTCATCGAATTCGAGGACGTGATCGTCTGGATCCACGATGACACGAATCGAGTAAGTCTCTGGAGGCAAGTCGGTGGTGTCGAGAATGCCTTGTACACGGGCGCGGTCGTCTTCTTCAAGTCCGTCCTCTGCCAAAGAAGCCGCCTGATAGTAAAAGGTATCAAACCGCATGTCATCGATGTAGAAGCCGACAGTGAAGTCTCGTTGACTGCGCTCTCCCGTATTCTCGATCAAGGCGCTTACAGTGATCGTGTCTCCTTGGTGGATGGGCTCTGGAGGCAGATCAAGAGACACGGGGTGCAGCTCCGTGCCTTGCACGGAGAAGCCGACGATCAGCTCGTTGTTGTGCTCGTTGCGTTCGGCAATGAGATTGGCCTCATCCACGACAATACGTAGCTCGTAGCTTCCCGGCGACAGATTGAGTTGACTGGGGCGTGCATCGATCCTGATATCGACGGAATCCGTATCGGTATCATCCTCTGCTCCCAATTGGGGGATCGTTTTGATTTCTAGGGGAATCCAAGCCGTCGCCCCTTGTTTTCTGTAGGAGAAGGATACGGTGATGCTGGTAGATCCAAAGATGGTCGGCGCAGACGAGCCGCCGCGATTGGTGACCACGACTTCAACATCCACATCGTCGTCCCAAGCAAGCGGAAGGTCCTGATCGAAAGAGGCGGAAACAGGAAGCAGTTCGGGCAATTCGAGAACAGAGGGTTCCACGGACAGAGCGGAGACAAGCTCGTTGTTGGCTGTGTCTTGTTCCGCTGTCCCCACCAATTCACGAATGGATACACGAATAGCGTACGTGGTAACTCCGTCCTGCAATTGTTTCATCTCATCTGCTGAAAACGGGGTCATAATTGAAGAGTCCAGTGTGCCGTTGACAACAGCTGTGGTCAGAAGCGTTCGCAGCCATTCGCCGGTACTCAGAACGCCAGTCAACTCGACGCTTTGATCTCGGGCCAGTCCAGGAATCTGGAGAACGGAAAAGGGAACCCAAGCATCGGAGGGTATGGCGTTGACGGCATCAGCCAGTGATCGAACCTCTGTGGCAAGGCCGAATGTCCAGTTACCGAGGGAACCTGTCTCTGATTGCCCAATCACGGGAGTGATGTTCCAGCGCTCGCCTGTGCTCGGATCAGTCCACGCGATCGGCAGTAGGGCGAATTCAACATGGAACGAACCTGCGGCCAAGTCACCTGAGTTTTCAATTGCGGTTCTGAGTGTCGCGCTTTCTCCCCACGCGAGCGGAACGGCCGGAACGGGCTCCAGGCGCACGGGATGCAGTTCTGGCTGAGGTGAGCGTATGACGAGATTCGTTACGAGGTGATTGTTGGTTTCATTGCTCTCAGGAATCCAGTTGTCGGGGTCGACTGCGATAACGATTTCGTAGTCACCGGAGACCAATTCGGATGTGTCAATCCAAGCGTCGACAGTCGTTGACCAGCCAACTGAATCGGAAGCGACGGTTTCCCATGTTGTCCCACACGGCTCCTGCTTGTCTAGGCGTCTCCACGAGATTTCCACTCGAATGTTGCCTATGAGAGGGGAACCATCGAGAGACAACAGCGCTTCGACTCGAATGAGCGAACCTCGAACAACAGACGCAGACGGGCCGAGAACGAGGTCAGACAGTCGCAGATCGGGCAAGACATCGTCTGTCGCTGAGACGGGCAACGCCTGCCCCATGAGAAAGAGCCCAAGACACAACACAAGGGTTCTCTGCCAACGAGTTCCAACCATCATGCCCCCCTTTGTTCGCAACCTCATCATGCTTTTCTGTACAAGTAAAACCTCATCCTTCTATTTGAACTGGCTCAGATCGAACGCGTATAAATACCCATTCGATGACGCGACCAGCAGCGTGGATGTTTCGGCATCGACGATCGGCGTCAACAGCGTATCTGGAACGACGCCATTCTCTTTGGGTCTAAATAGAAATGGAATCGAAGCACCCCAGACAGAAACTGTCTCATAGTCGTTCAGATCTGTTTCCCAACCCTGAAGAACAGGACGATCCGTTCTTCCGTCTCTTGTTTGGCCAGTCAGGAAAATGATTGTCGCATCCTTGCCGTTGGATGACGGGAGAATCGCAGGCGCGGCGGATATCTCGCGAGGCTCGAATTCATCGATTCCGTTCTGAATATCGTCGAATCCCCGGCTATCGCTATATTCCACGCGGACGATTTCGCCAATGCTGCTGGTGACGTACAAAACCGCATCCGCCCTATCGCTCACAATATCCAATCCGACGATTGTTCGTTTCAGAAGTGCCGTTTCCTGTGAGACGATCTCGCAAGTACTTCCAGAAGCGGTTGCGTCAATTGCGAAGAAGTCGCCCGAATCCGTGCCAAAGAACACAGCCGTCTCATCCTGGTTGATGCCCAGGTTCGAAGTGATTTGGTCAAGAATCGTGTCATTGGTACATTCCGTCCCATTGGAGCGCAGTCCGTACACCGTTTCGTCTGACGCAAACCACATTGTCCCCGTGGTGTTGCTGAAAACAGGGGAGGTAGTCACCGCACGAGTTGCGTCACTGCGTAGGATTGTCCCGTCCAGCGCATTGAGGACGTAGGCACCAGCCTCTGAACCTGCGATGAGTAGACCGCCATCAGCCGACGTCGAGAGGAATGACGGACCGGACACAAGTCCAGATGGCGACACCCATCCCTGAACCAGGAAGGAACCTGTTTCCTTGACGATTCCATTCAAGGCGTAGATCTTGCCATCTCCCGCCGCAATATAGACTCGATAGGACTGCGTTGCCTCGTCATAGAAGACAGCGGGAGACGACAATGCCGTTCCCGAAGGAACGGACCACGGATCTGGTCTCTCTTCTGCCGTTCGAATTTTCAGCACGTGCAGACGATCACCAGAAGCTGTCGTGACCACGTGAAAAACCAATCCACCCGCGACAACGGGATCCACAGGAACACTGACGATATCGGCATAGTCGTCACACAGGCAATGCGATCGTCCTGGGAATGTCCAAAGGTCGACTTCTGAGTAGAACTGAGCGAGGGCAAATTGCCCTGGCAGATAGTAATCTCTGGGCGTTCCTCCAGAAAGAGGATCGACAGAGATTCTGATTTGCACAGGATTGGCTTTCCCCAAGACGTCGCCGGACTGTGACGCGGCACTTGTCGGGCGGAACAACGCATCGAAGATCGTGTAATCCAGTGTGACCCGAATGAATCCCTCGTCTCCGGGATTGCTGAGCGACACCAGCTTGCCAAGCTGCGCAGGCACGCCTCCGCTCGAAAAGAGCGACGAGAATGCGTTCGCGGGCGGCTCAAGAGATAACCGATAGTAGCCCCACACATCGATGTCATCACCTGTAAACGAAAATGCTTCAGTGCCCACATTGTGTGCATCGAATATTAGGTTCGTTGTGAGAGAGCCCATCTGACAGATGGCGTAGTCTCCTCGAAGACTCAGTTCAGAAATGTGACTCCCTTTCTGCAGCAAGCTGAGCTGATATCGACTATCGGATTGCTGAAGGGTCCCAGCACAATCTCCCAGTGGCGCGAAATTGTTGCACCGCTGCGTTTCGCCCAACGATTGCGGCGGATCAGCTTCCGCAGAGAAGACGTAGATGCCCGGAGCAAAAGCCGAGCTGTCGAACGTCACAACCGGCCTGCGTTCTTCACCCGCATCGAGGCCAATGACAGCTTGGGATCCGATCTTCCCATGTTCGCCGGAGATTGTCTCGGTGAAGAAGAAATCGACGTAGAATTGCCCTGCTGGTGATGTTCCAAGGTTCTTCACCGATGCGCTCAGGCGAATGGTGTCGCCGACCAGTGCCTGATCCAGCTCCAGGGTCGGGCGATCCAGAATGGTCGTGCTCTCGACCCAACTGATGTGGAGGGATTCAATCGACACGTCAATGCCTTGCGCGGCGACAGCACCAGCCAGTCCTGAAATCAGCAACAAGAAGAGGGAAGCGTTCGCAAAGTGCTTCCCGTTGTGTGGTACAAGTTTCGTCCAACCCCTCGGCACGCCCCGCAGCATCACGCCTCCTTTGTTCGTTGGTGCTATCTCACTTCAGTTATCCCCACTTCACACCCTTTGCGGACCACTAAATGGCTCGCTGCAGGAAGATTCCCACGTTGTCGCAGAACACGCCGATGCCCACCTTTACAGTGCCCAACCCGGGACGAATCTCGTCAGAGATGACGCTCGCTGCAGCCCCTGCTCGATTCATGTCAATGGCAATGATGCGGTAGGAGTAGGCTGGCAGAGTCCATTTTTGGCCGATAAGGTATTCACGCGGATTGGCAAGGAACTCCAGTCGTTGAGGGTCCTCAATATCCATTGCGTCCAGCGCGCGCATGACATCACGGATGCCATCGAGCGTGTCTCCAGGGAAACGATCGCCAATGAATTGAAGCATATCGGCTTGATGATTGATCTCTCCCATCGCAGCGGCCTCATCGACGGGCTCGAATGCCTCTTGAATGAAGATGGCGACGTTACTGTAAAAAATGCCAAGTCCCTTGGGTTCGAACACCAATCCTTCGAGCGGTTCCGCAATTCCAAACCACGGTTCATCTTCAACTGCGGGTGGCAGGAAGAAGTTGACGCCGAAGATCTGGAATTCGTCAGCCGGAAGACGGATGCCCTCATTGAGTAGAAATTCACGAGGAGCCTCCATGAATTGACCAATCAGATCCTCTGATTCATTGAGACCGGATGCCAAGTCGACCAGCTGTGCAAGCTGATCGTCAGGCAATGCGATCAGGGTCTCGAAAACCTGATTCACAGCTACCTCTGACTGCGCGCTAACAGCGAGGATCGGAACCAACAGGAAAATCACGATCATCCCCAGCGCCAGATATAGGCGAGACGTTCGCGTACTCAATATTGAATGGATTGCGGTATGCATGCCAACCTCCTTCCAAGCACTATAGTCAGAATGACGTTCCCTGTGAAGTTGTCGATTCACGCGAGCAAACATGGCGACCTCCCTTTCTCTCTTGACGTTCTGTAGATCTACACAGGGAAGGGAACCGTAGTTTCGAAACACCAAGCTCGTCATTCGCATACCGGCATTGGAGGACCGCTAGGACGTTTTGTGACAGGTCCCTTCTCGATAGCCCACGCCGATGGGGCTACCGATCCCGTAATAGCGGTTATCGAGCGCATAGATAATCGGATCGAGCTGGATCAAGTCGGCGATCTGCTTCTTGCCATCGATGGTCACGACAAACTGGTCTGACACATAGCACTCGACGACCTCGGCAATGAACAACCGACGATGCTTGATTTGCGTGACCTCGAGTACACGGCATTCCAACCCCACCGGGCAATCCTCGATCAGCGGCACCTGGGTATGCTCGCCTTGGAATGTCGCAAACAAGGCACCCTTGTCCACGTCGCAGCCTGAAACCATGCCGCAGTAATCAGCGAGCGACAGCATCTGGGTCGATGGGAAGTTGACGCTGAAAACCCTCGTATTGTCAATGCCCTTGGTAGTGTGGTGTGTGGCACTGAGGGAGATGGTGACCAATGCGGGTTGGATGCCCATGACTGCGCAATCACCCACTTCCGTGAAATTGGCGACTCCATCGACATTCGTTCCTACCAACACAATCGGAATCGGATAGACTAACGGAACAGCGCCTAGCTTGACTTTCGACATAGAATCTCCTTGGTGACTGTTTTCATGATCC
>JAHITR010000211.1 GCA_018817505.1 Candidatus Bipolaricaulota bacterium | reverse complement strand
TGCAGCGGGGAACGAGCGCCGAGCTTCAGCTGTCAGACAACATAATTCTGCTCGAGCATCACAAGATGACACGAGCGGGTATCCTTCAAGGGAAGGGGATACTGGCGTTCGTGAAGGAGCTCCTTCTCAAGTACAACATCGTTGGCCATCATACGACACCGGTGAATAACCTTTCGGGGGGGAATATCCAGCGTGTGGTGCTCTCCAGAGAGTTCTCCCGCGATCCAGATCTGCTTGTTGTTTCTGAACCAACCTGGGGGCTCGATATTGTCAGTTCGGAGTTTGTCTACAAGAAGATTGTTGAGATGAGGAGTAACAAAACGGCCATTCTCTTGATCTCAGCGAATCTCGATGAAATCCTCGCTCTCTCGGACAAGATCGCGGTGATCTATCGGGGAGAGATCGTCGGGGTTTTTGCCAACACCAATCTGGACAGGGAATCATTGGGAGAATACATGCTTGGTATGAAACGTCAGAGCAAGGAAGAGATTCTGCATGGGGTTGAGGCATAGCTATGGAAGCCACGCAAATCCAGCTGCGCAACAAACTGGCGACATTCTTCGGGATCCTCACTGCGATCGCCGCTTCCCTTATGATCGCAGTTGCCCTGATCTTCCTGTTGTCGAAAGAACCCGGGAGGACACTTTATTTCTATTTTGTGGGCCCCTTCACCAGCAAATTCGTCTTCTTCAATATGCTTGAGTCGTGCATTCCCATCATCTTCTCTGGACTCGGAATCGCCGTGGCATTTAGGAGCGGCGTCACGAATCTGGGAGGGGAAGGCCAGATCTTTGCAGGGGCAATGGTCGCCGTCTTATTGGGCACATGGTTTCCCCATCTGCCCGGAATCATTGGCACGGGTTTGCTGCTGAGCGGTGGCCTTGTTGTGGGCGCTCTCATTGGAAGTGTCTCCGGACTCCTTCGGATGAAGTGGAATGTTTCCGATCTCCTAACGACCTATCTCGTCTCATCGGGCCTCGTCTATGTCATCAACTACCTAGTCCTCGGCCCGTTTCGAGACCCTACGAAAATCAGGATCCAATCCGTGTCAATCCCAGGTTCGTACATGCTTCCCCGGATTGCAGCTCCTTCCTATCTGCACGTGGGGATATTTGGCGCCATCTTAGCCGCCCTATGCGTTCATTTTCTCATGAAATACACCCACACGGGATATCACCTCCGTGTGACCGGTTCAAACAGACAGTTCGCCCGGTACGGAGGCATCAATATACGCCGCTTCTACGTGCTCCCGTTGGCGATATCAGGAGGATTGATTGGGTTAGGAGGTGCCATGCAGATTGTCGGCCGATATCAGTCGTGTTTTACTGACCTTACTGCGGGTCTCGGATGGGCTGGAATCGGAGTTGCTCTTATTGCGCGTCGGAACCCCCTCGGCGTGTTGCCTGCGGCGCTCTTCTACGTCTACTTGCAGGCAGGGGCCAGGGTAGCGATGATGAATTCGGATGTCACATATGAAATCGCAGCGATTATTACGTCGGTCATTTTTTATCTGATTACCGCAGAGGTGACCTTTGCCTTCTTCCGAAGGAGACTCCTGAAATGAACGAAATGACTTTTCCTGCAATTACGAGCACCATCGTGATCATGACTCCCTTCTTGCTTGCGGCGATGGGAGGAGCGTTTTCGGCCATCTCCGGCGTTTTGAATATCGCTTTGGAAGGACTGATGCTCAATGCGGCTTTCTTTGCCATCGTTTTTACAAACCTAACAGGGAGTCTATTCTTGGGCATTACGGGGGCGATTCTGGCAACGCTATTGCTGACTGCTCTGTTTGGCGGTGTCGCTTTCGGGCTCAAGGCGAACATATTCATCTGCGGTCTGGCGACGAATTTTCTTGCCATTGCGCTATCGATCGTACTTGCCCACACCTTCTACGGAAGAACGGGGTCGATTCAATTTCCCGGCATGCCCCGGCTCATGCCATTGAATATTCCTATCGTAGAGAATATCCCCATTTTGGGCGATATCTTCTCGGGGCACAATGCCATTGTCTATATCTCGTGGCTATTGCTCATCATTGCAGGTGTGGTCATCAACCGCACGCCTTTTGGGATGAGACTAAGAGCTGTAGGCGTCAATGAGAAGGCAGCCCGAGCGATCGGCATCAATGCGGTACGCATCCAATTTGCTGCTTTGCTTATTTCCGGATTCACCTGTGCCTTGGGAGGCGTTGTTCTGACATTGACGCTTGGCGCATTCGTTCCGAACGTGACTTCGGGCAGGGGATGGATCGCGTTGGTTATCGTGTATCTTGGGAGAAAGAAACCGCTGGGAATACTCATAGGATCAGTGATTTTCGGATTTGTCGAATACATGAGCAATCACCTGCAGACGACTTCGGATATTCCATCCGGGCTTCTTCTCTCCTTACCCTTCTTTGCCACAGTGGTTGCTCTGGTACTCTACTCAGTTGTGGAACAGACGATGTTGAAGAGAGGCCTGCTGAAGTTGAAGTAGTAGCTTGCGATGAATATGACGTGGGCGGCAGTTCCAAAGCAATTCTCGG
>JAHITR010000038.1 GCA_018817505.1 Candidatus Bipolaricaulota bacterium | reverse complement strand
CAATATCGCCAAACTAAGAATTCGTTCCATGACGGCGAAGTAATTCGAGGGTTGTGGCCGAGAATGGTTAGAGATGCTATCCTACTGATTGTGGAGAGTATCCGCACAACCGATCTAAGAGCACCTGCTTGCGGGCGTTTGCCAAGGAGGGAATCGATGGACGAATTGGCTGGTCTCATTGCCATCGCCATTCTCCCAATGATCATCACCTACTCCTATTTGCGCGCCATGGGAGGCAATGAACAGCCACGCGCCAATCTAGTTAGGACTTCCTTGCTCGGCATGCTTGGAATGCTCGTGAGCTTGTTTGTGAATTTCCCACTACGCTTTCTTGATGTCCGGAGTTCCATGCCTCTTGCAGATGCACTGCTAGCATCGATCGTATTCGCGACGCTTCCCGGAGAGTTTGTCAAGCTGCTCACCCTGCGCTACTACTGCCAACGCCTCAGAACGTTCAGCTCGATTCCTGCGGGCATGGTTTATGGGGGTATCGCAGCGCTTGGCTTCATACTCGCCGATGCGATCGTGTTCGCGGCTCCTCAGCTGTGGTTTGTCTCACCCGTCCGCACTCTCGCTGCGGTGCCTTTGCACGCGGCCACTGGAGCAATCATGGGGTATGGACTTGCCCAGGAAATGTTCACTCGCAAAAGCCCGTGGACCCTTCGCAAAGCTTGGGTCATTGGAGTGGTCGCTCATAGCCTATTCAATTTCTCATGGATCTATGCGGGCCTGATCCGTTCCTCAGGTGGACGCTTCTGGCTCATCGTCACTGGCCTCCCAATTCTGGGCGTTTGTGTCGCGATTCTTGTGGTTGGTTGGGCGTTCACGAGGCTCAGCAAGTGTCGTGAACATCAGCTCTTCCAGATCTCGACCCAAACCGTAGGGGATGCATCGGCGGATGCAACCTTCCTGCAGCGATTAAGAGCCGCCGCACGCGAGGATGACTCTTCGTAGGCACAATCTGTTGGCCATTGGTTTCCTTCACACTGTCCTACATCATCTCCAGGCTACGGCTCGAAAGCCCTTCCTGAAAGGGCTTTGGACAACTCACGTTCTATGGTCAGCTTTCAATCCGAACGTTGAAATCGTATGCTTGGATCATTGAAGGAGGTCGTTATGCGGCTACGCTTTATCGTTGGTATTTTTCTCGTTCTAATCGTAGGTCTTGTCTTCTCGGGGTGCACGAGCAAACCCGAAACGAGTGATCCCGTCGCGACCACGCCGGGCACCACCACCGAAGCTCCGGCATCAACAGAGCCTGTCGTTCCTGCAGTGGAAACACCTGCGGTTGAAGCACCGGTGACACCTGCGGTTGAGGCTGATCAAGAAGCGATCGCCTTCGTCAACGGCGATCCCGCATACCGCGATGACTTCGAAAATGCCAAGGGTGCACTGCTAAACCAATATGCACAAACCTACGCCCAGTTCGGCTTGGATATTTCCGCGCTGTTGGGTGGAGCTGATGGTCGTATGTTCGAATTGGGAATTGAAGCTGAATCGCTCATGCAGCTTGTCCAGCTCATCCTGACTCAGCAAGAAGCCGAGAGCCGTGGCATTGTCATCACAGATGACGAGGTTCAGGCAGAACTAGACTCTCAGTACGGTGACTTCCTAGCCGGGCAGGGTTGGACTGAGGCAGATCTCGAATTGTATCTGACTCAGCAAGGGCGAACTCTTGAGTCGTTCAAGAATGACGTTCGTGCGTACATCGCCAATCAGATGCTAGCCATGGCGGTACAAAAGGCAGTCGCTGGCCCCATTGAGATCACCGACGAAGAACTTAATGAGTACTTCCTCGCCAACAACGCCAACTACGAGGTTTCTGAGCGCATACGAGCATCTCACATCCTCGTGGACACCATCGAAGAAGCCGAAGCATTGCTAGCACAGCTCAACGAAGGTGCGGATTTTGCAGCGCTTGCCAAGGAACACTCGACTGATCCTGGGAGTGGCGCCAATGGTGGCGACTTGAACTGGTTTGGCCGAGGTGCCATGGTCGCCCCGTTTGAGGAAGCGGCATTTGCGCTGGCTGTAGGCGAGGTTAGTGACATTGTCGAGACCGACTTTGGCTATCACATCATCCTGCTCACCGATCGCGAGGATGCCGCCACGCCTGAGCTAGCGGACGTTCTGATCCAGGTACAGAGCGACCTCGAACAAGAGAAGAGCTATGCGGCAGCCTTGGTTTGGTATGAAGCGACTTATGGCGCAGCAGAGATCGTCATTCCTGATCCCCTGCTGGATGCCATCATCAAGCAAAGAGACGACATTGATGGCGCCATTGCTCTCCTTGAGCAAGTTCTGAATGACGGAACGTCTGACGATAGGTACCTTTCCTATGTCCTGGGTTCGTTCTATGAACGCAAGCTAACGGATGCCATCGCAGCCAAGGCCTCTGCGGAATCCGACCCCGCAGGCACAGAACAAGTCAATGCTGAAATCGCGGCACTTCAAGCCAACGCATTGGCTGCCTATCAGCGTGCCCTCGAAATGAATCCAGAGGAAACGGCAATTCAGTCCAAGGTGACTGAGATCGAGGCCATGTCAGGCGGCACAGAAGAACAGACGCCCTAAACGGCCCCCAACGAGATCCTAGCCGCGCGACCAAAGACTGCAGCGCGTCCGTCGAAGAAGTCATAGGTGCGGACGCGCTGTCTTCACTTTCAGGAGCTGAAGCACGACGTAGCCCTGAATTCAGAATGAATGATAAAAGCCCCGAGCCCTCCGCGGCCGAAGGTGCTCCTTGTTCGTCTCGGCTCACCCGCTCTGCCGTGGGGCACACCGATCCTCTGCCAAGGAGTCGTGTCGAGCATACACAAATCGTGTGAAGATTCCTCAGTGGGTCGTTGCCGTGCTGTCAAGCAGTTGGTACTGATGGGATCGAGACGAATCCAATCCTTCGCGTTGCCGAGTCCCGCGATTTGCCTGAAGAGGGCAATAGCCGAATAGGAACGTGCTGGAGCTAGCGGCTGCAGGATTCAACCTCGCCTAGTGGATGGTTGAAGAGGCCCAAGCAGGGAACCACTCGTCGGCAGAACTACTCGTGAGCTTGGCCGTCGCTCCTGTGCCAAGCGTCAGAATCATCAAGTCGTGCAGCGCAGCGTAGTTGTTCACAGGGTCAAACGAGCAGTAGGCAAGTTGTTTGCCATCTGCAGACCAGGAGGGGCACCAATCGATGGCCCCTGTGCTCGTCAGTCGCCGTAAACCAGTCCCGTCTGCAGATATGACGTACAGCTCTCGATTGCCATCCCTCATCGAAGAAAAGGCAATGAGATCCCCGCTCGGAGACCAGTCGGGGTCATCGTCACTCGCCGCGTGATTCGTGAGTTGATTCACGGTTCCATCAGCCAAATCCAGAATGAACAACTCGTTGTTGCCCGTGCGGTCCGATACGAAGACCACCCGCTGACCATCTGGCGACCAATCACCTTGCACATCATTCGATTCGTTGGACGTGATCCTGCGAACTTCGCCAACAGCCCCAGCGTCTGATAGGGGTAGAACGTAGAGTTCAAAGTCTCCGTCCCGATCTGAGCTAAAAAGGATTTCTGAGGCAATGGGAGACCAAGCAGGATCGCGATCATTGGCCGAATCGCTCGTCAGCCGCGTAGGGATTGCTCCTTCGACCGTTGAGGCGATCATGAACAAGTCTTCCTGGCGATACGGATTGGATACAAAGACGATGAACGCGCCGGTGGTGGACCATGTAGGAGCCCATTCGTCCGCACGATCGCTGGTGAGCTGAACGATGGTCCCTGTGTTCACGTCAATCACCATCAGATTTCCGTCGCAGGAGTAGACGATTCGATCGGTTGCCACGACACCTACGTGGTAGCTGAAGGACGCAAGAACAAAAATGACAACAGACCGCTTCGTCAAGTGCCGCATGCCGTTCACCCGCCCTTTGTGAAGATCCGCACGTCGCTCAACCGACAGGAACTTCATCACGTCTCGGTATTCACCGTCGCCATCAGACATCCGAGCCATGATACAGTCGGGGTAACTCGCCATCGTCACAGGATCGTCACAGATCAAGCGCTTTGCTTCTTGCGACAGCGATCGGCATGATTCCCTGCTCATGACCCACCGCCACCGACAGACAGCTACTGTCCACACAACCTGCTCATCAGATGACCACCGTCTCATCAACGTCTAGCCACACAACTTTCACATACGCAGACTATGCTCAGCTCATCCTGCAACAACCTCCGCAGGGTTCGCCCAGAGGAACGCCATGGCGCGCAAGTTTTGGCGTTCCTCTTTTCTTCTTCCGCTTCTATGGTCTGATGTTCATCGGACTACAGTTTGTTCACACTCCTGCCACACAAGTGGCTTTTTTTTCACATGGCATGCTCGTATCCTTGACACGTTCAAGGAGGTTGACATGCGCGTTCGTCCGTTCACTTGGCTCTTGATTGGCATCGCTTCTCTGCTTCTGGTGCTCACTGGATGCAGTCAAGAGTCCGGTCCCACCACGGATGCTGTTTCAGATCAACCTACGCAGGAGGCGCCATCGACGCTTCCTGCGAGCGCCCCCGTCATCGAGCCGGTTGAGACCTTGCCCGCATCTGTCGAAGAGGGGAGTCCCGATGTGGTCGCCACAGTCAACGGCGTTCCCATCTCTGTGGCTCAATTTGAGCGAACAAGACAGCAAGTGCTCTCTCGATACCAACAAATCTACTCCCAATTTGGGCAGGATGTTCGCACGATGCTTGGTGGCGCGCAGGGCCGCCTGTTCGATCTACGCATGTCTGATGAGGCCCTTGAGCAAGCCACCGTCCGAGCACTGGTCCTTGGAGAACTGATCAAGCAAAACGCAACGATCTCAGAGGATAGGGTCGCTAATGAGTTTCGCAACCAATACGATGAGTTCCTTGATTTCTACGGCATGGATGAAGCCTCCTTCAAAGCTGGATACGAAAGCGGAACACTGGAAGGGCTGCAGACCGGCGACTTCACCTACGACCAATTCGTTGAATATGCCAAGCAATCCGTTCGAGAGGAATTGGAGACGCAGGCGATTAAGACCCTGATTGCCGGAACGATCGCCCCTTCGACAGAGGATCTTGTCGCCTATTTCGAGGCACATCGCAGCGACTACGACATTGCTGAGCAGGTTCGTGCATCGCACATCCTCGTTGCCGATCAGGAAGTGGCTCAGCAGCTCCTCGATGAACTTGACGCAGGCGGTGACTTCGCGGCGCTGGCTCAGGAGTATTCCATCGACACGGGCAGTGCGGCCCGCGGTGGGGACCTGGGATGGTTCAAGCGGGGGCGCATGGTCGCTCCGTTTGAACAGGTGGCATTCTCCACGCCCGTCGGTGAACGATCAGGCCTCGTCTCTACAGACTATGGCTATCACATCATCTGGGTGACCGACTACCAGCCTGAAGTCAAACCACCGTTTGAAGAAGTCGCAGAGTCGGTTGCTGCTGACTATGCAGAGGACGTGAAAACCCAGCGATTCACCGAGTGGTACGCACTCGCTCGCCCGTCGGCCGAGGTGGTCATTGCTGAGCCGATGCTGCACGCATTCCGCAGCCAGCAAGATGACCTCGAACTTGGGTTGCAGGCATTCGTCGCCATCCGGAACTCGGGAACAACTGACGATCCCTATCTCAATTACATCATCGGTTCAATCTATGAAACAATGATGGATAACGCCCTTTCAAAGAAACGGGGCCTCGAAGCAAGCGCAACTCTCACGCCCAGTCAGCAAACACAAATCGTCTCCCTTGAATCTGAGATCGAGAGCTACAAATCTCAAGCCTTGGCTTCTTACGAAGCAGCTCTGGCCATTTTGGGATCCGAGCCTGAGATCAAAACACGCATTGAGAACCTCAGGCCGACGTCAATCGGAGAAGACGCCGCAGCCCCTCCGCAATAGATAGGAGTGCCTTTGAATAGGGATCGGATTCCTCGCGCACGGTATCCGATCCCTCTTCGACACACATTGCTTTGTGTTCACCGCCGATAACGAGTCTGAGCTGCTCTCTTCTGCCCATGCGGCCTATTCACAACCTAGTCCACGGTTCATAGAATGTGTGGGGGTGATCCCAATGCCTGTTCTTGTCGTTCGCAATATGCAACGGGAAGACGAGTACTTTGTCACCACGTGTTCCCATACACATGAATCCAAAGAGATCGATGACTGCGCAAACAGACGCCGCATTCAATTCGAGTCGATGAAATCGCAAGGGGCTTTGTTCAAGGTCGCAATTCTCGATCACGATCACGTCGGATTCGCCTACGGAGTCCCCATCGAGAGCTCGTCTTGGGGGCCACTCGGCCACGCTCTCATGGTCATTCCCTGCCTCTATGTGCTACAGCAATGGGCTTCCCACGGTGCGGGGAAAGCGCTTGTTGCTTCCATTGAAGCCGAGGCGAACAGGTCCGATTGCCACGGCGTGACCATCACCGCCTATCGCGATGTGCCCAACGCGGAGTGGTTCATGCCTGCAAGTTATTTTGAAGCGTTGGGATACACCCCCATCGAATCTCGAGGAAGAGAGATGTTGCTGTGGAAGCCACTCTCTCCTCAAGCAGCCCCGCCTCACTTCCTTCAGCCCCACTTTGTCTTCCAGCCCGTCGAGGGCGTCGTGGTCGTAGATTTATTCTGGAATGCTTTCTGCTCAACCAGCGTGATTGAGGCACAACGGGTGCGTGAGGTATGCCAGGAATTTGACGATCAGGTGCTACTGCGCGAATTCCGTGCCGAGGATCGCGCGGTCTTGCTCCAATATCAGATTTCGCGGGCCATTTATGTGAATGGAAGAGAGATCGGTTGGGGCTGCGAAGCTCCGAAAGACGGCATCCGGACGGCCATTCAAGCGGCACTCAATCAAAAGTTGGCATAGTTCCTTCTTGCCGACTTCCTGCAAACGCTAGAATCGCCTAGGCCCTCTGACACACGCAGATGAGGCGCTCCGCCGCGGAAGAGACGGCTCGGCCGCTGAAGTCCGAGTAACAGTCGCACAGGGAGAGATCGGCTGCGTTGAGCAGGGGTTCAATGTCGCTCAGTTCATACGCACGCTGAGTGTGTGTTTCCACATCGCCGTCAGGAAAGCGAAAGATCGTGTGTGAGATCCTGGTTATCACCTCGTATTGAAGTTCCATGAGTAGGATTCCAGATTCCGATTGCCTCGTCAAGATCTCCCCGTTATGCGCCGAATAGATTAGCGGACGATTGAAATCAAAGATGAATACGCCGTTTGTTTGCAGCATCGAAGAGACGGATTCCAGCGTCTTGGACAAATCATCCAGCGTCAGCAGGTAATTAATCGAGTCGAACAGGCACAACACCGCATCGAACGTGGGAGCTATGTTGACGTCGCGCATGTCCGCGACAGCAAATTCGACTCCACGGACCGAGGTTCCCCTCATACGGGCATAGGCGATCATCTCAGGTGACCGGTCGATGCCGACAACCGCATGTCCCGCCCGGGCCAGATGAATGGCCAGAATGCCCGTTCCGCAGGCCAATTCGAGAATTCTGCCTGCCTCGACGCCATAATCAAGCAGCGTGTTCAACACAAATTCCCGGCTGGACTCAGCGAAGTCTCCCCAGCCGGAATCGTAATGCGCGGCAAGTTTCGAGTACGGAACGCAATCCATGGGTGTCCAACAATCTACATACACGTCAGGCCTACGGCAACTCCACTTGCTGGCCTTGGTCAAATAATCCTAGCGTTTCCACAGTTGGAGAAAGCAGTGGCTTGACTTGCGTGGCGATCCCTAGTCGCGCGCATAGCTCGTGGGCACGATGATACAGATCCTTGGAATGGGGAGATGCGCAAGCATAGGCTTGCCCGTACTCGGCCTGATATCGTTCACGCAGCCCTGGGAACGACTCATCCAATTGGGCATAGAAGTACGCCCGCTGACGATCCCGTAGACTCATTCCCATCCAAGGGATGACGACCTTCGCGCCACAGCGATGGGCCTCCTCTATGATTGCAGACACGTTGGCCCATGAGTCTTCAATGAATGGCAAGATCGGCATGAGCGCCAACCTCGTTTCGATCCCCGCTTGACTCAGCCTTCTCATCGCTCGAAACCGCGAAGATGACGGAGGCGCGCCCGGCTCGATAATTTGGGAGAGCTTGTCATCCGCAGCGGTAATCGTGAGCGATACGGCAGCAGAAACGTGAGCAATTCGCTGCAGCACATCGATGTCGCGGATGACAAGATCGGACTTGGTAACCACATGAACGCCAAATCCGTGAGCTGCGATGATTTCCAATGCTCGCCTGGTCAATGTCGTCTGCTCTTCAAGCGGCATATAGGGATCATTCATGGATCCGGTTCCAATGATTCCCTTTCTTCGTTTCCGGGGCAGCTCATCACGCAGCAGGTCGAGGGCGTTGGTCTTCACGAGCACATCACCATCAAAGTCCTCGATCCCATAGCACATGCTTCGCGAGTCGCAGTAGATGCATCGGTGCTGACACCCGCGGTAGAGATTCATTCCATAGTCCAAGCCGAAGATGGAATCGATCCCTGAGACACGCGAAATGAGAGTCTTGGCCGTAATTTCCTTGATCATTGAGTCATCCTAACCGACTGAAAAATCTTGTGTGGGTGCAACTGGACTTCCTTGTCCTCATTATGGTGTACAATCGCCACGCCGGGGAGGGTAGGATGCCCAGATATGGGGAGGAGACACACGTGAAGCATTGTTATCAACCGGTAATCGCCATCCTCGTTCTTCTTTTGGTTTCCATTCTTGCTGCAGCCAATACGCCCCCAGTGGCTAGTTTCGAAATACAGCCGTCGGCAGATGGATCGCCAACCACCCTGATTTTCGACGCTTCCGCATCGCGTGATCCCGACGGTGCAATCATTGTCTACGGATGGACTTTCGGAGACTATACAACCGGATCGGGAATCACCAAGTCCCACACATTCCCAAGCATTGGCAAATACACCATCGAATTGAACGTCATTGACAACGGCGGGGCCTCGCATTTGATTTCGCGAACCATTGATTTGGCACAGCCGATCGTCGACCAAGCCCCACTCGTGGAACCAGCAGCAGTCGCCGTACCTGACGTGGTGATCCCCTACAACATTCCCATCGGAAACCGAGCCGGAGAACGAGCCCCTGCGTTTTCCCTCCCCAACCAAGCAGGTGAGATTGTCCAACTTGCCGATTTCTTGGGACATGTCGTGCTCGTCGAATTCTGGTCCAGCTCATGTTCAGCCTGTCAGGCAGCCATGCCCCATCTTGAGGAACTGCGCGCTGAATTTGCAGGTCGAGGACTGGTCGTCATCACCATCACAGTGAATCGGAATGTCGACGGCGAATGGAAGTACTTGGCGGATCACGGATTTACCCAATTCGTCGCACTTCGCGAGGCCGGGAGTGTCGACAAGCCGACGATGGATGCCTATGGCGTCTCGCGAATTCCGCATGCTCTCATCATCGATCAGCAGGGCGTCATTCGTTTCACCGGTCACATGAATCTCGTGCAATCAGAGGATATCGAGAGATATCTGTAGGACGCTGACTTCTCTCAGGAATCCTTGAGATCGCTCCCCTCATTCAGTTGGATTCAATGATCCGTGAGAACGCACATCGGATCTTCATTCCTCGCTCATAGGCAGTTGACACCGCCCCACTAGACTCTTCCTCAATCAGCATCCCGAGCCGCGTATCGGCTGCTTATTGCGTAAGAGGGGGAATATCCGTGGTCAAATCTCTGGGCGGAATTTCACGCCAATCGTGCGTGATCATCGTTGTTCTCGTGCTTACCGTCTTGCAGGGGATATCGGCATTCTCGCAAAGCGAGGTCATTCGCCGCACATACGTGTGGAATTACGGCGGAAGAACGTGGTCCTTTGCCTATGACTTTCCTAGGTCCACCTACCAGACACAGAAGTCGTTGACTCGCACACTTGACTACATGGCCTACGATGTGTATGTGAACGATCCGCGCGAGGACCCTGTACTCCGTGATTTCGTCACCCAGTTCGATGCAACGGTCACCGGACTCACCGTCTGGTATCGGCTCAACTTGATCATCGCGTTGGTTCAGTCCATCCCGTATGTCGGGGAGACATGTGAGTATCCGCGATACCCCATCGAGATGCTGGTGGATCAGCAAGGAGACTGTGAAGACGCAGCGATCCTCACCGCGGCCCTTGTCAGGCAAATGGGGTTTGGCGTAGTTCTGCTCGCATTTCTGGAGGAGCATCACATGGCAGTGGGCATCCGGGTGCTTCCTCCCGATCATCAGTATCTGCAGTCCTACGCATGGAAGGGCGATGCCTACTACTATCTTGAACCGACAAGTCTAGGATGGAGCATCGGACAGATTCCTCCCACGTATCGATCTGTTCCCACAATTGTTCATCTTGCCCCCGTCTACGCGAATCGCTAATTGGTATCCCCGCACACCCACAGCTACACTGGAACCAGAGGTGGATAGGATGATCAAACGAACTCAACAACATGCGATAGTCGGTTGCCTTGCTCTGTTGGCAGTGCTCACACTTGCAGGCTGCTCGCTGTTCACCGTTTCACTGGATGAGACAGATCGGGGATCGATTCAACGGCTTGAGGTTGGCGACTTGCTTGTTATCCGCTTGATGGGGAATGCATCCACTGGTTATGAGTGGACGCGTGTTGCGCCTGAGACGCTGGATGCGTCGCCGATAAAAATCGTGACTGAAAGCGAATATCATCCGCTTGGGATTGAACCCATCGGAGCACCGGGTGAGTTTGTTTTCCGCTACCGTGCCATGCAGCCGGGAACCGTCGCTCTCCGATTTGAGCACCGCAGGCCGTGGGAGCCTGATGAATCGATCGACAGCTACACTGTGACTGTTTGGGTGCGCTAGCGCGTGCCGGGTGACTCACCGAGTGGCGGCGGCGTTTGCATTCCCCGAGGCACTCGATATGCTCTTTGACTATGGATTCCTTTCTGAGTAACAAGCCGTTCATTGGCATGATTCACCTTCAACCGCTGGCCGGAAGTGTCAGATATGCTCGTAGTGGGACCAAACCCATTATCGCTGCCGCGTTGCGCGATCTGTATGCGCTTGAGAGCGGTGGTGTTGATGCCGTGTTCATTGAGAATCTGGGCGACTCGCCCTATGAAAAGACCGCGCCTGTAGAAACCATCGCCATGATGACGAGTATTGCTCACGTTCTGATCGAACGCGCACATATTCCTGTGGGCATCAACGTGCTACGCAATGACGGCCTGGCTTCCATGGCCATTGCGGCCGCTACGGGTGCATCGTTTGTGCGCGTCAATGTGTTCTGTGGCGTCGCGTTCACAGACCAAGGCATGATCGAAGGGCAGGCACGCAAACTGCTCTCCATGCAGCGAGATCTAGGCACAACGATACGCATCCTGGCAGACGTCCACGTGAAGCACGCCGCGCATCTCACATCCTTGGAAGAGGCGGCGCTCGATGCGGACAGAAACGGGCCGAATGCATTGATCGTTTCAGGCATCGGGACGGGTCGCCGAACCTCACCGGATCACTTGCAAACGGTCAAGCAGGTCTCAGAGCTTCCCGTGCTCGTCGGCAGCGGCGTGCGTATTGATAATGTGGCCACCTATCGCGACGCAGATGGGTTCATCGTGGGCACAGTGCTCAAGGAACAAGGGCGTGTCGAGGCTCCTGTCGACGTCAAGCGTGTCAAGGCAATGGCAGACGCGATCGCCAGCTTACGCGACTCTCGATGATCCGAATCATCGTCCTGGGGGACCTAAATCTCGACATCCATGCCCGCCTTCCCCATGTTCTGCCTCCCGGCGACGAGGTTCGTGATGCCATCACGGTTCGTCCCGGAGGATCCGCGGGCACGTTCGCTCGTACTGCATCACAATGCGGTGCATCCGTTATCTTCCTTGGCGCTGTGGGACAGGATCTCGTGGGCGACTTGCTAGAGAACTCACTCATTCGTGCTAACGTCATCCCCAGGCTCAGACGGACGAATCTCGCCTCTGGCGCAGTGCTGGCGATTGAGAAGGATGGCGATCGAAGCATGGTCTGCGCTCGCGGTGCCAACGATGGGTTGACTGAAGATTGGGTTGATGAAACACTTCCGCGAGATGGCACCCATCTTCATGTCTCAGGCTATGCGCTGCTATCTGACGCGCAGCGCCAGGCTGCGCTTCATGCGTTTGCATTGGCGGCATGTCAAGGGATGTCGCTTTCTCTCGATCCACCTCCAGCTAGTCTGCTTCAGGCATTTGGTGCGAAGCGGTACCTTGGCCTTCTCCCTCCGGAACTGTGGCTGTTCCCGAATCGCTCAGAAGGGCGCCTTCTCAGCGGAATGAATCGCGACGAGGCCGTGGTCGGCTCGCTCTCAGGTCGCTTCCCCGTCGGCGCCTGCACGCTGGGCGCTGATGGCGCTTACGCATGGGATCCGACCACGCGGCACCTTCAGACCACCGCTTCACTTCCACCTGTTGATACCACCGGGGCGGGCGATGTCTATGCGGCCACATTCATCACGGACTACTTGCAGTACGGGGATCTATCGCAGGCCAATATCAAAGCATGCGCCGCTGCTTTTGCCATGCTTGAGCGGCGACTGTCTCCAGATGCTTGAATCTGGGTTCCCTTCGTCTTATTCTGAATCGACCGAAATTGATCAAGGAGAGATCCCATGGACGATTCCACAGCTGTTCTCGTTGGACTGGCGCTCGCAGTCGTTTTGATTGTTTCCCTGATGTTCTTCATCATTCCTGAGCCTGCTCTGCAAGCAGTCGTGGCAACCGATCGCCTTGACCTGGCTGTTCTCAGTTTCCGAAATAGCTCGACATGGGATGGCGTGGATGAAACCGTGCGTGCGCGGGTTGAAAGTACGTTGGTCAACGAACCGGGCATCAACGTGTTCTCCCGTTCACAACTCGACAGTCTACTCGCAGAACAGATGATGTCGGAGAGCGGCATGATCGACGCGGCCACGGCCGTAAAACTTGGTTCACTCACTGGCGTCAGCAAGCTCATTACGGGGGCTGTGATTGGCGTCGACACGCGCGCAGATGCCACAAAGATCTGTCTCTCTTGGGTGAACGGTGTTTGCGCTCAAGAGGCTCCCGGAACTCAGTACTCCGTACATGTGCTGTCACAGATCTCAGTAGTGAACACAACAACTGGGCGGATTGAACGCTCGATCGACGCGTCTGGAGATAGCTCCATTACGCTGCCTGCAGAGTCGTCGTTCGGCGGATTCGACAGCTTGCTTGCTAATGCTGCCAGCGAAATTGCGGATGTCGTTTCTTCCTCGTTGTCTGAGGCCTATACGCGGGAGATTCGCTATGGGCTATACGACAACTACAAAGTGAAGCGTGAGGGTTTCGTGGGAGAGGGTGAATCATCGCGCTTCGCACATTCGGATGGCGAAATTCATCTGATTGTCCACTTCACACGCGCACAGTCGAGAGAGCTGTTTGACGTCATCTGGGGAGATTCATCCGCAACGTTCGACAAGCACATCGAGGACGTCGTTTCTGACAACGACTGGAGAGTCTACTCGCTCGACCTAGCCAGCATGAATCCTGGCCGGTACTTCGTGCGAGGCGCTCTCAACGGAACCGACGTGTTCGAAATTCCTTTCACCGTGACGCCGTAGTTCTGCAAGGAGCACTGTATTGACCCAAAACAGCTTTTGGATTGGTCTTGCTGCCATCGCGTTGGCGATTGCCGCCGGTTGGCTCATTCTCACGATTCTTCCAAATCCCAATGACTCGCTCACCGACGCTGACCAACGGGAGATTCGGCTTCAAGCAGAGAATCCGTGGATGATCGGCGATCCAGAGGACGCGTTCGATTATGCCGGCGAAAGCGTTCGCACCATCTCCGGGATAGCCAACCTAGTGATCGATCCAGACACAGACCGGGGGACAATCGAGTTCACCCTGTATCCAGATGAAAGGCTAGCCGCGTTGTTGAAAATCGATGCACCTGAGAGCCCGATCACGCTCCGCATGCAGCTCAGTGAATCGAGTGTCGTCTGGACAAATCAGAGAATCAACCGAGGGACTGGATTCGGCGATTCGCGCTTGCCGGTCACCCATGCGCTCTACGCCGGGGATGGCGAATTTGAGCTTCTGGGGAACACCCGTCTGCAGTCGACTGCCTGGTATGGATTCTGGTCATTGGCAGACGCGCTAAGACAGTCTGATGGCGCGATTCGGAACCAGGGACTCGTCTTCTCGCCGTTGCTGCGCGATCAGTCCGTATTCTCTGATTCTGCACGATCGGAATTCACGCTCCTACTCTACGAGGCTGTTGATTCAGATACGGTCATCCTCCACTTGGTATTCCCGGATGCAAAGGACGTGGCTCCATCATCGCAACCCTGATCATCATCACCCGCTTCTCCCCCTTGCCAATCGTGCGATGAGCCCCGTGAATGCCGCAAGGACGCGTCCGGTTGGAGAGAACGACGCGAATGCTTCGTAGCAGTGTGTCGCCGCTTTCGGACCGAGGGAGAATCCGCGAAACCACTCGGACGTCTCGCAATCTGCACGTCCGCGAAGAAATGGGTACGCATTTGAGATCTGGGCAAGGCTTCGCATTCCGAATCGATCTTTGAGATAGATTGTTCCTATCCGCTTCTTCTGCCGGATGGAAATGCGGCGCTCACTTCAGAGACTCACTGCCCCTGCCTTGGCAGACCAAGAATTTCTAGCTTTCCGAAGATTCGTCTTGTGGTTCACTCTCTCCCGGCTCAAGCATGGCATCAATGCGAGCGTGGATCTCCTCGACTTGCTTCTTCTCCTTGACTGTCCGGAAGAGATTGAGCAGAGATGAGCGAGATCCCACTAAATCTGCGGCGCGAGTCAATCCCTCAATCGAACCAACCAGCAGTAGACGATCGCCACGGAGGATCCGATCTCGCCCCGTTGGATAGATCAGTTTCTCTGAGTCAGATCGGTGTAACCCAGCCACGATACAGCCAACAGGGAATCTCCGGTCAGCTCGCAATTCATCGAGCGCTCTTCCCGCTGCGAAGGATCCTTCCTCGACCGTAACGAACACAATAAGGCCCTGGCCCCCGACGATAGATGCCACTTGCTGCACTTGCGGATGCTCAATCTCCAGAACCATTTGATCCAAGTACAAGCCAGCCACATCGACAATCGTGGTCACCCCTGCTAGCTCAAAGGCCGCTTTGTACTTAGGGTTGGTCATTCGGGCGATGATGCGGCCGGCCCCCGCGCTGTGAGCCAATAGCGAGAAAGCCAAATTGTCGGCGGACTCTCGCATCAAGGCGACAGCAACATCCGCGCGAGGGAGCTCTGCCTCCTCAAGTACGGCCACGTCTGTCGCGTTGCCACAAATCGCCGTAATCCCCAATTGAGAACTTGCCACTTCGCACAATTCGCGATTGAGATCGACCACAGTTACATCATGTCGTCCCTTGGACAATTGGCTTGCCAAGCGTCTGCCCGTCACGCCAGCACCTGCGATGAGTATTCTCATGATCCATACCTCCAAGTCCTGCGAGAGAACAGGATGATCAACGGAAGGATTTCTAGTCGGCCAGCAATCATGGCCACTGCGTACAAAGCTTTTTCAACCACTCCAAGTGTTGCATTCACAGAGGGTTGGATGTAGTTCGGCCCAACGTTCCCCAAAGCAGAGATGATCCCAGATAGCGACGACCAGCCATCGAGTCGCCCAGCAAATGTTGCCGCCATCCACCCGGCCCATAGAAACAACGCCCAGGCAACGGCCACCGCGACGGTTCGCTCAATCTCTTCTTGAGGCAGCCGATATCTCCCCATTTGCAGGGGTATCACTTCAAGTCGCGAACCCAACTGTGTTCTCAAACCGTGATGCAGGACACTTCCCAATACGGAGATCCGGAATACTTTGAACCCTCCAGCCGTGGAGCCCACGCAGCCACCAATGAGCATGAGGGCAAGCAATACCTGTCTCGTTCCAGGAGAAAACCAAGACGTTGAGAAATCGTGCAGCGTGAATCCGCTCGTCGATGCGACGGATACGACGTGAAACAGGGAAGATCGTAAATGAGCGTGCCATCCCATGGACGACACATTGGATCGATCGGCGACGACGACCAGAACTGTGGCGAACAGCAGCAGCGACACCCAGACCCGCAATTCGACACTCTCAGCGACCAGGCGCCATTTCCCTTGAAGCAAAGTCCATAGGACGAGGAAACTCGTCGCGCCCAAAAACATGAAGGCAAGAATCGTATACTCGATCGCTACAGCATGCTTATATCCTGCAATAGCGAAATAGCCAATGCTAGCGTCATACGTGGAGAATCCGCCCGTGGAAGGCGTGGTCAATGCGTGGGCAATCGCGTCAAACGGCGTCATTCCTTCTGCCCACAACAGCAGACCGCAAGCAATCGTCATCCCTCCGTAAATGATCCAGAGGATGCGAAGCGAGCTAAATACGCCCGGCGAAAGCCGATCCGAGGTCACTTTGTGGGCTTCTGCACCCATCAACGAATGGCGAGCGCCAGAATCACGCACCACAAACAGGAACAACGTGAAAATACCTAGTCCACCGATCCATTGCGTGAGGGCTCGCCAAAACAGGATGCTCTTGGGAAGCCCCTTCAACCCGACGAGAAACGTTGATCCCGTGGTCGTGAATCCACTGACGGCCTCATAGAGCGCATCGATGTAGCGAATATCTAGCGCGAGCCAATAGGGCAAGGCTCCAAGCAATGAAAGCGTGACCCAACCCAAGGTGCCGACGGCCATCGAGAGCCGAGGATTCATCGGCCGTGACTTGAGCAGTAGGACAAAAGCAAGTCCGACAGACAGACTGATGACTGCAGGGATGACGTAGATGCGCGTAGGAAACTGAACCGTTTCTTTGTACATGGCGCTGATGGCCAAAGGCGCCGCTTGAAGCACAGAGAACGCAATGAGAATCACGCCCAAGTAGTAGAAGACAGAACGCAAGCTCCTCATAGTCCCTCCAGTAAGATCCATGTTATCGTCTCTCGACGATTCAGCGAATCCCGTACGTCTGCCCAAACAGATACACTGTTCACCCTTGAAAACGAGCGAGGAAGTTCATGAAAAGCTATCGCAAAGAACTATGGCTTTGCGTCCCCACACGCAGGGCGTTTGTCAACATCACAACCGAAATTGCAGCCAGTCTCTATGAGAGCAAGATACAGGAGGGTCTATGTCTTGTGAATGCCATGCACATCACGGCATCCGTGTTCATCAATGACGACGAACAGGGACTTCACCGCGACTATGAGCGATGGCTGGAGGTCCTAGCACCACACGAGCCAACGAGCCAATACGCTCATAATCTGACGGGTGAGGACAATGCGGACGCTCATCTCAAACGCCAGGTGATGGGACGAAGTGTCACCATCGCTGTGACCGGCGGACGCCTCGATCTTGGCCCCTGGGAGCAAGTGTTCTATGGAGAATTCGATGGCCGCAGGAAGAAGAGGGTTCTCGTCAAAATCATCGGCGACTAGAGCCAGTCGATCTCTCAATTCTACTTCCGGACGGGCAATACCATCGTCTGTCCATTCTTGAGACAGATCCAGATGAAGTAGGCGCCATTGGAGGCGTGCTCCAAATCGATGTTGATCGTCAATCCGTCACTTGTTCGAAGCGTGTTCAATTCCGGCGCCTCGATAGCGCCGCCTCCGCCAGCTGCCAAGCTCGTCGCCAATGCCGTCATCTGGATCATCGCTCGATCACTGGCTTTCGTGCCAGGAATTGGAACGGACCGTGTTTGCGCTGCAAGAACGGGAGCCATCGACGCCACGGCACTCTGAAGAAGACTGCTCAAGGCCAACGAGTTCGGCTTGCCGGCCGTGGCGATCAGCCCTCGTCCAGAGCCATCCTCGCCGTAAGCTAGCACACCTGACGTTGTCTGCCAGTTGCCATCGAAGTCTCCTTGACGCAGATTGATTCTCTCCATCGTCGCACAGGTCAGCAGATT
This sequence comes from Candidatus Bipolaricaulota bacterium, assembly GCA_018817505.1. GTDB lineage: Bacteria > Bipolaricaulota > Bipolaricaulia > UBA7950 > UBA9294 > SPBW01. The sequence continues at coordinate 1,056 of JAHITR010000038.1, read as the reverse complement.
CCCCGCTGGCCACCCCAGTCGGTCAGCGTATTGTGCGTTGGCAGAGTCAACCACTGTGCCTGTGACATCCATCAAGAACATCGCGGCTCCCGAGTCCGGAAGATCGAAGTAGGGATTCTCTGCATCACCGTAGACGAGTCCGGCAGACACATTGGCGACAACGCCATCCATCGCCCTCTCAAGCAAGCAATATCCGCTGGACGTCTCCGGCTGTTCCCAACGAGGATCCAAGACGGACCACAATCCGTTCTCGCGAGAGACGAATTCGACGACTGCGGGTTGGCCGAGCGAATCTCCCATCGGGGGAATCACACCGAATAGTTCAATGAAGTGCCATTGTGATGGCGGAGGAGTGTTGCCGGTCTTCTCGTACCAGGAGATCCGCCAGCCGGTGAGATCCACAGAACTGTCACCGATGTTGGCCAGTTCAATCCACTCGTCAGTGGGATTCGACGCGCTGCCTGCCCAAGCGATTTCGCTGATCACGACCTTGCCCTGGACAGAGGAATGGGAGCCTCCGCCACCGGCATAATCGCGGAGCTCTACTGTCGCATTGGCCTCAGATTCCACTCGCTCCCCCTGCTGTGTGAATCCAACAGCGACAGCGCGATTGACAAGGGGACCAGGCAAATCTGAGGAACGTACGGTGTAGGACACCTGCGCCTCGATCACATCGCCAGCAGAAAGCGTCGTTCTGGGCAACTCGATCCGTCCCAATGGGTCGTCAACCAATGTCAATCCAACCACATCACGGGATCCCGAGTTGGTAATCCGGTAATTGTAGACAATCGTTTCGTCGACACTCGCCTCAGGCACTGAAGGCGTCTTGTCTAGATTGAGAGTGCCTGTCTCATCTGAAATCGATGTCAGGAAACGGAACGCATCGGTCGTCGTGAGGGTTCGTCCAGTCTCATCCCTCCCCGTGACGGTCACGACGATCTCCAATTCACCCATCATCTCATCAGAACCCACAAACCACTCGATCATTCCCGTTGCGCTGTCCCAAGACGTCAGTCGGGTAGGTGACAAAGCAGGCGCGCTGCCATTGTTTAGCGT
>JAHITR010000037.1 GCA_018817505.1 Candidatus Bipolaricaulota bacterium | reverse complement strand
CGAAATCGTCCAGCACACGTTTACCGACGGTGGGTACTACGTGGTGACGCTGACTGTGACGGACGAATCAGGCCTCAAGGCACAGACCCATCTGGGAGTGAACGTACTGCCTGGCCACTCAAATGGGGGTAGCTGCAGCGGTAGCACCGGCTCCTGCGGCGATGGCAACATCAATCCGCTGGCCATCATTACGAGCAAGTACTTCTCGTGCACATCCAATGGTCAAGTGGGGCAGGCAATCACCATGGACGGTTCTGCCTCACGTCCCGGAGTTGGCAAGATGGTTTCCTATCATTGGGATTTCGGGGATGGGAGCACGGAAGTCGGAGCCGCTGTTTCGCACGTGTACTCTGTACCGAATACCTACGTTATCACGCTAACGGTCGTGGATGAAGGCGGCGGAGTTGGCACGGCAAAAGGTGCGATCTCCATTGGCAACGTCGCCTGCTACTAGGCAGACATTCGATTGAAATAATGTGCAGCGGGGATTCTTCTATGAGTCCCCGCTGTCGCTTTGTTGGGTCTGCAAGTAGTAGACCGTATCGATGAGATCGATATCAAGCAGTGTCCCGGCTGCATCGTAGTACTCACTTGCGACCACGATCGGATCCGTCGTGCGGATGTCGATCAATCCCCATGAATCTTCCCCGACTGGAAAGACGGATTCAGGTCTAAAGAAGGCGGATCCATGAGCTACGAGCACGAAGTCAGTGTAATTCTGCAGAACGCCTTTTGAATCGTAGACAAATGCTGTCCCAGTGAGCGCGTTTTCGCCGTGGTTGATCACGGCAATGCCCGTGCGGCGATTCTCCGTATTGGCGTAATTGGCGCCATACCAGTAGTAGGCAATATCCAATCCTTCAGTAGACAGAGTCTGGGCCTGAACATTGCTGATGGACACCCACTCAGTCTCCGTTCCGATCCACACACCCGTCAACAGCAAGACATTGGATTCGACAACCAGCGCTCCCCAGGACAGTTCGCCCGGCTGCTCGACAAGATCATTCAGAAAGTAGACAGTGGATTCAAAGGACTTAAGGCCAGCAACCGTCGTGTAGAGAGTGCTCCCTTCGGCATCGTAGAGCGTGAGACTGAACGCCTCTTCGTGCTCATAAGCCGAGGCATTGGTGATGACGACGGCTGTGACGCTGCCGGGGAGACAGGTGTAGTAGGATTTGTAGGTCCGCCCTGTCACAGCGACTGATACGATCAGGATGAGAATAAAGCCGACGAGCCAGCGGGTCCATCGTGTATGCATCAATTGCTCCTCTGTAGCGCGAGTCCGGGGTGGTGCACTAGGTTGCGGTTCTATCGTAGGTTGGAGCTTTGAGAACGCGTCCGAGAAACTCTCCTGTGTATGAGCCCGCGACCTCTAGGATATCCTCGGGTGTTCCGACTGCGATGACTGTGCCACCTCCGTCTCCTCCCTCTGGCCCCAGGTCGATAATCCAATCCGCTGTCTTAATCACATCGAGGTTGTGCTCGATGACGATGGCCGTATTCCCGGTATCCACCAATCTGTGCAGGACCTCAAGCAGCTTGTGAACGTCGGCCGCATGCAATCCCGTTGTGGGCTCGTCGAGGATGTACAGCGTCTTGCCTGTCGAGCGTCTGGACAATTCCTTGGCAAGCTTGATCCGCTGGGCTTCTCCGCCAGACAGCTCTGTGGCTGGTTGGCCGAGGGTGATGTAGGTCAAGCCAACGTCGTAAAGGGTCTGCAGACGGTTGTTGATGCGTGGCACGTTTTCGAAGAACTTCAGCGCCTCTTCGACAGACATTGCCAGCACGTCCGCGATGGACTTTCCCTTGTAGCGAACTTGAAGGCTCTCGCGATTGTAACGAGTGCCTCTGCAAACCTCGCATGGGACATAAATGTCAGGGAGAAAATGCATCTCAATCTTCTCACGTCCCTGTCCCTGACAGGACTCGCATCGTCCTCCCTTCACATTGAAGCTGAATCGGCCGGATGAGTACCCGCGAAGTCGCGCATCTGGCGTCTTGGCGAACAAAGAGCGGATGTCATCGAAGACCTTGGTGTATGTAGCCGGATTGGATCGCGGCGTCCGCCCGATGGGGGACTGATCGATCTCAATAATCTTGTCTATGTGTTGGATGCCGGTGATCTTTTCGTGCTCGCCAGCCCGGCGCGTCGCCAACTGAAGCTCATGGGCGACGCCGCGATAGAGAATGTCTTCAACGAGCGTGCTCTTGCCTGATCCCGAAACACCGGTGACGCAGACGAATTTTCCTAATGGGAAACTGACATCAATGCCGCGCAGGTTGTGCTCGGACGCCCCGAGAACCTTGAGACTGTGACCGTTGCCCTTGCGCCGAATCTGAGGCACAGACACGGCCAGCTTGCCCGACAGGTACTGTCCGGTAATGGATTGAGGACAGGATTCGATGTCCTCAGGCGTGCCTGAGGCGACGACTCGGCCTCCGTGAATGCCGGCTCCGGGTCCCAGATCGAGGATGAAGTCCGACTCTCGCATCGTTTCTTCGTCATGCTCGACGACGATGACTGTGTTCCCCAAATCCCGCAATCGTTTCAGCGTCTTCAGCAGACGTCGATTATCCCGTTGGTGAAGGCCAATCGAAGGCTCGTCCAAAACATAGAGAACGCCCGTCAGCTGACTACCAATCTGTGTGGCCAAGCGAATGCGTTGGGCTTCACCCCCGGCCAACGTTCCTGCTTGCCGATCCAGCGTCAGGTAATCAAGACCCACTGAAACCATGAATCCCAATCGAGCGTTGATCTCCTTGAGGATTTGACTGGCGATCATTTCTTCACGCGTGGACAGGGAGAGGTTCTCGAAGAACGTAAGTGCCGCGCGGATTGACAACGTGGTTGCTTGATGGATGTTCAGCCCATCCACAGTCACAGCCAGGATTTCTGGCTTGAGTCGTGCTCCACCACATTCGGGACACGGCAGCGTGGACAGGTATTGCTCCAGTTCCGTGCGCCAGTGCTCGGACGATGTGTCACGATACCAGCGCTCCATGGTAGGAACCATCCCTCGGAATGGACGTTCAACGGTTCGTTCGTATCCGGATGGCGACTTGTAGTGGAAGCTGAGTGTCTTCTCTCCAGAGCCATAGAGAATGACGTCGAGCTGTTTCTTTGTAATCTTGCCCAGGGGTTGCTCCAACCCGATTCCCAACATGTCGGCGAGGGCAACCATCTGCGACTTGTACCATGCGCTTGTTGTGTTGGCAAAGGGAACGATGCCGCCATTCATCACGCCAAGGCGTAAGTCGATAATCGATTCGGGATCGATCTCTTTGCGGTATCCCAATCCACTGCAAACAGGGCAGGCGCCGAACGGGCTGTTGAATGAGAACATACGCGGCGACAGCTCTTCGTAGCTAATGCTGCAGTTGATGCAGGCGTAGTGCTCAGAATACAGATGCTCGCCCTCATCGGAGACGATATTGACCAATCCGCCACCGTGCTTGAGTGCCGTCTCGATCGATTCGGCAATGCGGGATCGTTTGGCGGGTTCGACGACCATTCTGTCTACGACAATATCGATGGTATGCTTCTGCTGCTTGGCGAGCTCAATCTCTTCGTACAACGTGCGAACAACGCCATCCACGCGAACGCGGCTGAATCCCTCCTGTCGAATCTCATCAAATGTCTTCTTGTACTCTCCTTTTCTACCTCGGACGATAGGAGCCATGATTTGGATCTTCGTTCCCGGCTTCATGTTCATCACCATGTTGATGATCTGTTCCGCAGATTGCTGGGAGATGGGGTCACCGCATTGAGGGCAATGCGGGTGACCGATTCGCGCATACAGCAAGCGCAGATAGTCGTAGATCTCGGTGACTGTGCCTACCGTAGATCGCGGATTGTGCGAACGTGTCTTCTGATCAATCGAGATGGCTGGAGAGAGGCCTTCGATGAGATCCACATCGGGCTTCTCCATCTGACCGAGGAATTGGCGTGCATAAGCAGACAATGATTCGACGTATCGGCGCTGACCCTCAGCATAAATCGTATCGAACGCTAGTGAGCTCTTGCCTGAGCCAGAGATGCCTGTGATGACCACCAATTTGTCTCGCGGCAGCTCGACATCGATATTCTTCAGATTGTGTTCTCGTGCTCCCTTGATGTGGATGACGCTCATAAGTCCTTCTTCAGTTTCCGGATTTCGTCGCGCAGCGTGGCGGCCAATTCAAACTCCAATCGATCGGCGGCTGTATGCATCTTGTCTTCGAGATCTCGGATGAGATCGACGATTTCCTCCTTGGATTGAGGGCGCGGTCGTTCATGGACCTCTTGAGCCTGCGCATGCACACCGCGCAGAACCTGCACAATGTCTGTGATTTCCCTTTCCACAGTCTTTGGAGTGATTCCGTGTTCTGCGTTGTACGCGATCTGAGTCGCTCGGCGACGGTTGGTTTCATTGACCGCGTAGCGAATGGAGTCCGTTTGTTTGTCTGCATAGAGGAGGACCCGCCCATGAACATTTCGAGCGGCTCGTCCAATCGTCTGGACCAGAGATGTTCCTGAGCGCAGGAATCCTTCCTTATCTGCGTCCAACACGGCCACAAGTGAGACCTCCGGCAGATCCAGTCCCTCTCGTAGCAGGTTGATGCCTACCAACACATCGAACGTTCCTAGACGAAGATCGCGAAGAATATCGATGCGATCGAGTGTTTCGACTTCGGAATGCAGATAGCGCGCATGGATCCCTAGTTCCACCAAGTACTCCGTTAGATCCTCGGCCATTCGCTTGGTCAATGTGGTGATCAGCACGCGCTCGGATCGTTCGATGACGGCACGGATCTCGCCCACGAGGTGATCGACTTGCCCCTTGACAGGATGGATACTCACTTCTGGATCAATCAATCCCGTGGGGCGAATCAGCTGTTCCGTGATCTTCTGAGAGTGCTCGTATTCGTAGGGGCCTGGTGTTGCTGACATGAACACCACGTGGTGTATTCGTTCCTCAAACTCAGTAAACATCAGCGGGCGATTGTCCAAAGCCGATGGCATCCGGAATCCGTAGTCGACCAGCGTTGTCTTCCGAGAGCGATCACCATGGTACATCCCGCGAATCTGCGGCACGGTTTGGTGGGACTCGTCGATGACCAACAGGAAGTCCGACGGGAAGTAGTCGATGAGCACAGACGGCGGCTGGCCCTCTCGCCGACCGTCGAGGTGGCGCGAGTAATTCTCGATGCCTGAGCAGTAGCCCATTTCCTGGATCATCTCGATGTCGTATCGGGTCCGCTGCTCAAGACGTTGCGCCTCAAGAAGCCTTCCCGTGTCTTTGAATTGCTTGAGCCGTTCCTCCAGCTCGGCGCTGATTGCATCGACTGCAAGCTCCAATCGTTCTGTTGGCGTGATGAAGTGCGATGCAGGGTAGATGTGAATGTCTTCGATTTCCCGGATCGGATGTCCGGTGATCGGATCGAGAATGGCGATGCGATCGATCACATCGCCGAAGAACTCCAGACGAATGATCTTCTCTTCGTAGGCAGGGATGATCTCCAGGGTGTCGCCACGGGCTCGGAACGTGCCTCTGTCGAATCCGATGTCATTGCGCGTGTACTGAAGCTGAATCATGGATCGCATGATGTCATCGCGGTCTCTGGATTCACCTCGGCGCAGAGATAGGGACATGTTCTGGTAGCTGTCTGGCGATCCGAGTCCGTAGATGCACGACACGGACGCCACGATGATGACATCGCGACGCTCAAACAAGGAGGACGTGGCTGCGTGACGCAGGCGATCGATTTCGTCGTTGATTGAAGAATCCTTCTCGATGAACGTATCCGTCTGCGGCATGTAGGCCTCAGGTTGATAGTAGTCGTAGTACGACACGAAATAGTGCACCGCGTTATCGGGAAACAACTCGCGCAACTCACTGCACAGTTGTGCAGTCAGCGTCTTGTTGTGAGCGATAATGAGTGTGGGTCGCTGCACCTGCTGGATGACGTTGGCGATGGTGAATGTCTTGCCAGTGCCTGTCGCGCCCAATAGCGTCTGGAACCGCAAATTGGCATTCAATCCCTCTACCACTGAGGCGATCGCGTTGGGCTGATCGCCACAAGGTGAGAGTCTAGTTGATAGTTGGAACCCGGCGCGCTCGCCAGCTTTTGGGAGACTCATGCTAGTGTAGAAGTCTACTGGGGTGGCCAGAGCCGATCAACGGACAACGGCACCCTTCTTTCGAGGGGCAATCTTCAGAATGGCCATCGGTAGGGGCTTGCCTAGGATGGGCTCTCCACAAATCCTCCACAGTTGAGCATTACAATACAACATGCGGAGGGAGGATCTATCATGACGGAGATGCGTGACTACAACAACGGGGTCGACCGAATTGTGGCAATTAAGAAACGGTTACGAATGGAATTCGAGCTCGCGCGGTCGAGTACGCTCTCTGGAGACGAAGCTTTGCTGGCAGAGGCTGACGCGCGTACGCATCGAAGATTGATTTTCATCCAAAGACTCCCCATGCGTATTCTCATGCTCGTACCGCTGGGTATCTTTATCTTCTCAGAGAACAAGGCCGTGTTGATGATCATGTTGTTGGTGGCGTTGACCATCTATACACCACTGATTAGCCTGCTTGGGGTCTATGTTACCATCAAGGCGGAATCACACCATGTGAACATGCGGCGTGAGTACTCGCGCTTAGTTCAGGCGCGGAATGAAGGTAGGATCCTCGCGAACGCCAAGTCGTACAGACTGAGCATTGCAGACAGAGCGTTCGAACGCCGATCCCGTTGGGCAGGGAAGTTTGAAGTGCCTGACCTGCGAACAGGACGGCCGAAGTACGCGCGTTGATCGGAGATCGCCGCCTGCAGTTCCTGTACTGCGTAGCGCATGTTACCCCCGATCCGCATGTAGAACCGAGGTCCAGGCTGTGGAAGTGTGTCATGCCCTATCTGAGAATGGCAAAACCGGATTGAGGGCCCGAAGGTTGGCTCCATTGGACGTCCACACGCTCTACGCGCGCCAGCTCGGGCCCGCGTTTTAACCAATCAAGAAGCCTGTCCAAGCTTTCTTGCGGACCCTCAGCGACGACAAACACCGTACCGTCGGGGCAGTTGGCCACGGTCCCAGAAAGCCCCAATTCTTGCGCCGTACTTCGAGTGAAGTGCCGAAAGAAGACGCCCTGAACCAATCCGTGCACCCGTGCCTCTAGCCGTCTTCTCATCGTTCCTCCGACCCGCGAAAGTGTAGTCGCAGCGAACGCCCTTTGAAAGAGCGTCTTGCCTTCGTCGGCCAAGATGTTGATCATCGACGAACCTGAAGTATGGCAAGGAGACCCATATGTCTTATCGATTTCCGTCCGACGAATGGATCAAGGAACTGTCCCGATTGCTGAACGAGTCCGAGTCCTACGAAAGCTCGGCCAAGAACTGGGAAGGCGATTTTGTGTTCGAGATTCAGCCAGACGAAGCATTCCCAGATACGGCCTACTTGTTTCTAGGCCTCCATCACGGCAAGAGTCCCGAGGCTTCCATACTCAACGCCTCTGATGAGAAGCCCGCCGCGTTTCGCGTGAGCGCACCCTACGGAACATGGCGCAAGGTGATTGATGGAGCGCTAGATCCCATTCAAGGGATGATGATGCGCAAGCTCAAGCTGCAGGGAGATCTGATGAAGGTGATGCGTTATCCCAAGGCTGCTAAGGAGATTGTGTCTTGCTGTGCCTTGGTTCCCACGCAATGGCCTGAAGCCTAGGAGGACGTCATGTGGACCTTCGTATCTCCGCGCATTGTGTTTGGTGAAGATGCCCTTGATTCGATCTCTACGATCCGGGGGAATCGAGCTCTCGTCGTATCGGATCCGGGAATCGTGAAAGCGGGGCTTGCAGAACGGGTCGTGGACCGGCTTGCTGCGGAAGGATTCCAGATTCACGTCTTTTCAGAGGTTGAGGCCAATCCCGAGATTCCGACGGTTCAGCGTGGGGCCGACATCGCCAGGGAATTCGAGCCTGACTGGATTGTGGCGGTGGGAGGAGGGTCTCCACTGGATGCTGCCAAGGCGATTTGGGTTCTGTATGAGCGTCCAGATCTTCAACCAGCACAGATCAATCCCTTCATAGATCTGGGATTGCGCAACAAGGCGCGTCTGCTGACCATCCCCACAACGAGTGGGACGGGTGCCGACGTGACTTGGGCCATCGTGCTGACGGATCCGATCGAGCGACGCAAGATGGGATTGGGCAACTGGGAGAATACCCCTGATCTGGCACTGGTGGATCCAGCCATGGCAGCCGCTATGCCCAGGCAGCTCACCGCAGATACGGGTCTGGACGCATTGACGCACGCCATCGAGGGCTACACAAGCACCTGGCATACCGACATGACGGACGGACTGTGTGCACACGCAGCGGCCGATGTGTTCGACTTCCTCGTCCGAGCTGTCGAGGATGGAACGGACATGGAAGCGCGAACACATCTGCATCATGCAGCGACGAGTGCTGGTTTAGGGTTCGGCAACTCCATGGCGTCCATGGCGCACGCCATGGGCCATACGCTTGGAGCGATGTTGGAGCTTCCGCACGGTCGAGCGGTCAGTTTGTGCTTGCCTTATACCCTCGAATTCATTTCCCGCGAAGCTCCTGACAGGGCTGCCTTGCTGGCAGCTAGGATTGGCATCTCGTCTGCAGGTGGAGAACAGGGCGCACGCACCTTGGCGCAGGCAGTGCGCCATTTGGCAAGTCAAGTCGGCAATCCGCTGTCGCTTGAGGATGCAGGGATCAGTCAAGCTGATTTCGAGAGCGTATTGGACAAGATGGTGGCTGACGCCGAGAACGATACGCAAATGATCACATCTGGCCGGTCGGCGACGTCGGCTGAACTGCGGCGGTTGTTCGAGGCTGTCTACAAAGGACACGCTATTGGCTTCTGAAATGAAGTTGCGCATGCTGCACGTCGATTTAGGCACTGGCCAATTTATCAAGACTTCCGCAGATTCGAAAACAGCGCGCTCGCTACTGGGGGGGAGCGGATGGTCCGCGGCAATCATCGCCAACACAGCTGTGGCTGACATTGATCCTCTGGGACCGGGGAATCCGCTCATTTGGACGACGAGCCCGATTGTCGGCACGGATTTGCCGTCAGCAGGACGATTCAGTGTCTGCGCCATTTCTCCGCTCACAGAATTGTGGGGAGAGTCGAATAGCGGAGGCTTCTTTGGGCCGGAGTTGCGTTTTGCTGGCTTCGACGGTGTGGAGATCGTGGGCCGATCAGAGACGCCTGTGTGGCTGCTCGTCCGTGACGGTGTGGCCGAACTGCGAGACGCAGGGGATCTGATGGGACTGAACACCTACCAGACCCAGGCTGCGATTCGCGAACAACTGGGCGATTCCAAGGTCCGTGTGGCCTGCATTGGCGTTGCCGGAGAAAACGGCGTGAAGTATGCGTCCATCATCAACGATCACGGCCGCGCTGCCGGACGTTGTGGTCTCGGTGCAGTGATGGGATCCAAGAACCTCAAGGCGATTGCCGTGCGAGGCAGCGGGGAGCTTCCTGTTGCGTATCCAGAGAAGCTGGCTGGGATTGTGGCTGCCATCTACGAGCATACCTCTGAGGACATGGCAGCCGGTGCTATTCGGATGGCAGGCACGGCTGGGTACTTGGACATGGCAGCGATGTATGGCGATCTTCCCATCCGCAATTTTCAGATGGGTGAATGGGATGGAGCTGGGAGCCTATCTGGAGTTCGCATGACGGAGGAGTTCCTTGTTCGAGGCCGAGCCTGCTACAAGTGTCCAATTGCCTGTGGCAGGGAGACGCGGGCTCCCAAGTACGGGCTCGATCATGCCGATGGGCCTGAGTATGAGACCTTGGGTGCGCTTGGCTCCATGCTCCAAATCGACGACTTGGAGTCCGTGATCCATGCTGGGCATCTGTGCAATGTTTTCGGAATGGACACCATCTCGACAGGCGGAACTCTCGCCCTTGTCTGCGAGCTGTCCGAGCGCGGCATTCTTGATCCAACGCATATCGATGGCATCGAGATCCGATATGGGAACGCGGAGATGCTTGCTCCTGCGATTGAAGCGATCGCTCGCACGAGGGGATTCGGGGAGCAGATGGCCCAGGGAAGTCAGCGCATGGCTCGCGACGCCGGAGTTCCAGAACTCGCGGTGACTGTCCGTGGCATGGAAGTGCCGATGCACGATCCGCGAGCCTTTCACGGCCAAGCCGTTGCCTATGCGCTTTCAGCCAGAGGAGCCTGTCATATGCAAGGCGACATGTATTCCGTCGACACGGGGCAGATTGAATTGAGCTCGCTGGGAATCTCACCAGGTGACCGATTGGAGTCGAGCGCTGAGAAGGGGCGAATTGCAGCGCGGCAAATGATCTGGCGGGCGTTGTACAATGCGCTCGATTGGTGTCAGTTTCAAAATCCTGGAAGCGACCTCGTTGTGGGTGCTGTCAATGCAGTAACGGGGTGGGACGTCTCCTTGGATGAGTTGATGCATCAAGGCAAGCGAATCCTTGCATTGAAGCGATGGATGAACCAGCAACGTGGGTCGACGGCGATCGACGATTGTCTGCCGCCGTTGCTGAGAATGCCGCTTGAGGATGGCGGCACCTTGGGGACTGTGCCCCATTTGGCCTCCATGCTCGTAGGCGCCTACGAAGAGCTTGGGTGGGATAAAGACGGATTCGTGTCTGAGGAGGCCCTGCGGGCGCCGTCGCCGGACTGAAGCGTCGGGAGCTGTTGCTCTGATTTACACACGAAATCTTCATAAACATGATCAAGTGTGGAGTCATGAGCATGGTGCGACAGAATCAACGAACCTCAAGACGACCGGCACGCCCAAATTCCCTTGCAGGCATCCATCAGGATGCCTGCTGCCGGATGCGTGACGAATTGGCCAACGCTCCTCGACATCCCGATGCTCCAGCCAGGGCCAATGAGGCTCTATTGCTGCGAGCAGCGCGCGCCGTTCGTTGCAAAGTATGGGTGCGCAAAACCTTGCCGCTGAACCTGGTGTTCATTCTGCCTGGATTGATGTTCGTGGGCACTCGATCAAAGATCGTGCTTGCGATATTCGCGGCCACCTATCCGCTGATGCTCGTCCTGCGTGCTATTCTAGGCCAGCTGCTGTCTTCACGGATCGGATCTGAGGAAACGCTGTTACGAATGGAGTATCAGAAGCTATTGACTCAATTTGAGTCCGCTGCCATCAATTCCCCCGACCAGGACAGATGAGGCTATTTCTTGAAATCGAGAACCCAAATCTCGACTGATTCAGGCAACGATTCGGAATCGACGATCACCTGATCCGCGTCTTTCGTGAGCACGGGATACAGCGTATCGGCTAGCACCGTGAAGTCAGTCAGTGGCGCCATGTCTGGCCAAGGCGTGATGCCATCGACACGATAGTGCATCGGCAGCACGACCTTCACAGAGGGTAACTGAGCAATAACGGTCATGGCTTCTGCGGCATTGATGGTGTAGGCACCGCCAACGGGAAGGAACAACACCTCGACCCCTGCGAGCGCAGCCATCTGAGATCCAGTCAGCAATTTTCCTACGTCTCCAAGATGGGCAAACCGAATGCCACCGACTTCAAAGCTGAATAGACACACGTAGCCTTGGCCACCGCCTCCTGCTGTCACGTGACTTGCTTCTGTGAATCGAACCAGCACATCGTCAGTGATGCGCCAGTTGCCTTCGCGAATTCGTCCTTGACTGTCCCAGGGAGCGACAACGATTGGATCTCCTGTATAGCGGTTGGCTTCTCCGTGACACGCCGGACAATGGTCGATGTGAGCATGTGTCATGAGCACGACGTCGGCCGGCTGTGGCAATGCGGGGAAGGGGACATAGGATGCGTAGGGGTCGATCATGATGATAGGCCCCTCGCTGGCCTGAATGGTGAAACAGGAATGTCCGAGATAGCCCACACTCACGGGTTCTGATGCTCCTGCCAGTGCGATGCTGCCGATGACAAGAATGGACAAGACGAGTCTTCTCATGCCAATCACCTCGCGCTATTAGATCAAAACTGTGTTCAGGCGACAAGCACTCTGAAGACGTTGCGCAGAACTGCTCATTAGGGTGGCAAGAAAGCCGCATCCATTGGCAGAAAGTCTGAAGCGGGGTTGTTTGATTTGTGACTTCCGATCTCACCCTGTATGGTGCATGGGCATGGATGAAAGGGAGAAGTGATGGCGCAGCAAACCGCAGTGACGATTCTGCAGAACCTGATCCGATTTGATACGACCAATCCTCCTGGCAACGAAGCCGCGTGCATCGACTATCTGAACGACTTGCTAAGCTCAGCGGGCATCGAGACGTCCATTGTGTCCAAGGATGTTGCACGCCCGAATTTGGTCGCCCGATTCCCTGGTTCGGGAGAGGCGCCAGCACTGCTCCTGTTTGGTCATGTCGATGTGGTCACCACTGCCCATCAGTTGTGGTCGGTTCCACCGTTCGAGGGGCGGATACAGGATGGCTGCGTTTGGGGGCGCGGTGCGCTGGACATGAAGGCTGGCATTGCCATGATGGTGGACGCTCTGCTTCGGACGGCATCCCATGATCGGCAACCGCAAGGCGATATCTTGTTTGCCGCTCTGTGTGACGAAGAAGCTGGAGGTACGCTAGGAGCCAGGTATTTGGTGGAAGCCCATCCCTCACTTTTCGAGGGAGTTCGCTATGCATTGGGCGAGTTTGGCGGGTTCCCGCTGTACATCGGGGACACGCCGATCTACATGATTCAATCTGGCGAGAAGCAGCCTTGTTGGATCGAAGCGACGATTCGCGGGCCGGGTGGCCACGGCGCTCGCCCCATGCGCGATGGGAGCATGGCTCAACTGGGACGTGTGCTGACGAGACTCAATCGTCTTCGTTTGCCGATTCACATCACGCCCGTCACAGAACACATGGTGCACGCCATGGCCGAAGCCCTAACATGGCCGAAGCGGTTCCTTTTCCGGCTGCTGCTCAACGCACAGTGGACGGATCGGGTCCTGGACCGGCTGGGAGAAACGGGACGCAATCTTGAGCCGCTGTTTCGCAACACCGTGAACGCGACGATTGTGCGTGGTGGCGAAAAGCCCAATGTCATTCCATCGGAGATTGTTCTTGGATTGGACGCTCGTTTGTTACCTGGATTCACGCCCCACGACTTGTTTGTTGAGATGGAGAGATCGCTAGGAGAGAAGCTGGAATTTGAGATCGTGTTTTATGACGAGGGCAAGACGAACGTAGATTTAAGTCTGTTTCCTCTTCTTGCCGACGTTCTTGCAGAGGCCCATCCAGGTTCGCATCAGGTTCCGTATCTGCTGCCCGGTAGCTCAGACGCGCGATTTTTCGACAGGTTGGGAATACAGACCTACGGGTTCACTCCGATGAACCTGCCTGCAGGGCTCAATTTCTTCGAGACCATTCACGCAGCCGACGAGCGTATCCCAATTGAGGCCGTTCAATTTGGAGCGGACGCGATGTTCCAGGTGGTCGCTCGCTACGGCAGAAGGTCCTAGAGCGTCGAGAGGCATGTCGCAGCCGCGAAACGCTGGGAGTCGTTGAACATGATCCCTGTACCGTGCGCTTCATGCCCCACCGCTTGACACACGTCAAGTGACACGAATGGTGGTGAGATTCGTTCAGTTTGCCTTTTCTGTGGACCTAGATCTAATCCTTCCTATCCATGGCAGCAACGAATGAACTACAGATAGGGAGTCAGGAGCTCCAGGATTTTGGCCAGGGGGGCGATGTCGGATGCACTGAATTGATTCAGTTCTGTCGAATCGACATCAAACACTGCAACGACGCGGCCTTCCTTGACGAGAGGAAGAACGATCTCGCTTTGCGATCGAGCATCACAAGCGATGTGGCCCGGAAAGGCGTGGACATCGGGCACGACGACAGGCGTTTGGGTCGACGCAGCATGGAGGCAGACACCTTGGCCTTTGAGAATTTGGCATGCGACGGGACCTTGATAGGGGCCGACATGGAGTTCGTCTTCTTCCGCCACAAAATAGAATCCCGTCCAAGAATGATGCTGCATCTTGGCATGCATTACGGCGCAGATCGTGGCCATCGCTGCTTGAAGCGACGGCGATTTGCCCTCAATTAAGCCACGTAACTGTTCTGTCAGCCGCTCATATCGGGCAGCCCGTTGCGCATCCATCTCGCCTCCTGCTCTGCTTTCGGCCAAGTATACAGATTCGCATCGATCTACGGTCTTTGCTAGGCTTGTGATCCCTAGAAGTGGTCGGCAAGGAAGGGGACGGTTTTGGGAAAATCCTGCCCACGATAGCTCTCAAGAGCCTCGGCGCGCCGTGCAGCCAGCAGCTCAGCGAAGGTTGAGAACCCTGAGATCACACTCGATAGCGCCCCAATTCCGCAACGAATATCGGCACGCTCCCCTTTCTTCACTCGAAGGATTCCTGACTCAATGCTTACTGCCCACACACCTTGGTTCCATGCGGCCTGAGGATCTTGCACATCCACGGATACGGACATGTCAGGCAGCGCGATGGATAGTCCATTGAGTGCTTCCATCGACAGGATGCGGATCATGAATTCGTCTCTCACTGAATGCTTTTCTGGCCGGTCCGAGAAGTAGGGCCACAGCTGAATGTCCAATGGGAGGTTGAGTCGAAGGGTTGAGATCTGATGGGACAATCGCTTGAGATAGCGGAGCATTTCGTGCAAGACTGACTCGTCGGAGGCTGCCAGCAAATTGACAGTGAACATCGAGCGATATTCAGAGGCTTTGCGCGACAGCTCATATTCCAGAAGCCCGACCGTTTGATCGCTCATGGAAAAACGCACGACGCCACGAGCTGCCACGTCTTCGCTCCACTCGCGCACGGTCATGCGCCCTTCCCACTCGCGGTGCCCTCGTTGCACAAGCGTGTAATGGTTGCTTGCATAGTGGTTGTAGAACGCCATCGATTCTTCGTCTGGGAAAGGCAAATCCGTTGCCATGAGGTGGGCATCGGCCGCTTCGGGGATCTCCAGATTGCCTGGAGCTATCTCGATGTTTTGGCGTCGTGAGAATTTCTCCCATCCGTAGTTGCGATAGAAGGACTCGTTGAACGGGTCAAGCACTGAAACCACATGGCCTTGTGTTCTCATGGTCTGTAATGCGTTGGCCAACATGGTGCGCACAGCGCCCTTGCCCCGTGCATCCAAACGCGAGCACAGAAGCCCAATCCCCCCCATGGGAACGACCGAGTTTCGCAGGCGCATGTCAAAGTCGTACAGCATGAACGCTGACATGAGCGAGTCTCCGTCATAGACGCCATAAAGTCGTCGGCCATGTTCGATGGCGGATGAGAGCCATTCCTCAATTGAGCCTTGCTCTGAAACCCTGAGTGCAAAAGCCGATTTGGCGATTGGAAGGACCTGCTGTGGGACATCCAGTTCTCTGTAGCTATACATGGCAACCTCCGGCCGCTCATTGTACCCAACCACCACGTCTTGAGACATCGATGAGCTCGATCCTACTCGATTGTTGCACGGCACAGACGGGCGACGCCGAATTGCCGATCTGGCCTCAGCTTGTTCTCTGGTCTGGATCAATGCTGGCTACTGCGTTCAGGATCCGATGCAAAACGGCCAATGATCGGGCAAACTCTGGGCGAGGCAAGGCTAGAAGTTTTATCCTGTCAAACCGTGTGATGCTTCAGACGCAACCAACTGCGGGGGAGGTTGTAGGATGGCTGAGCTGATCGTTCGTGGAGGAAGGATTGTCACGGCGCGTGGTGTTCGTGCCGCCGATGTGGCCATCGAACAGGGGCGCATCGTTGCCGTAGGTCGTGATCTGGCTGTTAATGCAGAACGCACGGTGGATGCGACCGGACTTCTGGTGTTCCCAGGCATTATTGATGCGCATACCCATCCAGTCTATCTGGACGATTTGGTGAGTTTGCCGATCACTGCCGCCTATGGCGGCGTGACCACGGTGATTCATTTCGCCTATGCCAAGCCAGGCGAAGGATTGATGGACACGATCCACCGCTTCCGTGAGGAGGGTGAGGCCGGATCGGTGCTCGATTTCGCACTCCATGGTGGGTTGTTCGACCCAGCTCACCAATCGCACGAGATTCCTCAAGCGATCGAGGCGGGTGTAACGTCACACAAGATGTTCATGACCTACGCCAAACTGGGGTGGATGACTGACGATTACCAGTTGATGCGCACGATGGATATTCTCGGTGCTGCGGGCGGCATGGCCATGGTCCATGCCGAGAATGGTCTTGCGACTGACTATTTGCAGGACAAGACCAATGAAGCTGGAGCGAATGCTCGGGATGTCTTTGTCCAGACACGTCCGGCGATTCTTGAAGCTGAAGCCTTGCACCGTGCCATTGCAATGGCTCAAGTTGGAGGGTGTCCGCTTTACATCCCTCATATGACCGCCCTTCTCGGCGTTTTGGAGATCGCTCGAGCCAAGGCGCTGGGGTATCGAGTGTATGCAGAGACATGCCCCCAGTACCTAACCTTGACGGAGCAGGCGCTCATCGAGCAGGGACCATTGGTCAAGATCGGTCCGCCTCTACGATCCGAAAGCGACCGCACGGCCCTGTGGCAAGCGCTCGCGGATGGGACGATCGACACCATTGCCAGCGACCACGCCGCCAAGGCCAAGACGCCAGAAGACGATTTCTTCGCTGCCCCCTACGGATCGCCGCAAGTGGAGACGATGTTGCCGTTGGCGTTTCATGGCGGCGTGAATGGTGGGTGGATCTCCTTGTCTCGTCTTGCACAAGTCATGTGCGAGAATCCGGCTCGCATCTTTGGGCTTTTCCCTCAGAAGGGAGTTATCCAGCCAGGAAGTGATGCCGACCTTGTGCTGTTTGATCCCCAGCGCAGAACTCACATCACATACGCAACCCAGCACTCCAATGCTTCGTATACGGCTTATGAAGGGATGGACATTCTTGGAAGCCCGGTGATGTCCATGCAGAGGGGAGACATCTTGCTTGAACAGGGCACTTTGCATGCATCTGCGGGGCACGGCCAATTCCTGCCAACGCGAAGCGGCCACGCCACGCTCGCCGAATTGCGATTCTCGGGAAACGGAGACGAGGGATGACGAATTTGATTGCCCTGACACGCGGCGTTCCTGCCAGCGAGTCCTTTGCGATTGACGCGTTGATCGGCTGCGCCGAGCAAGCTCTGAAACGCTATGGAACGACGATCCTGCAGTACCATCCGCCGCGCGGATTTATGCCGCTTCGAGAAGCGATCGCCTCGCAAGAGAACGTTCCCGTCGAGCAGGTGATGCTAGGCAATGGATCGATTCAGCTATTGGATCTATTGATTCGAACGACACTTCATCCAGGAGATGCTGTTCTGGTTGAGCGGCCAACCTATGATCGAACGATCAGGACATTCCGAAATGCTGGGTGCCAGGTTCACGGAATCGCCATGGAACAGGATGGTCCGAATCTCCATGAATTGGAGAAAGCGCTCAAACGCCACCAGCCTCGCATGCTTTATGTCATTCCGGATTTTCAGAATCCAACGGGGGCCACGATGAGTGCGATCAAGCGCGAAGCCGTGATGGCGCTTGCTGCCTCCTACAGGACGATCGTCATCGCCGACCTGCCCTATCGCCCGCTCCGGTACTGGGGAGAGGATGAACCTTCCCTCGACGATTGCGGCGACGCGACCCTCATTCGAATGTCATCATTCTCCAAGCTGATCAGCCCAGGGTTGCGTGTTGGATGGATGGTTGCGCCCGAATCCTTCATTGATGACATGAGCACATTGGCTGGCTCAGCGTATATTTGCCCGAGTATGGTTCCAGAAGGCATGGTATTTGAGTTCTTGCGTCAAGGATTGATGGAACCTGCACTTGTCGAGCTCAAGGCACTCTATGGCCCCAGACTGCGCGCGTGTCTTGAAGCATTGAATCGTCACTTGCCCGAGGCCCAGTGGGTGAAGCCTGAAGGTGGATTCTTCTTGGGGGTCACCCTCCCCGAAGGCGTCGACGCGGGCGACGTTCAACAACGTGCACGGATGGAAGGCGTCATACTCAGTGATGGTGAAGATTTCTACCCGGACGGCGATGGATCCAGATTTGTTCGAATTCCATTCTGCGGCGTCAACGAACGTGATATGGACACTGCGATCACAGGCATAGCTAGAGCCGTTCGCAGTCTGAGCTAATTAACCCAGGAGGCAAACCGATGGCGGGACTGGCGCACAAGGACGTGTTGAGGGCCGATCAGTTTTCGAAGGACGAAGTCGCGTTAATCATGAAACTGGCTGGCGAGTATGAGGCTGCCCTTCTTCAAGGGAAGAGACTTAACGTGATGGAAGGCAAGATTCTGTCTACGTTGTTCTATGAGCCAAGCACACGAACACGCTTGTCTTTCGAGGCGGCCATGCTGCGTTTGGGCGGCACAGTGGTTAGCGTTGCTGAGGCCAAATCCAGCTCTGCATCCAAGGGCGAGTCACTTCATGACACAATCAAGACTGTGGAAGGGTACGCTGATGTGATCGTGCTTCGGCATCCTCAAATTGGATCTGCCGAGGAAGCAGCCAAGGCCACAGACAAGCCGGTCGTCAATGCAGGGGATGGGGCAGGTCAGCACCCGACCCAATCTCTTCTGGACTTCTATACCATTCAGAAAGAGAAGGGCACAGTTGAGGACCAAACCATCGTACTGGCTGGAGATTTGAAGAACGGGCGAACGGCACATTCTCTTGCCCTGCTGCTAGCCAGCTACCATGTGAAGTTCATTTTTGTCGCTCCGAAAGCGCTGCAGATGCCGCGAGAGATCATTGATCGACTTAAAGCAGCCCGAATCGACGTTCAGGAAACAGAGGACCTTGCTGACGGACTCAGGACCGGCGATGTGCTGTACATGACGAGGATTCAGAAAGAACGGTTCGAGGATCCAGCAGAGTACGAACGACTGAAGGACAGCTTCGTGCTCACGCGAAAGCATCTGGATCAAGCCAAAGAAGGGCTCACTGTGATGCATCCATTGCCTCGAGTCAACGAAATCGCCGAGGAAATGGACGACTACAGTGGCGCCGCTTATTTTCGACAGGCCGCCAATGGAGTGCCCGTTCGCATGGCGCTGCTGGCACTGGTCACGGGGAGAGCCTAAGTAGGATTTGAGCCCCCGACCTAGGGGCACGCATCAGCCCAGCTCCAGCGGCGACTCATCCTGCGGAGTATCGAGGAGACTTGCCGCAGGGTCGATGGTGGATGGATCTGGAACGGTTAGCAGGATGAGTACGCTGATGACCAATAGCCCGCTGGCGATGGCAAACGTAACAGAGTATCCGAATCTAGCCGCGATTTGACCACTGCCGATGCCAGCGATGATCCAGCCGGTCCCGGCAATCGCATTGTACAACCCCAGAGCCAAACCGCGGTTCTCTTCGCTGGCGAGCCGCGATGTGAGGGCGGTTCCCGAAAGCTGGAAATAAGACCAGGATATGCCGTAGACGACGAATGCCGCCGCCAGGATGACCGCATGTGGCGAGTCGTTGAAGAAGGCGAGATACAGAGCAAATGACGCAAATAATAGGGTCCTGGCGCCCAGCGCGCCCATTTGTACATACCGATTCCCGAGTCTTCGAATACGTCGACTCGCGAGTGGATAAGCCAACACAATGCCCAGGTGCTGAATGACGAAGAACAAGAACACGGTCGATGAGGACAGCCCAAATCGCTGAGACAGGAGCATGGGAAGGGGGATACCAAAGAACCCCATGGCCACGAAGGAAAACACGGTCGACAGCAGAAATCGTTTGGTCCCCAGACGGAATCCTTCAGGACTTCGCCATTGTGCGATGATGCGCTTGGGATGCAGGCGATGGTAAAGGTGAAGAGGAGCGAAGCGAGCTCGCTCACTAATGAAGCTGCCCATCTCAAGGAGTAACCCGCGGAATTTCCGCTGAGTGAATCTGGGAACTGTGCGAGGGATAGACAAGATGGCCAGCATGGACGCCACCAAGCCTGACAGGCCAATGCCCCAAAACAGAACGCGAATGGCCGCGGTCTCACCGAGTATGGAAGGCATCCAATACATCCATAGGGCACCGATGGCCAGTCCGAGCACCCAACCAAGGGCTCCGATTTGGTTGAGGTGACCGATCTTTCGTTCCCACAATCCTTCTTGGCTGTTTTCAATCACGAGCAGAACGGTTACCGAGGCATTCGCCACCCAAAAGAAATTGAGGAGCATATTGAACAGCGCGAGTTGGTGAAACGATGTCGCCATGGAGATGCCCAGGAAGCAAAGGCCCGCGGCAGTGTATCCCAAGACGATAAATGGTTTGCGACGATGGGCAGCATCTGCGAGGCGTCCCCATAGGAGGCTTCCCAGGACGCCAACCAGGCTCGCTAGACTTGCGAGCAGGCCAATCGAGGCGACAGACAGTTTGAACACCTTGTCGATACTGAGAGGGATGAGCACAGAGGAGGTTCCAAGCACCAGGTTGGCGAGCCCAACGACGAAGTACCATCGTTCGGACTCCTCCCACCAAGATCGCAATGCTTTGACCATCTCCGGCTCCCATAAAGCAACAGTCCCAGCCTAACAGAAGCTGGGACCGAATCCGAAAAGCTGCCGGAGTATAGCCAGGCAAAGACGGATTACAAGGGACGTTGTCCTCATGTAGAAAGAGGAACAATCGTTTCTGCGCATTCGCACGGAAGGGATCACAACGCAACGGCACTCGAACGGCTGTGACCACCCCCAGCCGGTGTTCATCAAGCTACAAGGCTGTTGCCGCTGGGACCACGAGATAGCCGGATGCTGCCGCTCCACACTGCTCGACAAGGAGCATCGCGTATCGGTGGGCCCAGATTTCAATAGAGGCCGCAGGCTCATCCGCGGGGATGTAGACCACGGCGATGACATTCTCTGTGTTTGACGACGTTTTGGTGATCATGGCGTCCTTGACAGGATTTCCACAGGGTTCCCAGCCGTCCTGCGTCTTGCGACATACGAGCAATAGGTCTTCAAGGTCGATTGTCTGGCCTGAAGGATTGAACACATACGCTTCACTTGGAAATCCTCGACGAATGAGCAGCTGCTTCCCTGAAAGAGCAGTGTCGAATATGGAGCCTGGAAAGCCTGACTGCAGGCTGATGGCATTGTTCACGTCGACGGGGGCATTGACCAGCGGGAAGGATTCGCTCAGCGCAGCTCGCAGCAAGAACTCGCTTGCTGGTTTGCCCCGCCCAGTCGGCTTGTACTTGCCATGGCGCAGGATGTTGCGGACGCGCTGTCGAACGGGTGCTGGAACAGATTCCTCGCCAGTGGCAACAACGGCGGAAAGAACTTGCGCCAGGAAGGCAGGTGCAACGCATGGCGTCTCAGGAGGAAGGATCCCCTCTGCCCAGATGAGGGCAAAGGAAGCCGGGCACGGATCCAGTGATGGGTCGACGATCAGTTGATAGGCATCGCGTGTCATGGGGACCTCCGCACCTGAGTGTAGGCGATAATCTTGCCGAAGGCATGTCTTCATCAGGATCCGACGCAACCCCCATCGCTAGCTCACATGAAAAGACTAGATTGGTAAGCAGCCCTATGGGAGGTTCGATGATGAAATTTATCCAACGGAAGGTGGGTCTCTGGATCGCCGCAATCGCTACGCTGATTGCTGTGGGCGCATTCCTGACATTCTTGTCGATGGCGCAAGCTGAGCCCGATGTTGAGAGCGTCGAGGTCAGAGAATACCAGGGTGAGAAATTGGGATCTGTTGACAATTTTCGAGAGAACTCGATTCGAGGTGTCCAGCATATCGATGTCGAGGCCTATCAGTTGCTCATTGACGGATTGGTTGCTGAGGCTTCAAGCTACGACTATGCAGCCTTGCAGAGCATGCCACATACATCCAAGCTGGTGACGATTCACTGCGTCGAGGGATGGTCAGTGAAGGCGCTGTGGGAAGGCATAGCGTTGTCCGAGCTTCTCGCCCTCGCCGGGCCGACCGATGAAGCCAACACGGTCATCTTCCACGCAGCCGATGGTTACACCACATCGCTGCCCCTTGAGTACGTGCTGGAGAGGAACTTGATCATTGCCGATCACATCAACGGCATGGTGCTCCCACCCGCCAACGGGTTCCCCTTTCAGCTCGTCGCAGAAGACAAGTGGGGATACAAGTGGATTCGCTGGCTCACGCGCATCGAACTTTCGAATGATCCCGACTACAAAGGATTTTGGGAAACGCGCGGCTACAACAACAACGGCGATGAGGACGGCCCCAAATTTGGTAACTAGCTGGGCAATCACAGCACCAGGCACGAATGCCTGGTGCTGTGCAGTGAATCCAATTAATTCGTTGCCTAGGCCGTAAAACTGACTTTGGGTGCCTCGCGCTGTGCTGCATCCTCGATTTCGAAGAACTCAGCCTGACTGATGCCAAACATCGAGGCGATGATGTTGGACGGGAACACCTCAACCTTCGTGTTGAGTTCACGCACATTGGCATTGTAGAAGCGCCTGGATGCCTGGATGCGATCTTCAGTGACTGTGAGCTCCTGCTGCATCTTCAAGAAGCCCTCATTGGCCTTAAGATCAGGATAGGCCTCGACGACGGCAAAGAGTTGGCGAAGAGCCCCCACCAACATGTTCTCGTCCTGAGCCTGTTGCTGAGGGCCGCCTGTCGATGCGACGGCATTGTTACGGGCACGGATGACGGCTTCCAGGGTTGCTGACTCGTGCTTCGCGTATCCCTTCACTGTTTCCACGAGGTTTGGGATCAGGTCATATCGACGTTTGAGCTCTGTGTCGATAGCTGACCAGCTTTCCTTAACATGCAGGCGCGTGCGAATCAGCGAGTTGTACATGCCGATCACCCAGAAGATGACGACGGCAACGATTGCGAGGATGACATAAAGTGGGATCATGTGACTCCTTTCTTCTGTTCCCGAATCAAATACTCGGGCAAACGGTCCAGAATTCCTTCGACGACGCGAATGGCGCTCTCTCTCGTGGGCGCATCGAATCGGCGATTACGCCAGCAGATGACACTACGGGTATCGAACTCAATCGAGTACTTCGGTTGAGTCAGTAAAAATTCTATCGTTCGCTGATGGAGCACATCGAACGCCCATTTCTTGTCTGGACTCTTGACGTGGTATTCGCGACTGAATTGGCTTGACTCGAAGTCGATGTCGTCAGCTCCGAAGAATTCAGTGAGTTTATCGAATGCATTTTCAGCGCGAATATGGAGCGGCTTCAAGGGAAGCTCGGTTCGAATGATGATTGCCGAGAACGTGTGCACCGAACGATTCTTCCCCTCTCCAGTGACATAGTGGTAATCGAACGATTCCAGCCGACGCTTGTTCCATTCTCCAGAAGCGATGTTATAGGCATAGCGGCTGTGCCCACGGCGAAGGCATCCGAAACTGGGATAGCGATTGTCGTAGCTGCGATCAGGAGCAGGATCAAAAGAGAGTCCAGCCTGCGTGGCCCATGCGGCAAGCTCCTTCTTGCGTTTCGCGCCAAACCACATTGCAGCCACGAGCAACGCGCCGATGGCTAGAAAGGCGAGAATCGTCGTTCCAGACAAAGCTACCCCCTTTTGTGATACGGGCCCATTCTACTGCAGATTGCCGTGGAACAGAAAGAAGGCAAGCCGCTGTCTGCTCAGGCCAACGAGGCCATTCCCACGATGGTTGGTTGCGTCGCCCAGGAAGACGACGACTGATTCGATGCGGACATGTTGGCTGCTTTTGTTTGGGGAAAAGCTGTACGATACATGATGCAAGCGATGGCACGGTGTGAGTCGTCCATCGGCTGAAGAGTACAGATGAAGGGGGATTCATGAAAACCGCCGGAATCACTGCATTGGCTTGTTTGGTCTTGTGTTCTTGGGTTGTGTCGGCAGTCGAATTGGAATCGCTCTCTTTGGGATTTCATTTGATCCCTTCCGTAGAACGAATCGAGGATCGCAGGTTGCTGGATCTAACACTGTCTTTTGGTGGCACCATTCGCCTGGATTCAGAAAACAGTATCGAACTGATGGCGATGATGGACTCTGGCCTCACCAGTTTGGGGACGAGTGCTCAATTCGACCACCAAGTTACAGATCATCTGAGTGCTGGACTCGGATTTACCTTTCTGTGGCCGTTCTCAGCAGAACTTGGACTGCAGTGGCCCATCCTGGGATCCTATGCCCACGCCTCGGGGCGGACGTACTTCTATCCAGAGTTTTGGGCAGAAGCTGCCGTGTCGTTCCCACTGCTTACGCTTGCCCATCAATTGGATGGGTGGGATCTGCTGCCAGTTGCCGAACTCCCTACGTTGTACCTGGCTGCGGACATACGACTTGTGGATAAAGCCAGTTTGCAGCCACGGATCACACTTCAGCCGGTGATCACGGACACAACTGTGCTCAACAAGCCATTCGGCAGGATATCTGACGATCTTCTAATTCTCTCGATGGGGTCCGTCTTCCTGCGATACTTGGAAGCAGCCGGGCAATGACCGAGGGAACAAAGATACCCAAGACGGGCGACACGAGTGCCAAGGCCTATTTCTTCAGGGAAGCGATCGAGGTCTGTCTTGTACTTGCAGGATTGACCGTTGCTGACATCCTGACGCATGTCCCGCTGTGGCTGTGGATCGCGCTGCCTAGTGCCAAGCTGCTTGTCTCAATCCTGTTCTTCTTTTTGTTCGTCAAGCGGGTTTTCAAGCAACCTCCACGACACGGTCCATGGTCGATGATTGGGAGGAAGGCTCGCACGCTTGTCACCCTCAATCCTTCCGGGCAAGTCAAGGTCGATGGGGAGATTTGGTCTGCACGCACACGGAATGGAGACACCATCCCGTCGGATCAATACGTGATCATCCGCGATGTTCAAGACAGATTGTTGCTCGTGGAATCAACAGATGAGCTTTGAATTGACGCCCGCAGGGTTCCTCACGCCTCGCGAGGGCGAGGAGACGATCATAGGCATTGGGTAGGACATGGGCTGGCTGGTCCTTGCGAACTCATCAAACGCTCACATGCTCTTGGATTCGACTTCACAACGACAGTTCAAACTTGACGATTACGAACAGGTCATGAAGGAGGACTAGATGCAATCACAATTAAAAGGTGCGGGATTGCTGGCTTTGACAGTCCTGATGAGCCTTGCACTTAGCGGATGTTGGGCGACACAGCCAGGAAGCGAGGCTGATGACTCAACCTTCCAGCTGCCGCCGTATGGCGTCATTACCACACAGCAGGCAGCGAGTGTGATTGTAGCCTTGCAGGACGACGCCGAGTTTGTGCTACTCGACATTCGAACGCCTGCGGAAGTTGAAGCGGGACACATTTCTGGGGCCACGACGCTCGACTATTACAGCAGCTCATTCCGAGACGATCTGGCCAAGCTAGATCGTGAATTGACGATTCTCATCTACTGCCGTACCGGCAATCGGACAGGGCAAGCGTATCAGATCATGCAAGAGCTGGGATTTGAGAAAGTGTTCGATATGGGTGGCGGGATTTCGCAGTGGTTGGCTGCCAATTATCCCCTTTGCCTCGGCGCATTGGACGCTGAGCATCACTGCACAGGCGAATTTCCCATCCTCTAGGTGTCGAGTCAAGGGAAAACAACAGAAGCAGAAGGAGCGATCTCTTCGGTCAGTCCTTCTGCTTCCCAGTATCAGAACATCGCGTCTAATCGCTTGGCCGCTGCTGCAGCACAGCAGCCAACGTCAACTCACTTCCATCCCGAACGATGGTCATGTGGACCACGTCCCCGACCCGCGTCTCGATGTCGAGAAACGTGACTAAATCAGCGATGGAATGGATGGGGTGATCATCGATCGCGACAAGGACATCCCCGCCGAGGTATACATAGGCGCCGCCGACTTGAATCAACTCAGTGCCTATCCGGATTCCAGCAAGATCAGCCGGGCCGTCACCAACGACTGACGTGACGAGAATGCCTCCGTCGGCTGGGACGGTAATTCCGTCGTCGCGAAACAGCTGCAAGATGTCAGGTGTCAGCGCGAAGCCTGAGATACCCAAGTAGGAATGGGGATAGCTTCCGTTTTCGATTAATTCAGGAACCACGCGTGCGACGGTATTCGATGAAATGGCAAAAGCAATCCCCACGGATGCCGCAACAGGGCTGATAATCTGTGAGGTCACCCCGACCACGTGTCCATCTAGGTTCAACAGAGGTCCGCCAGAGTTGCCTGGATTGATCGACGCATCCGTCTGAATGGCTTCGCCAACAAAGCGCCCATCTGGACTCTGGATCGTTCTTTCCAGCGCGCTGACGATGCCGAGTGTCATCGTCTGGTTGAGCCCGAACGGATTCCCAATTGATACCACAAACTCCCCGACACGCAACTGATCGGAATCAGCCAGTTCCAGCGGAGGCGGCAGATCGGTCTTGTTCACACGAATGACTGCCAAATCTGTTGACGGATCGGTTCCGATGACTTCTGCGCTACAGCATTCGACATGATTGAACGCGACGATAATTTCGTCCGCATTCTCAATGACGTGGTAGTTGGTGACAATATTGCCTTCCGTATCAATCAAGAATCCAGTTCCGGATGCGCTAAATGGGACACGCCGCATGAATCGATCCTCGGTCGTTCCCTTGACGGTGATATACACGACTGCGGGCGAGGCCAATTGGAAGACTGAAACCAGCTGCTCCTGCAGTTCGATGACTTGTCCGTGTACGCTCCATCCAATAAACAGCGCAAGCAGTAAAGCTCCCACACTTCTTCGTAGGGATTGAGTCATGGTGCTCCTTTGGATGATCGCGTTGCGATCGACCACCAAGTACATTTCACACTTCCCATGTGAACTCTCGATGGGTGAACCATGATGAAGATATGAATCGGCGTTGTGAGAGGCGGAGCGATTGTCTGTCGGAAGCCCGCCGAGTGATTCGGCCTGGGGATTTCCTAGTTGAAAGGTGGTTGCTCAGTGCCCACAGCATCTATCGATGTTCGGCTCTGTTTGGCTGCCAGAGTGTCCAATCTCGTGATAGCGGGAATGAACAAGGCGACCAAGCCGAGCATAATGGAGGCTCCGCCAGCCAGGATGAACCACATGGTGACACCGAACGCTTCGGCAACCGGACCTGCGATCGCCAAGCCAAGCGGAGACATCAACTGGCACCCGCTGGAGAGCAACGAAAACACACGACCGATCTTGTCAGGAGGGACGATCACTTGGATCGTAGATGTGAGAAGACCGTTGGAAATTGGATTGATGGTGCTGAATACAACAACGGTGACGATGGCCAGCCAGAACATGCCCACAGGAGCTAATCCGAGCAGGAGAATACCGGCTCCCTGCAGCATCAGTCCCAGCATTGCGGCGACCATGCGACGCTTGAGTCCCTTCCATGCCGCCAGGAGAAGACCCCCAGCGATCATTCCTGCGCCCATGACAGATTGGAGTGTGGCGAAATCGATCGCCTCTCGCCCGAAGTGTTTGGTTACCAGAATCGGAAGGAGCGTGAACGCCGGGAACGCAACGAAATTGAGAACCATGGCGATGAAAATGATCGACAGTATTCCGGTTTGTCTCCAGACGTAGCGAATCCCTTCTCGAATGTCTCGAAATAGCGTGAACGAACCCGCCGTTGCCTCTGCCTGTGCCGCGACGAGTTTGGGAATGGCAATGAGCAACAAGGGTAGGATGGCGAGTGCCGCAGTCAGGATGTCGATGGCAATGATGGCCTGCATAGAGACCGTTGCGTACAAGACGGCTCCAATCAGCGGGGCGGCAAGAGTGGCGGCACCCTGCATTGCCGAGTTCAGCCCAGCGATTCTCGATAGACTCTCGTTGGGCACCATCATCGCCGTGGCGGCAAACATGGCTGTCCAATGGAAGGCCCCGCCGATCGATCGCACGAAGATCACGGCATAGATGTGCCAAATCTTGATGGCATTGAATCCGAACAGGAGTGCTAGTCCGAGTGCAGCCAACGCGATTGCGCCGTCTGCAACAATCATGACCTTGCGGCGATCCCATCGATCGACCAAGGCGCCGGCAAGCGGCGTGATGACGATCTGGGGAACCAGGGCGACGAGCGTTGATATGGCCAGTACGGTCGCTGATCCACTGGTCTCAGTCAGCCACCAAATGAGAGCGAATTGAAGGATCTGGGAGCCGAACAATGACAATGCCTGCCCGCTCCAAATCGTGAAGAAACGGGATTTCCATCGATCAACATGCCATCCGATCATTCTCACGCCTCATGACCTCCCACACAATGAGTCACAATCCAGCAGCGGGGCAAGTCAACCAATACATAAGGTGACATGCTGGATAGATCGGAATCACGGTTCGGAAAAAACAGTGTGTCGAATCGAAAGGCTTCCTGAGCACACAGGACAGTGCTCAACGGCTGACGGTTCGATGAGTTGAGGCCTCAACGACCAGTTGAGGCCTCGACCGCTAGCCTATCGCTGCGTCACTGTTCGCCAAACAAGACCGGCTACGGCAACGATGGCGGCCACGACAAACAGCCACCAGATGAGCCAGACGATACCGACGAGCACGAATGCAGCCACAACGACGCTGAAGAGGATTCCGATTAGTCTACGCATGCGGCTATTGTAACAATGTTACAGCGAGATGCAATTCCTGCGAGATGGTGTCTCAGCAGGACTACCGCGCAAGCGGTGATGACCGCTGAGTACAGGATCGCTACAACGTTCAGTCGTCCAGCCTCATTTCTCCTGAGCCCCGTTGCGAGTGGCGGGCCGAGAAACTGTCGTTTGTGTTATGAAAAGCGACCAGAACGTTGTACGTTCCTCCTGGCTCAAGTGGCTTGTCGAAGGCGTCTCCGGAATCCAGAGGAATAATGAACTCAAGCGTCGTTTGGCCATTGAGCTCTCTACCGGCAAAGGCGAGAATATCGTACGTACCGCCCTGATCAATGTCCGATCCGTGAGTGAGCGATGCGATTCCGTAGTCATCGCGAATCTCCGCCCGCCCATTCCGGACAGCACCGATGATGAAGTTGGCTCCCTGCATCCGGCGATCGGGATCCAGTCCAATCGCGACGTAACCTGCGCCCGGACTAAACAAGCCCATGCGCAGCAACACATCGTCATTGGTCCAGTAGACACGGAAACCACCTGCCTCCATGGAGTGGGCATACTCCCCCGTCTGAATGATGCCGTCTACGATGGGTGTAGAAGGCACGTCTTGAACTGGAGATGCAGGCATTGGCTGAGGAGCGGGCTGCGGTTCAGGTTGAACAACAACCATGACCGGATCGGGTGTAGCGGCAGTTGGCGCTATTTGAGCAACTTCCTGGCTGGGACTGGGTAAGGTGACGGGCTCCGGTTGACGGGGACTCCCCAACAGCAAAGTGAGCCCCAACAGTGCGACGATACCAACTGCGATCCCTAGAAGTACCAAGTCCGATCGATCAATAGCCCACATGGCTTGCCCTCCTCCTCACTGGTTCCCTACGAAGACTGTAGAGCAAACCGATTGTTGCGCCAAGCCGAATGGGTGCGGACCGTCATGCCGAACGGTGATGCGCATCTGCTAGAACAAAGGATGCGGGGTTTCCAAAACTCCGCACCCTTCGATGTTCGAGCTAATTGGGCAGATCGAGCTGCATTTTCCCCGAACCGCGTCGAGTGTGGGGATTGGAGAAGCTGTCCGCCATGCTGTGATAGGAGAGAAGAACTGTGTATTCGTGCCCAGGCAAGAGAGGTTTGTCCATCACGTCGCCCGAGTCCAACGGAATGATAAACTCGATCACCGTCTGATCTGGCCACTCATTGCCTGCCGCTGCGAGGATATTATCCTGCCCGCCGCGCGCCGTGTCTTCCATGTGCGCAAGTGTTTCGTGACCGTAGTCATCGCGGATGGTGAGTTCACCCTCATGCATGGAAGCGAGGATGAAGTTCGCGCCCTCCATTTGGCGATCAGGATCGAATCCAATGGCGACGTATCCAGTGCCTGGCGAGACAAGGCCCACGCGAAGCTGCTGGGCATCGTTTCCCCAATAGACATCGACGCCTGCAACTGCCATTTGGTGAGGATATTCTCCGGCCACAATCGTGCCGTCAATGGAATAGTTGAGACCGACCACAATGGGCGGTTCGACGATGGGTGCCGCTTCGTCTTCAGGCTCAGACGCCATGGGCTCGACAGCGGCAGCCTCTGATGGCTCATCGGTCACCCGAGCTGCAGTTTCACCGGGAGCGACCGTTTCCGGAGCGGCGATGGCCGCATTCTGAGTTGTTTGTATGGCCGTGTTGACGTCATCGATCGGCGTGATGAGGAGCATTACGGCCAAGGCCCCGACAACAGAGATTCCGATCAGAATATACAAAATGGTTCGACCCATGATTTCCCCCTTCACGATGGTCGATAGAACTGTAGAAGATTGGCGCCATCAACACAATTCTATCTGATTCGCGAATGCCCATCGAGATGGATCACGATGCCCGCTCGCTCCGTCACATCGGATTGCCGCCAAGCCACAGAGGAAGGAGGGTTACGAGCCGCTGGTTGCCGGTAACTCTCCGAGTGACGAGTAGAAGTTGTCGCGAGTCTAGTATCCTCTGGCGACGTCGACGAGGCCGTTCAATGTCTGGTTGAACCGGAATCGCGTCAGATTCTCCAAGAAGAAATCGATGATGGTGTCGGGGATGTTGAGACCGGCATGATGCGACGTGACGGTGACGTGATCCATGGCCCAAAGAGGACTGTCTGCGGGCAGTGGCTCGCACGCAAACACATCGAGAATCGCGGCGCGTATGCGACGATGTCGCAGCGCGTCAACGAGTGCCCGTTCATCCACAATGGCTCCGCGCGCGACGTTCACAAGAATGGACGATGGTTTGAGCCATGAAAGCTGTTGTGCGCCGATCAGCCCGCGCGTCGCATCCGTCAGTGGCAGGGAAATGACGAGTACGTCCAGTTGAGGAAGAAACGTGCCCCAATCGTCAGGTCCATAAACGATCTCAAATTCGGATTGCCTACCCCGTTTGCTTGCCAGTCCCACAACTCGCATCCCCATGCTGCGTGCGCAGTTGGCAATGGCGCTACCAATCGATCCTGTTCCTGCGATGCCCATCGTTCTACCATTTAGGAATTCGACTGTCAACGGCTGCCACGTGTGGCCCCGCTGAAGGTGATGCACATCACGCAAGCGCTGAGTGATTGCGAGAAGATGCCCCAACACATACTCTGCGATTTGATCTCCGAAGGCGACATCCGCACGCGTGAGTAGAACTCCTTCTGGCAACGCTTTCTTCGCCAGAAACGCGTCGACCCCAGCGCCGGTAACTTGGATCCAGCGTAATTGGCTGGCCAATGACAGCAGATGTGCTGGAAAACTGATCGACCCCAAGATGACGTCTGCTTGTTCAATCAGTTGGCGAACGGCATCCTCCGATTCGCAGAACATGTATCGAACATCATCTGAATCCGTTAGGCGTTGCCGATAACGCGCATTGGATTCACGCAGATAAACCAACACGTTCAACGGATGATTCATCAGGCCTCCCCACGTCATAGCATACAAAGCAAGGGAGGCATTCGCGACCCGCGGGTCTGGGGACCGTTGGCGTTCTCCGTCAGCATGTCAGAACGCCAAACGGTCCGGCGTTTGGATTTGGGACATCCAATAGGGGCGTTCGCTTTGCCTGGCTCCTCTAGGGATCCAATCCGACCTGAAACCGGATTTCTGGGAAGAAATAGACGCTACCGCCGCCCAATGACATGCCGATATTAAACGCCATCCGAACAACAATGGCCTGTCCGACCGTCCATCCGAGACCGGCAGTGAAGTACGTCGACCCGAAATAGGGCAGCAGATTGGTGACATGACCAAAGCACAAGTGCAGTGCGGCGACTGTGGCCAGGGTGTTGCGCAGATAAAGGCTGCTGAAGCTTGTACCGGTCCTCAGCGCGGTTTCCCAGGCGAGAACCGCTCCTGTGAGTCGATAGTAGGCCTCCAACCCGTATCCGAACGAGGTGAAGCTGAATGATGTACTTATGGGAACGGCGATTCCGAACTCTGACCGGCCTGCAGATGCGGTAAAAACGGGCATCGCGAGGATTGCGATGATCGCGGCGATCAGAACGATACGTTTTTTGTGGACTGCACGCATGACTCCCTCCTTTTCACACAAATCTATGCTAGCTATTGGACTTACTGACGCCAACCATTAACCCGTTGATGACTGTGTTGGATCGGGACGTACGTTGCGATCTAGTTGCTGTAGGAACTCAAAGACAAGAGACTCCGTGGCCTGAATGCATTCAGGGAACACGGCATTGATCGTATCTGTGGGCTGATGCCAGTTGGAGAGTGTCCCATCCTGTTGATGGCTTTCGAGGGTGAGCGCACGTAACCCGTGCTTGAACCCCATGGCACCGTCTGTGTATGAACCCTTCATGCGAATCTCACGAGCTCCCAATTCAGGATGCGCGGTGGCCACAGAACGCATGACATCTAGAAGCCCCTCATCGCTCTTGGAAGTGGCCAAGAACGTCTCCTGAGAAAGAAAGACAGGCGAGCCGCGGAAGCTGCCGATGGTGTCCAGCGAGATCCACGCGGCATTCCCTAGGTCGCGCTTGTGTTTGCAGATGAAGTCATCCGCACCATAACAGCCCACTTCTTCACATCCGGTGAGCACGATCCACACCTTCGTATGCTTGAGCGGGCTCTTGGCCAGTTTTTCCGCCAAACTGAGAGCGACACCAACTCCAGATGCGTTGTCGTTGGCGCCAGCCGCGTAGGATGTAAAATCGGCCTGGAGCATGAGTATCAGCATGATTGTTGCCACGAACATGGGGCCAAGGGCCACAGCGCCGAGTATGGGCATCGGCAGTACAATGCCCACGGCAAAGATGACGATCAGCAAGATAGCGAATCCCATCCCGATGGGGACAAGTCGCTCAAATAAACGTACCCATGTTCTTGATGAGAACACCAAAGGCGTACGATGGGTGTCCATGTGAGCGACCAGCGCGACGTGCTCCCGGGCTTCCTCTTCTGCCTCAATCCGAGCCCAAACGTTCTGGCTGTCGCCTTTCGGCAGAATCCACCGAAGTGGGTTGGGGCGAAAAAGCAACTCCAACAAGATGGAGACGAGTCCAAAAACGGCCAGCGCGAGTGCGATGATCGCGCGAAGACGTCCGCCTGCGAGAAACACGAAACCTGAAGCGAGAGTGATGCTCCAGAATAGCGCAGCAGGAAGCCAGGCCGAGCGTGCACTGCGGAACGTCTCAGTCGTTGGTGGCGCTCCGAAGCTCGTGAGGCGCTTCTCCACATAAGTGGCCGCTTCCTTCTCCTCGAGGGTCGTTGACCCTCTCGCTCCGATGTGTTCCGCCAAATACCGCACATGATCCATCGCGTTCATGGCTTCATTTTGTCAAGACAGATAACTCTGAGCAAGTAGAGTGTTGCCGGACGCCTTCACAATGGACGGGCCTGACACAGTCAAGCCTTCCCTGTCAACAGACGGCTATGTCAGCGTGCCAGAGTTTCCCAAAGCGAAACTCAAAGCGAAACTCAAAGCACCTTGGCCTTGGCCAGTTGCCAAACCCGAAAGAACTCGATGCCATCGAGTTCCCAGTTTGTCCAACCAGAGTTTGGCTTTACCAAACTCGAAAGAACTCGATGCCATTGAGTTCTCAGCCGATCCGAGCAGAGTTTGGCTTTGCCAAACTTGAAAGGACTCGATGCCATTGAGTTCCCAGTTTGTCCAACCAGAGTCTGGCTTGCCAAACTCGAAAGAACTCGATGCCATCGAGTTCTCAGCCTATCCGAGCAGAGTTTGGCTTTGCCAAACCCGAAAGGACTCGATGCCATCGAGTTTCCAGTTTGTCCAACCAGAGTTTGGCTTTGCCAAACTCGAAAGAACTCGATGCCATCGAGTTCCCAGTTTGTCCAACCAGAGTTTGGCTTTGCCAAACTCGAAAGAACTCGATGCCATCGAGTT
>JAHITR010000210.1 GCA_018817505.1 Candidatus Bipolaricaulota bacterium | reverse complement strand
TTTCGAGATCTCCGTGTACTCCTATTCCATTGACACGACCAACCTGACACCTGGGCTCTACAGCCTACTCATTGGATCCTCCAACAGCCCGCTATCCGCTCAATTGACTGTCGAAATCACGCCGCCTCCAGGCTAGGGTCAGCTGAGCTTCATCGCTTTTTCTCGTACGCGCCTGCAAGTTCCAATGGTGGCACGGCATTGGAGCGATCGACCGTAGTTTGGTACGTTGACACTCAATCACTGTGCTTCGTAGCTGCGACCTCAAGATGGCCAGTCCGTACCACACGTGATGAGCCCCCCCCACATTCCGACTGCTGAGCTTCTCAGGTACACTTGTAGCGACTAGTATGATGCGGAAGGAGACTTGTGAAACCCCTGATTTGCCTCACGGCAATGCTGTTAATCCTGGCAGCCGCATCGAGCCAACCGCCATCGTTTGCAAACAAGCGTCTGGAATCCGCCATTCGATCTGAGCTTGGCATCGATTCAGGTCGGCTCACTCGCCCACTTCTGCGAACCATCACGCACCTCTCTGCCCCGGGAGAGGACATCGTCAGTCTTGACGGCATTGAGCTTTGCACCCATCTGCAGGTCCTCGATCTCTCAGAGAATCGCATCTCTGACTTGCAGCCGCTCTCTCGCCTCATAGAGCTGAACACGCTTGTCCTCAAGAGCAACCGGGTTCAGGATATTGCCCCACTATCCGGGCTTCGAGAACTGGTTCACCTCGACCTTGACTTCAATGACATCACCGATATCACACCTTTATCCGGCCTTCTAAAACTTCAATGGCTGGGATTGTGGAATAGCCGAATTGTGGATATCGCACCACTCACTCAACTCGTCAATCTGGAGGAGTTGGGGCTCAGCGGCAACCCAATTCAGGACACCACACCCTTGGAAGGGTTGGCTAGGCTGCGATGGCTAGGGCTGCCCAACACCGGCATCGTGGACATTGGATTCGTTCGCGGTAAGACAAACCTAATCAAGCTCAGTCTTGGAGGGAACGCGATTTCCGATCTTCGTCCGCTATCTGAGTTGACCCAGCTTGAGGGCCTAGGCCTGGATAGCAACCGCATTACCGATGTCCGCCCACTGGCTGCTCTAGCATCTCTCCAGCGCCTCAGCCTCTGGGGGAACGACATCGAAGACATCTCCCCTCTGGGGGGACTGACAAGGCTGAATCAGCTGTGGCTCGATAGGAATCCAATCGTTGATATAGAAACCCTTCGGCAGTTTCATGATCTGAGAATTCTCGGCCTTTCTCAGCTGCCCATCGAGTCGCTGACGGCACTCATTGACAATCCAGGATTGGGTGAAGGCGCCCAGATCGATCTGCGTGAAACCGCATTGCTGGAGGACCCAAGCGCGGAAACTCTGGCTCAAATCCAACAGCTACTCGACCGCGGTATTCTCGTTCAGTGGGACGGTCCGTAGGAAACCAACTGGACGCGCACCCGCAGCTGTGGCGCAAGAGACAGCTGACATGTCTACGGTCTACTTCTCCACGTACTGGTTGTGAAAAATGAATAGCTGCGCCGAATCGAAATTGGTGAAGATGAGCTTGTAGCAGTTGGTGGCGATATACACCCAGATCATGATATTCGGCATGGGATCGCTGAAGCTGTGGATATCATAATAGTAATTCTTCTCGTTCCACCACTGCTTGCGAAGCTGATGCTCACCTTTCCAATCTTTGAAGCTCGCGCCGTAGCTCTCCAGCAACCACACAAAGTCGGCAAACTGCATCTTGGTCCGGACGCCAAGCACAGCTGGCGGCATGGTGGGAGTCTGTTCGCCATTGGCCACTCGCACCCAGCCCTCAATCAGGTCAACGCCTCCGTGATAGGCCATCGTCACTGCCGGTGTAATCCGGCAGTTGCCATCAACCAGGAAGGGTCTACCGGTGTGTGTATCAATGATGAAGTCGAACCCGCACAAACCAGAGAAATTTAGATGCTTGATCACTTTGGCCGCCGCTTGCTCAGAGGCTTTGTCCTCCACGCTTTGTCGGAACACGGTGGTTCCGCCCGTGCGCGGCATCGTTCGAAGGCCCTGATACATCACTTCACCAACGACCTCGCCGTTGTTGCAGAGATGCAATGTACAGGTCGTCGGGCCTTCGACCAGTTGCTGGATCATGGGCAGATCAGACTCAGCAAGCTTGTTGTTGTGCACCACCTCAAAATAGGTCTTCTCGAAGTGGGAACGATCGTAGATCTTGCGAAAGCCCGCAGCACCAGATGTCTTTCGCATCTTGATCACGACAGGTAAGTCCACGGTTCGGATCAACTCACGCGCCTCTTCCGAGGATTGCGGGTAATACGTCTTCGGGCTGTCCACACCAATCTCATGAGCCAGCTCTTCAAGTTGCTTCTTGTCATGCAGCCGCATGAGCAGATCTGTGGGGACGATGACTGTCTTGGTGACTGCTTGGATTCTGTCGCGATAGCGACTCATGGGGATGATTTCTTCGTAGGATGGGAAATAGTAGTCATATTCGCCGGTCTCAAGAATCTCCACGATTCTCTTCGTGTACTCCTGCGGATGGTAGCGCATGTTCGGCACGCGAAGTCGTTTGGCGACATACTTTGAGAACCCCGAGAACGCGAGCCAATGTCCTTCGGCCACATGAACTTCGTATCCCATTTGACCAAATCGACGAATCGCGTGTAGAGCGGCCATCTCAAAAAGACCCGTTACCAAGACTTTCATATCCCTCTCCTGTATGAAACAGGCTCGCCCGGCTTCATGTAAATCTGCAATCCCGCGAGCTCCGTGGTTTCATTGTCACCCAAAGTTGGCCAAGGATACTTATCTCAGAGGGTTTGGGCAAGAGTGACTGGAGGTTGGCAGATTGAGGCGGGGTCGGCGCAATGGCCGACCCCTGGCTGAACGTGCTTATTCAGCCACTCGGCGAAGAACCGCGATCATGTCGCGTTTCAGTTCGCCAAGGCTGGCACCACTATGAATGTTCTGTTCAATCGCTCGTTCAAGTGCCAAGCGAGCCTTGCCTTGACGAATCGAGCGATCATAGTCTTGAGTTCTTTGTGACTGTGCCAATGCGCCCTGATAGCGCCCCTTGGCCAGCTCTTCTACCTGATAAAGGGGAAGCATGACTCCTCCTTGGTGAAACTCTTTTCTGAAGCCACCCGTACTTCTCATCCTGATGGGGATGAACATGGAAGGACTCTCGAACCGACACGACTCTCGTCTTCCATTGCAACCTCCTTGCTCAACAAACCGCGCCAACTTCGCACGCCAATCTACGACGTACGACGAAGGACAAGTGTTTGCGAACCTCTCTTGTCGAGCATCACTACATATGTAGCAGCTCAACGGCAACTGGTTCACTTCAAGACAAACTGATGTGTAGGATTTCGAAGCTTAATCTCAGCTTCCACGCGCCAACAGATAACAACCGAATCCAGGATGCCCGATTTCTAAATGACGATGGCCGACGATTCTGGTTAGATGACTTGACGATACCTGACCACTCATGCTAAGAGGAGTGTGAAGTGAACAGTATAGCGGCAAAGCGACCGAAGTCAAGCGTTCCATTTATGCGAGTCTTGAAGAGCGAATTTGTCGATTCGAGCTAGACGAGAAGGAGCTTAATCCGCAGAGCAAGTCTACTCGTCAAGCGCAAGACTGGTTTTGGAGAGCAAGTCTATTCGTCAAGTCGAACCTGAATCTGTTGCATCCACTCCTGACTTTTGGCATCAGGCGCAGCCGTAAGTTCAATGTCCTGGGGAGAACAAACGCCCAGCCCGAGCTCGACGGCACATCGAATCTGTTCCTGCTCAAAGATGGCACCATTCATCACCTCAGGCGTCGTCTCATAGTTGCGCAAGATGGCCACACCGACGGCATCCAGTGCGATGCGATCCGTCGACGCAAGAATGAGATTCGGATGAACAAGTGTGCCTCGAGATGGCCCGCCTGTGGAGAACGCGGACACGGCATCCATCACGATGAGTCTCGGGGAGAACGCCTGATTGATTTCAGCGATCATCGATCGCTGGTGCACAGAAGAATGAAGCTCCCTCATATATGCGTGCCCATTCGAAGGTGACACGCGCGGAACAAGCCCCACCGCATTCTTCAGGCTCATGGTGAAATGACCGCCGAAGCCGTGGGTCTTCAAGCAGCACGTCATGACAATGGATTCGGCATTGAGGTAGAGACGTGGTAGTTCAATTCCTTGCGCCCAGTGACCACCGGCCACAGGAACATGTTCCCAGTCCTCGGGTGAAAGATCGTCCAGGATGACGTAGTCCACGCCCAATGCGTCGAAGAGCGGGCGGACGCCCTTCTTGTCGGCCACTTCGTGGCTGTTCGCCGATCCTCCACTTCGTTCTGCCACGATCACGCTGGCAGCGCCTGCCTCTTGAATCAGATGGATGAGGATCCTGGCCGTGTCGTTGTGCGTGGATGCGGGGAAGGAATCCGCGGAATTGTAATTCGGCTTCAGAACCACTGCCGTACCCGTGAATGTCGGGCGTTCATTTCCAAGTAGCTCAATCGCAGTTCGGATCCCTGCTTCGCGATCGCAGGTCCCAACAACAGACACTTTAGCAGTCGGTGGCATGCTTCCCCTTCGATGGTTTCTTGAGTACTCAATCAGAGCCGGATGCTCCGCCTTCAGTGTCTCCATTGTTCGCGGATGAATCCAGCAGATCGTTCAGCAATCTGGGGAGTTGATCGACAAGAGCATCTGTTTGCATGCCATTCGCGGGCTTATCCGTAGCATCGTCAGAAACGGGTAGGTTTTGCAGAAGACCGCCGCCAGCGCGCTCAATCAATTCGCGTGCAGCGGATTCAGTAGCCTGCTGCAGAGGTTGAAAACGCGAATTGATCGGGACTGAAGAAACTCCGCCCAGCCCGTCAATGCGATCCCCTAATTCGATGATCGTTCGATTCAATTCCCGTTTCCCTGCCATCATCAACCCTTGACGTGCGATCTCAAGCAATGGAGCTTCCCAAGCGATCGATGGCTCATCTGACGCACCTTCAACCATCGCTCCAAATACGACGGGGACCTCAGCCGCATACCCGTTAATCCCGTCAACTACGCGCTCTGACATGGCCTCAGACAATCCAAACAACGAACGGGATGAGGATGGCGCCAACTCAAGATCCTCCAGCAAGAACGACAAGGAACCTGACGCCGATCCATCCTCGAATTGAACAGATCCTGTCATGGAAACCAATCCCGACCGAATGCCTACGGGCAACGTCGTGGCATAGAAGCGTGCCAAGCGCGGCAAATCAAGACGATTTATCGCAAAATCAACCCCACTCACGCCGCCGCTTTGAGACGTCGAAAAAGTAGCTGACAAGCTGAATCCTGACTCAGCATCATCGCCCCATTGCCCGTGCAATGAGATGCGCATCGGATTTCTTCGCAGGGAGGAAGGAAACGCAAGATTGGAGACCTCCACCTCAAACATCGTCAGCGGAGGCAGCGGTCCCTGCGGATCTGAGATCATCTCGTCTTCCATTGTGATGAGGAGCCTGCCAATTTCGAGCTTCTGGATCGTCAGCGGAGATCGAGACTCGGGAAACGAACGGCTGCCGCCATAGGCAGCGTACGGATCCTCTCGCGGGACGAGCGGATCCCATTCCCGCAAATAGGAGAACAGCCGCTTCAGCAATCCCATCCAATCAACCGTGTTCGCATATCGATTCGCCCAATCTACATAGCCCTGCATATTCCATCCGACTGACGGGTTATCCACATTGAGCGTGCCATCCGCCTCTCGCTTGACGTGCAGCTCGGCTTCGGCAATGACCACGGAATTAAACACAATGCGATTCGAGAGCAAGGGGAGCATTCCTGCGTTGACCTTCACGTTCGGGATGACGATCAGATTCTCTTCTGGAACCTGCGGATCCTGAAGTGTGAAGTCCATGAGCGTGAGACTGCCGGTGAGCAAATTGAACGATGAATCCGACACAGCCACTTCCGTCCCCGTTGCCCACGAGACCGATTGAGTGGCAACCGTGCCAGCAAAGAACGGGACAATCACTGCAGCCGCCAAATAAGCAACGGCATACAGCAAAGGAAGCCCGACAAGCATTTCGCGCCGAACAACGCGGAAGACTCCCTTTCGTGATGCGGGAAGTGCGTACTTGTGTTCCCCGCCAGCAAGAAGCCTGCGCCCCCATTTCACCCCACGCCTCCCCTTCAGCCAGCGCGAGATCTTCCACGTCGATACCCACGCGCTCCAGGATGTTCGGTAACGGCCAACAAGCCATCGAATAAGGAAGAAAGAGGGGATCGCCATGATGCAAGCCAGGGCGACACTGCCCATGAGGATGTACTGCGAATACCCCATGGGCGCAATCACCGGCAGATGAACGAGCCATCGCCAGAAAGCATCCAATCCGCGCTGTGTGT
Organism: Candidatus Bipolaricaulota bacterium; assembly: GCA_018817505.1. Taxonomy (GTDB): domain Bacteria; phylum Bipolaricaulota; class Bipolaricaulia; order UBA7950; family UBA9294; genus SPBW01. The sequence goes on along the minus strand of JAHITR010000210.1, from coordinate 1,578 downwards.
CGAGCAGCCATTTTCCCAGCGCATACGAGCCAGGCGCCAACGCCAACGAACTCAGTTTGAAGAGCCCCATGGAAATGAGGAATGTTCGAAAAGAGCAGCGCAGCAAGAGGGCAATGGTGACCGGCAGAAGGACATGCATCCCCATCGGCGGCAACCCGGCGAATAGGCCGAGGGCAAATGCTAAACTGATTTGGTTGGGCGACAAATCCGATTTGAGAATGGTAAGAATCTTCTTCATCCAGCTGATCGGCGTCGGTAGAAGCATGATCGTTCCCCCTCATGATCTGCCGCATTCTAGAGCCACGGAGGGTTCCCAGGCAATATCGAACGTCACACAAAAAGAGCCAGAGCAAGACATCTCTTTCGAGGAGCGTCAGGCACTGGACTGGGTAGATTCAAATTGGATCAGCTCGGGAATATTGGGCCCACACAACTGGAAATCGGCTACGAGTGGGTCGATCCAATCGCGCCCCCCTCAGAGCAGGGTGGTCGCCGGATCGGCACACGCCGCATTCGCATTCGGTCCCGATGGACAAATGGTGTTCCATACGGGCGAATCGGGCTCGTTTGATATCTTGAGCGGAAACACGCTGGCTGCACCTTCATCCTCTAGTTGGTCGGTTGACGCCTCTTTGAGACGCGCATGAAACGGAGGCACAATAGGCTTCTTGATTGAACCCACCTCGCGTGTAGAGCACACACACCTTTGGAGGTTCTCGTCGATGAGTTCATGGAAACCAGATCATTGGAAATCTCCCTTCTTCGCCATTTGGGGCGGGCAGGCACTGTCCTTGTTTGGCAGTCGGCTGGTGCAATTTGCCTTGGTTTGGTGGCTGGCGCGAGAGACAGATTCAGCCACCGTGTTAGCAATTGCAGCCATGATGGCCTACGTTCCTATGGTGTTCTTGTCCCCGTTCGCAGGGGCACTTGTTGACCGGTGGAGCCGCCGCCGCGTCATGATCGTGGCTGATTCCGGCATTGCTTTGGCGACGGTCGTATTGGCCTTCCTGTTCGTGTCAGGCCATGCTCGCATTCCATACATCTACGGTCTCATGTTCATTCGCGCTGTGGGCGGAGCGTTTCATTGGCCGGCCATGCAGGCGGCCACGACACTGATGGTTCCTGACCAACACCTGTCTCGAATCGCCGGCCTCAATCAATCCTTGCACGGAATGGCTATGCTGTTGTCACCGCTTCTGGGGGCATTGCTCATTGAGATCTTGCCCATGCAGGGCGTGCTGGCGATTGATGTATGCACAGCCGCAGTCGCCGTGCTTCCGCTGCTGTTCATCCATATTCCCGAGCTTGCCAGGGATCCTGGGGAGCAGACACAACGCCCCTCAGTTCTACGGGATATGATCCAAGGCCTGTCCTTCGCAGCACGATGGCGCGGCATGCTGTTGTTGATCCTCGGACTCGCATTGATGAATTTCGTCGTCAATCCTGCCTTCTCTTTGATGCCCCTCTACGTGACCCGCGTTCTCAATGGAGATGTCATTCTTTTCGGTAGCATGCAAGCTTTGTTTGGCATCGGATTCATCCTCGGCGGCGTGCTGCTTTCAGTTTGGGGAGGTTTCA
>JAHITR010000036.1 GCA_018817505.1 Candidatus Bipolaricaulota bacterium | reverse complement strand
TCCGTAAGTTATCCCAAGTCGCTGGCTACAATCGATACCCAACACGTGTCGTGAGCTGTCCCGCAGTCAGGTACCACCCATTGCCAACAAACAGGGAGAAGGGAAGTCGCCGATTCTCGATCTTGTAGGCTTCGATAGTGATGGTTTCGCCAAAGAATCCTCCCTGCTCAAGCAGCATGACGCCACCGATCGTCAGCGAGAGATCGATTCTTGGAACCGGGAAGTAGCTATGATCGATGGAGATGATGTTCCAGCGAATCGGGACGATCTCGAAGATCCATCGCGCCTTGTCCGACACACGCGGTTGATATCGAATCCCTGTATCCAGAGTCGCCACAATTCCATGCCTAGGAATCCACCGCAGGATCAAATCGCCGTTCAGATCCATGTCCTTGAGAGTGGAAGCCAACAACCCGATCGATGCCGAAGGAGCCAAACTGGCGAAATCAAACCCGATACCCGATTCCATTCGCCATACGTCGTCGATCTCCGTCTGAACGTAGGCTTCAATGCTGGCATGCCATCGCCCGGTCGTTGAGCTTGCAGACGTCAATCGGTCCAGGTTCACGTGAAATCCGAACTCATTCAGAGGGAAGGCATGGCCAGTGAGTGAAACAAAGATGCCTATCAAGATCATCGCTGCAAGTCGTCGCATATGGCCCCCATGCTTGTCCTCTCAGTTGGCTTTCTTGCGGCCACCTGATCGTGGAAAACGCTACGCGATTGTTTCACGCTTCTCAACTGCCAAATCGATCGTCGAACCAGCGCCTGACCTGCCGTTCGTTAGAGAACATCCGAACTTGATCCTGCCTCATACAGGCACCAAACACAGATCGAATGTCATCGGCATGAGGATGCGGGCGCAACGGATCTGTGAAGAAGACAACCACGTGACAGGCTCCGAATAGAATCTCCGTCGCGATCTCAAGATCTCCGCCCTTGGGTCCGCTATGGTAGCGATGCACCATGGGAGCAAGCGAAGGAGCGGCCTCCTTCACAATCTGCCCGGTAGTTCCTGTACAGAGAATGCGCGAGAAATGGGTGCGAAGAGATGGCTCGTAGTCAACGACAAACTCCCGCATGGCGTCCTTCTTCTCATCATGAGCAATGAGAGCAATCACCGCCGCACCACCATCGCCAAGAATGTCACGATAATCCGCAGGTTCTGCTAGATCGTCAGGCGAGAAGACCTTGTAGATCGAACCGACTCGAGTTCCCCTGTGAACGGGGACGCTGTGAATGGGAACGACCGTTCCTGTCCCTTCCAGCGTGATTGAAGGAGGCCACGGAACAGGATACCGGTGGTCAGGATTCTGCGCGGATACCTCAGCCCATTCGAGAATCGATCCCGCATTCATGAATGTGTTCACGCTCAACAAGTCGGCCAGCCTGAACAGGGCCAGATTTTCGGGATGCAGCCAATGGCTGGTTGCCGGAGAGAAGAACGGCCACAGGAACTGAATTGACCCTCTAGCCACTAGCGAGCCTAGCAGGATGCCCCCGCCATGTTTCTTCCCCTCGGGTAGCCGCAAAACGCCACACGTGTGATGAATCCATTCCCAGGCTTCATCGTTGACTGGCTGAATATCGCTCTCATCACCCGTGACCACCCGCTCGTACGTGCCTCCAGAAAAAGCGAAGGCGAAGTCGTGCCACCAGGGTTGCTGTCCGTAATCCTCACACAACACCTCAAGCATCCGAGCCAGTGACTCGTTGCGTGCAGCATCGTCTCGGCTGGCCAGAACCCCAATCAATGTCTTCACGCTTCACCCACCTCGCAACACGGCATGACTCATGACTCCAATGGATGGGCACGGATCCGTCCGTCATCCCGACCATCATGCCGCATCCCACGATTTAATGATACTCCCCGGAGCCCTGATTCGGCAGCACATCGCGTCTATCAAGCGACCCTACCGGTCTTCTCTTGAACACGGCCCCCGCTGAAAGCGATGCCGCTCTCTGCACTGTGTCAAATGCCGGTCATCCTCATTGTTTGACCCCATTTGGCACTTTCCCCACGAGAGGGTGTACATTGTTCGATGACTCGAATTTGATGTCATCCAATTCGCTGAGGAGGCGGTGTTTGTGGGAGCCAAGCTCTTGTCGTGCGAAGTCACTTGCCCAGCCTGGTTCACTTCCATCGCAGCGTATCGCGTGCAAATCAGCAGCGTCTAGGCTGATTCTTGGCATCCCATTGGCCACTGTCCCTCAGCACTGTCCCAGATAGGACAGACATCAAGGAGGTTGACCGTGAAGACCAAACTTGCGGTTCTCGTTGTTGCGCTCCTGACGCTTTGCCTCATTGCAGCGACAGGTCAAACGCAACCCGAGACTGGAACTCTCGTACTATCAGATGTTGTCGCGCTCGCACAAGCGTCCGCACAAGCAGCTGCCTCTGCAGCTGCCAATGCTCAGGCGATCGCCGTTCAAGCGCAAGGACTGATGGGAAGTCTCGATCTCGTATCGCTAATCGCCGTCGCAGAAGCCGCCAGTCATGCAGCACAAGATGCCGCCTCCGCTGTGGCCTCGGCTCAAAGCTCGGCTCAAGCCACGTCAGCAGCCTATGCCGAATCCTGTGCAGCAGCTGTTTCATCCGCTGAAGCAAGCGCTCAAGCCATCGCAAGTGCTGAAAGCTGGGCCATGGCTCGAGCCACAGCATTTGCTACCGCCTGTGCAGACGCTCGCGCACAAGCAGCCGCCAGCGTCGCCGCCTGCGCACAAGCAGCCGCCAACGCGCAAGCATCGGCGGATGCGTTCGCCGTTTCGTGTGCCACCGCTTTTGCCTATGCTTCAGCCTCTTCCAACGCGTGCGCGCAGGCAGGGGCATTCGCTGCCGCCCAAGTCGCTGCCATCGAGCAGGCGATCGCCATCGCAGCTGCTGAAGCCAATGCAAGTGCGCTGGCCTGTGCAAGTGCCAGTGCCAAAGTTGCGGCATACGCTGTTTCAGTAGCTGACGCCATGGCTGAGGCCGTGTCTTTGGCTGGAGCGCGCGTCACTGCTGCTGCCGCTGCTCAAGCAAGCGCACGCGCTGAAGCTCAAGCCACGGCTGAGGTGGCCGCCACGGCAGCCGCCCGCGCCAGAGCTGTCTCGCAAGCCGCTGCACAGGCTGAAGCCTATGCCTCAACCACAGCGCAAGCCTACTCACAGGCTCAGAGCGCCGTCGAGCTTGTTACGCAGACTGTCGCCACGGAAGTCCCCTGTGGAATCGTGATCGCTGAGGTTCGAGGAGTGGTTGAGGCCATTGCGACGGCTGTCGCCCAGGCTAATGCGGCAGCCAATGCTGCGGCAACCGCCGCGTCGCTCGCGCAAGCAGAGGCGAGCGCGCAAGCAGAGGCCGCTGCATCTGCCTATGCACGCGCTGATGCCGAAGCTGAGTCCGCCGCGCTGGCCTACGCTGAAGCCTTCGCCGCAGCTCAAGCCGTCGCACAAGCCCGTGCGACCGCGGCTGCTGAAGCTACGGCTGTTGCCGAGGCGCTCGCCACAGCGACCGCATCTGCTGAATCCCATGCCGCGGCCATCACTGTGGCAGCTGCCCAGGCACGAGCTGCCGCTGCCGCTGCTGCCGTGGCCATCGCCGAGTCTTCAAGCGCAGCTCAAGCAGAAGCTGCTGCCGCTGCTGAAGCCTGTGCGCTTGCAGCTTCGCACGCTGAAGCAATGGCCAGCGCCATGGCTCAAGCGTCGGCGACGGCTCAAGCGTCCTCTCAGGCCATTGCCACCAGCTGCGCATCCGCGTCATCCGCAGCCAGCGCGATGGCCGAAGCGATCGCGAATGCGAAGGCCGTTGCTGCGGCCAACTCCACGGCAGCAGCTAGCGCCTGCGCCCAAGCACAGTCCTCTGCCACTGCACTCGCACAATCCTATGCCAGTGCCCATGCTGAAGCCTCTGCGCAAGCGACAGCCGCAGCATCCGCCTATGCGTCCGCGCAAGCGAATGCAAGCTTGTTGTCTTCGGCTGTCGCCACTGCTGTTGCGGAGGTCCAGGCTCACGCTGCCGCGGCCGCCACAGCGGCAGCAGATGCTCAAGCCGCAGCGACTTCGTGCGCGCAGGCCGCCGCAACAGCAGAAGCAAGTGCTGTGTCATCGGCAACATCTGCCGGGGAAGGCGACGCCTATGCGTCAGCATTCGCAGCGGCTGTCGCCACCTCTTCTGCTGACGCTTTTGGATTTGCGTCCGCAGCAGCGACCGCTGCAACCACAGCACGAGCAGAAGCCCAAGCTGCCGCCAGCGCCTTCGCTAGCGCACAAACGTCAGCGTTGGCAGATGTTCAAGAGCTATTCTCAGTTGTTGCGCAGGCACAGGCTGCAGCACAAGCAGCAGCACAAGCGCATGCTCAGGCTGAAGCCAGCGCCATTGCAGCCGTTGACGCCATGGCCACTGCGGTGTCTGTTGCCGAAACTGCGGCATTGGCCGCAGCGCATGCCGAGGCATCAGCACAGGCACAGGTCAGCGTTGGCGTCGACGCCATGGCCACTGCGCAGGCAGACGCTGCCGCCAGTGCCTACGCCGCAGCCTTGGCTCTTGCTTCCGCTCACGCAGAAGCAAGCGTGGGTGTAGAGGCGATCGCCTTGGCACTCGCAGACGCCCAAGCGGCCGCCTATGCAGCCGCGCAAGCCGAAGCGTCAGCCGAAGCCGAAGTGGCCGTGGCCGTCATTGCAGCAGCAGACGCGTTTGCTGATGCCGCAGCGTCTGCCTATGCAGCTGCTGCTGCACAGGCCAGTGCTGAAGCGCGGGCATTCGTGGCAGCTCAAGCGTTCGCTACTGCACAGGCATCGGCAGCCACATCCGCAGAAGCGGTCGCAATGGCGATGGCAGATGCGACAGCCTCCGCTCAAGCCGCAGCGTCTGCATACGCTCGCGCACAGGCATCCGCCGAGGCTACGGCCAGTTCGCTAGCTCAAGCCTTTGCGATGGCCAACGCCGCAGCCAATGCCGAAGCCACGGCCCAGACTTCCGTGGATGTTGTTCCGAGCATCCAAACGTCGATTCAGGCGGTCATTGATCCCGAGTGTCTGATCCCTGTTTGTCAGGAATCACTGCCTTGTCCTGCGTGTGATGGACAGGAAGTTCCTCAGACCACACCGCCGACGGATTCCGGTTGTCCTGAACCGCTGCCGCTCGATTGGTTCTTTGGGGAGATCCCGGCTGACACATCGTTCCGCGGTAGCCGATCGTTGCCAACGGAAATCAGCTCAACATTGAACCGATATCCCATTGCCAGCTCATTCATCGCCGATCAGATCCTGCCTCCAGGGGGATCCATCGAGGTCAATTTCGACACGCTGATGGGAACGGTCACGGGGACATTCGAGCCCGGCATGACCTATTCAGTGACCTATCTGCTGCTTGATCCGGGGCAGTGTCCGATTCTTGAATTCGTTGTGAGCGTCACAACAACGGGAGAAAGCCAAGGACAGCCAGGCGACACGTCTCAGACGGCGCCCCCGACTCGAGCTTGCATGACCATCTCAGCTGCCTACGAGGTTCCTGGGTTCTTGTTCTTCCCCGCAACCATCACCGACATCTCGGCGCCCATTGTCGTCTCTGGAGAGGCAGAACAAGTGACGCCGTTCCAGCTGTGCGCAACAGCGACCACGTTGTATCAATTGCGCGCAGAGAACTACGCGATGGGTTCCGATCAACAGCAGACGCCGTTCAGCCGGTGGGAGAAATACGATACCGTCGAACAAACATGGGTCACAGTGAATGACAATCCGTTGATCGTCATTCCGCTGCAATCCGGTGCGTCCTATCGAGCCGTGTTCTCCGAAGAAGGAGGTATCTCGTTCACGCCTCCGACAACTCAACAGGCAACCGTGTGCCTGGATGTCTCCTCGGTATTCATGTACCAAGAGATTCCAACGACTACAGCGTACACAGAGCCTCGGTTTGTGACCCAGCCCATCTACGCACAGCTCTTGGTGGACGATGTCGCTCGCACGGCTCCATTTCAGCTCTGCGATAAGGCAGGAACCCACTATGTGCTCATTCCAGCGCAAGAACACTGGACCGTTCGAGAAGAGCGCCTCGAGTTTTGGAAGTGGCAGCGCTACAACGCAGACACTGAGACGTGGAACGACATTCTGCTATTGCAGTTTGGGAATGTCGAACCCGGTCAGTTGAGCATCAACCTTCAGAGCGGCGGAAGGCTTCGCGCGGTCTATCGACAGGCTGTTGGGTTGTATTAGCCAACTCGTGGCAACGGGGCTCCGTCAGGAGCCCCGTTGCCCTTTTCATCATTCGGGTCCGACTACTCGCTCGGCAATCGAAGCCGCGCGATCTTTCCCGACCACTCCCAGCTCACCCAGAACTCGCCCGGGTATCCCGCCACAATGTACAGAGGGGAGTCATCACCTCCCGTCTCCCACCACGTGAACGTGCTGCTTGCCAGCTCGAATCGATACACGGCGCCATGACCGCGATCACAGAACCACAACGCATCATCGACAACAAGCAAACTGATGGCATCGATCTCGCTTCCGCCAGGGATGTTCCACAGAGCCACGTTGCCCGTCTCAGGTTGCAGCAACCCGATCTTGGATACCCCGTCGTTCTCCGAGTGCGCTGAGAAGTAGATGTCTGTGGATCGGGGAATGGGGGCAAGGCTGCCAATCCAAAGACCATCCGGCAGCCCGTAAACGCGTACCACGTTGTCGCTTGGGGACAGCGCGAGCAGACTCCCATTGACCGCGTCAGGGATCCAGACCTGCCCTCTGACATCTTCAGCCAATGCGTAGGCTGGCGGATCCATCGTAACCAAACCCCACTCGCGATAGTTGTCGGTCTCTACGGGAAGATGAAGATACGTTGCCGGGGCAAAGCCATCCTCTCCCATGATCAGTGCGGGATCAACGGCCTGGGTCTTGCCAACCACGCGTCGCGTGGTTTGTGTCACTGAGATGATGACGGGATCTGTTCCTGGCAGGAACGTCGACGTCAATTGCTCAGGCTCAAACAGTCCTAGTCGTCCCAATTCCCAGTCCAGGTACCAGCAATTCTCCACCCCGTCGCCAAACGACGACTCACGCAGAAAGATCGGTTCGGCAGTCGGGCTAGGCAACGGCCAGGTTTCAATGTGATTGGCATCCGGTTGCAGCCATCCGATGCTCGCATCACGCTGTGCCGTGAAAAACAGACCCGAATTGGTGAGCACGAATTCACTTGCCGGGACAGGCAATGTCCACGCGAGCAGACGGTCATGGTCAGGCTCAAAGCGAGCCAAAGCCTCGGGTTCGTGCAGCACGACAAACAGGCTGTTGTCAATCATCCAAGCAAGATCTCCTGGAAAGGACTTGTCAGAAGGCATATTCCATATCGTCCAATCCGCAGACTGCCCGAATATCCCCACGCTACTCAATGCCACAACACAAAGAAGAAAAGTAATCGAACGCATCCGACCTCCCATGGCCCAGCGGTTGATTAACACCATCCCTGCCCAATTGTTCATGCCTAGCATAGATTCCGATAGGAATGCAAGTCGCCGCGCAATCAGAGACTGGCATCTATGCTGTCCTGGCACCGTTCACGCGACAAATCAGCTCCATGCCCTCAGCCACAGTCGCCCCGGATAGGGTACCATCACCCTATCCGGGGCAATGAAGTGGGGAGTCATGCGGCACATCGCAGGAATTCTTAAGCAGTACTGGGGGTATGAAGATTTTCTCCCGCTGCAGCGCGAGGCCATCGCCTGTGGCGTGGGCGGTCGTGACTCCCTCGTCGTCCTGCCGACGGGGGGGGGCAAATCACTCTGCTTCCAAGTTCCTGCCGTTCGCTTGCCTGGTTTGGCCATCGTCGTTAGCCCGCTCATCTCGCTGATGAAGGATCAAGTCGATGCATTGACGGAATGCGGTGTCGCGGCTGCCTGCATCAACAGCTCCCAGAACCCGGATGAGCAAGACGATGTGATTGCCTCCATTCGTAGAGGAGATCTGAAAATCCTCTATGTGTCGCCCGAGCGGCTGATGATGAATGGTTTTGCCGACTTCCTAAATCAGCACACCATTTCTCTGATCGCGATTGACGAAGCGCACTGTGTCAGTATGTGGGGACATGATTTCCGTCCTGAGTATCGCCGATTGGGCAGCCTCAAGACGTCGTTCCCTGGCGTGGCCGTTCACGCCTACACGGCGACAGCGACAGAGCAAGTGCGTAACGACATCGTGCAACAGCTCCATCTCGTGAGACCAGAGATCCTCGTCGGGTCATTCGATCGTCCCAATCTGCTCTACTCTGTCGAGCGCCGCACCGATGTCCTCCGGCAAGTGCGCGACGTGCTCGATCGCCACAAGGACGAGTCCTCCATCGTCTACTGCATTCGCCGAACGGATGTCGATGATCTCACCGAACAACTGCAGGCCGCTGGCTACCGCACGGCCGCCTATCATGCCGGACTGACAGACGATGCTCGAAGGCAAGCCCAAAACGCTTTCATCAAAGAGGACGTAGACATCATCGTCGCTACAGTCGCGTTTGGGATGGGCATCAACAAAACCAACGTCCGCGCAGTCATCCACGCGGGCATGCCCAAATCGCTCGAACACTACCAACAAGAGTCTGGGCGGGCAGGACGGGATGGCCTCGATGCCGAATGCATTCTGCTCTATGGCAGTGGCGACTATGGCACGTGGAAATACATCATTGAACAATCGGAATCTGAGGCCGCAGTCCGCATTGCCCTAATCAAATTGGGAGACATGTCAGCCTATGCCGCCGGCGTGACCTGTCGACATCAGGCCTTGGTGACCTACTTTGGCCAGCGGCTGGCGACGGACAACTGCAAGGCCTGTGATGTATGTTTCGGCGACCTGGAGCTGGCAGACGATGCTCTTGTTCTTGGCCAGAAAATCCTTTCCTGTGTGTTCAGGCTCAATCAGCGCTACGGCGCCGACTACACCGCCAATGTCCTTGTCGGTTCCAAGGAGCAACGAATTCTAGAAGCCAGACACGATCAGCTCACAACCTACGGGTTGCTTTCTGACTACACCAAGAAACTGGTGCGCGACTGGATCGAGCAACTTGTGGGCCAAGGCTATCTACAAAAGGGCGGCGAGTACAGCGTTCTCACCATCACCGAGCGCGGTTGGCGAGCCATTCGCGGTGACGAGACGCCGCGACTGCTCAAACCTGCAGCCTCGCCGCGCAAGCGCGTCTCCGAAGACTCATGGGAAGGCGTGGATCGCGGCTTGTTTGACACACTTCGCGTGGTGCGACGAAAGATTGCCACCCTCCGGCAAGTCCCAGCGTACGTAGTATTCGGAGATGCCAGTCTGCGCGACATGGCCAGACGCAAGCCGTCCACCGTCGACGCTTTCCTCGAAGTCACCGGCGTGGGCCAGGCAAAGGCGCGTCAGTATGGCGAGGAGTTCGTGGCCACCATCGCCGAATACTGTCGCAGCCACAGCCTGGAGATGGACGTTGACCCGAACCTTCGCCCAGCGCCCAAACCCTCAGCAATGGGAAAGCAAAGGACCGCCCGCTCTACATTGAATCTCTCCAAGCAACTCGCATTCGGCCGATTTGACAAAGGCGAGTCGATCGTCGCCGTGTCTGATGCCATCGAGAGAAAGCCCGAAACCGCGCTGAAGTACTTGCTCGACTACATCGCCCAGAAGAAACTCACCCGCCCTGAGCCGTGGGTCGATACAGCCACCTTCAAGCAAATCGCAGCAGCAGTCGAAACCGTCGGCACCGCACGAACCATGGCGATTCTTAAAGAGCTGAATGGCACAGTCGACTACGATCAGATCAAGATAAGTCTCGCCTGTCTAGCGAACATCGAATAGCCACCAACCAAGAGTTCCCGCTCAGCACGGGAACTCAAAGGAACTCGCAGAGTTCCCGGATTAGCCACCGTAGAGTTTCGGCATTTTCGAAACTCCAAGGAACGCGAAGCGTTCCCGCATGCCTGGCGAACATCGAATAGCCACCAACCAAGAGTTCCCGCTCAGCACGGGAACTCCAAACAAGTCGCACGCTATCAACCGTAGAGAATTCGATTCGATCGAATTCTCCAAGCAACTCGAGCACCGCGAGAGTTGCCGGTTGCTTCAAGAAAGCCCGCCCAAAAGGCAGCCTTTCTACTCTGCTATGCAGCTTGTTCCTTCGTTTGGCGTTTTGCGAATGAAGACGGCAATGCTTCGCATTGCTTGAAGAGCCGCAGTCTATGCGTCTCTTTGGACGTTCTTGATAAAGAACGTGTAGATGAGCAGGGATGCCAGTGAGTACATGACGATGGTAATCGGGAACAAGAGGGCGAAGCCGCTCGACTCTTGGAGATAGCCACTCGCTAGTGAGCTGATCGCGCGCGTGCCTTGCCAACTCATTTGCATCATGGCACTGGCTGCTCCACGTTGTTTGTCTGAAACCTTCTCCATGATGAATGCGGTATACAGTGGGTTGGCCGCATTCATCAGCGCAGCTCGAAACAAGAATCCGGTCGCCGATATCGAGAGCAGCGGCACATAGCCAATGAGGCCGATGAAGGGGACTGAAACCACTTGCATGCCCACCACGGTCCTCGTCTTGCCCCATCGCTCAGCCAATGCGGGCCCAATCAACGTGGCCACGCCCATGAAAACGGATTGCACAGCAAACAGCACACCTAGCGTCGAATCGGGCACGCCAAACTTCATCTTGAAGAAGACATTAAAGAACGGAACGAGCGCCCCTGCCCCCAGTCCAATCACCACCTGAGGAAGAAACAGGCGCAGCAACAGGCCCGGGGGATGGAACATCTCGCGCAATCGCATGGGTTCAGTTTGTGCGTGAGAGGAAGGGTCAGGCTTGGTACGCCACAGCGGCAACATGGCTAGCGAATACAGCACAGCCGCCACGATCAATGCTCCGCGATAGGCTCCCGGCGCTTCTGCTCCGATATGCATGGCGCGAGCGAACAGTCCGGGAAGCACGCCAGCCAGCAACAGCCCGAAAAAGTTGGCAAACAATCGGGCGGAAAACTGCACACTGAACAAGTGGGTTCTCTCTGCCACCCCGCTGTTCTCAGCCATGTACGGAGCACTACTCACCTGTAGCATCGTCTGACTTAGGCCACGCAAGGCAGCGAACACCGCGAGCCCGACAAAGACAGAAGAAAGGGAGATGCCGACCATGGAGATGGCCATCAGAACAACGCCCACCAACAGGGCAGTTCGAAAACCAATGCGATGCCCCAACATGCCCATGGGAATGGCCGAGAGGGTCACCACCACGGGTGGAAGTGCGACCAGCAGACCCAACGTGCCCGCATTGAATCCCAGGGACAACACATAGAGGTTGAATAGCAGCTGCAGAATGCCCATGGCGAAGCCGCTCAACACGCTATACAGCAGATACCAGCGAGCATTCGGAGAGAAACTCAGCACACGATGTAGGTATTGTTTTGTCGCAGACATGACCGACTGCCCCCATCCAGCGAGCGATCATACCCCATCGATCAGCCCCGATCAGGGCCATCCTTCAGATCCGTCTCGTCACAGCGCATGGCACGCAAGAAGAGTTCCCAGTAGCCAAACCTCAGGTTGTGTTTTCCGATCGAGTCGCTGTCACAACGTGAGATACGAGAGTCGATTTCCTTGCCGATTGAATCGCACTGGGATTACGGCACTGCCATCCTGTAAAGCCGCCCCTTGAGACTTCCGTTTTGGTCGGCATTCCACAAGTACCGCCCGTCATAGGCAAGGCCAAATGGAGAGGTGCCTGGAGCGGCGACCGAGGTGACCACCGCGCCTGTGACTGGATTGAGCTTGAAAAGCGTGGATCCCGTCGCGACCCACAGGTAGCCGTTGTCCCACGCAAGCCCCATGGGAGCAACAAGGACAATGCCCTGCGCATCCACCGCACGGACACTGTGCGGGGCAACACCAGGGGCATCGATGGAAGAAACGACAACGCCGGTGTATGGATCCACTTGGTGAATCAGCCCGGTGCCTAAATCACTGACCCAGAGATAGCCACCGCCGAATGTCAGCGCAAAGGGGTCGAAGGCGCCATTCTCAAGCTCAGCCAAGACGTGATTCGGATCACTGGTGGGCACGAACGGATTGACCTTATAGATTTTCCCATCCGACAAACAAGCCACCCACAGCGCCCCAGCGCCCCACGCCAGGCCACCTGGTGTCCCAGGATCTCCCAGAATAATCCCCGCAGGCGAGGCATCCATGCTCAGAGGAGTCACTGGCATGCCCGGCGCCTCAAAGCTGGCAACCACATACCCATCGAGTGGGCGAACACGGTAAATCAAACACGTCTTCCAATCGCTGAGCCACAGAAAGCTCCCATCATAGGCAAGGCCAGCCGGGTCGTAGCCGGGCGCAGCAAACGATTCGATGACCCCTTCCGCAACCACGGGAACGCTCGCAGACGCGCTGGCGCCATCATTGTCCAGCACGGTCAACGTGGCCGTTCGAATCTCAGGATTCAGATATGAATGGACGATCGGCGTACCCAAGTCTGCGCCCGTGCCTGCGTAATGGGTGCCATCACCAAAATCCAGAACGAAGGACACAATCGAACCGGTTGGCGCAGGAATAATGCCAGCTGGATCTACGGTGTTCGAAAGATCGAACGTCACCGTCAACGGTGCAGGCCCGTGAAAGGGCGTTGCGTGAAGGCTGACGATGGGAGGAGGATTGAGAACCACGATTTGCACGGTCGCGACATCCGTTTCGCCCTCAGCTGTCCCGACATGCAAGGTCACAGTATAGATCCCGTCATCTCCGAACGTATGTTCCGCCCAGGGTAATGCGGAAAGATTCTCCGTCCCGCTGGCTGGATCGCCAAAATTCCATGTTCGAGAGGCAATCAATCCCGTGGATGCCCCAGAATCGAAGGTCACAGTAAGAGGCGCGTAGCCCGTCAGGGTCGGCGTCGCAGTGATGATGGCATCGAGCGGCAGTAGCTGCACGCAACTCGTCAACAAGAGCAGTCCCACTCCGGCCACACCCAGTAGCATTCTGATCCAAACTCGTTGCATGAGCATCCCCCTTCCCAAAAGTCAAAGACACCGCCGCCAAGGTAGGCAGTCACCAGGAATCCTAACACATACAACCCATTTGCGGATGCGTTTCGCAGACCCGCAATGAAAGACGGAAGCCCCAACGTTGCGGCTTCCGCTTTCTCTCTTGCTAAAAATGAATCTATCTCTAGTAAATCGCTACGTCGCTCACGACCACTTCGACGGTCACCACCTGGGTCCCAGGAATGGTCAGATCGCACAAGAAGAAGCCATAGGCGTAATTTACACCGGCACCAATGTTGTTGGCTCCCGCTGGCCAATAGGTAAACGTACCCACGACAGCACCCGTCGCGTTGGTGGCCGTCGCTGTCAGCTGGACGCCTGCTGCCACTGGAGCGTTGTTCAACACCGTCCCGTTGATGAAGATACAGTCGCCCTCATCTTCCTCTTCATCGCCAGGCTCCCAAGTGACAGTGCCTACGACAAAATCGTCTTCAACAACCTCGACTTCATCGTCATCCCCGCCTGGAGCTCCGACAGTGATTGTCCGAACGGCATTGTCGCTATAGCCCAACGTGTCAGTCAACGTCAGGGTAACCGTGTACGTTCCTGCGGCAGCGTACTGGTGGCGAACGCGCATGGATGAGCCGCTAAACCAGCTCCACGCGGGCTTGACTTCGACCATTTCTTGCACGCCATCTCCAAAGTCCCAGCGTACTTGCGCCGGACGGTATTTGACGTTGCTGTCGTTGGGATAGGAAGAGGATGCATCAAATTGGATGTCCATGTCGCTGTCCTCGCCGTTGGCCCCTGTGAGCCAACTGGGTAGCCAACTGAAGATCGAGCCTGAACTGCTCGGATCATAGACTCTGTTTGTGAATGCCGCCTCAGGCTCTCCGGCGACAGCGACAATGGTGTCATCTCGATCGATGGAGCCATCCTCAGCGATCCTCTCTGCCACCACCAGATACTCACCCACTTCGGTGTAGGTATGGGTGACTTGGCTACCTGTCGCTGTGGTTCCATCCCCGAAATTCCACGTTACAACAACGGCTGCGCCATATCCGCCAACGGCCTCCATGCATTGTGTGTGCGGCGCCCTGCCGAAGAAAGCGCGAGGATCGGACCCATCTCCGGGCCCACCGCAGCCGTTGATCTGGAAGGTCTCAAAACACCCTGTCAGCGTGGGCAGAATCGCCACAGCAAGGACAAACACCAACAGCCGCACCAGCCCTCGACGAAACATCGTAGATCACCTCTATTGGAGTCTAGCATACGCATTGGGTCGCAAGGCAACTCTGCCAGGAGCGTGATGAAACCAATCCCAACCGGTTGTGTAAGTATCGCAGTGTCAATTGGAGCGAGTTTTCGTGAGACGTGCGTGAGCGCGTCATCGAGCGAGTGGATCTGGGAGGTGCGTCGATGAAAGCTGCTGGGTGGATCGCGTTGGTGCTTGTCGTTGCAAGTGCAGTCGGTGGATGGGCGCAGTGTGATTGCGGGGCAACCGTAGATCCAAACTGTTTTTTGAAGTTCAAGACCAATGAAACAATCGCATTCTCGGTCATCGCCCCAGTCGACTACTTCTCGCATTATCAAACGACCGTTTCGCCTCAGGTTTTTGGTTGGCGTGTGGAAGATGCAAGCGGTAACGTCGTTCGCATGGAGATCTTTGCCGGTGAACCGCGCAGCCGCATGACAGTGATAGAGTGGGATCTCACCGGTGATGACGGCTACGTGGTAGAACCTGGGTTCTATCAGCTCATCGCCATGACGACAGTCAGCGACGTCAGCTACAAGGTGTACATTGAAGAAGCGTGCCGCTCGTTCTGCGCCTGCTCGTGCGGCTGCTATACGGCACCTGTGTGTGACATCCCTTGCAGAGCACCGTTTGGCGAGTTGTATCTCTCACTTTCAGTGGGCGAAACGCGTCCTTGTAGCGGATTGAGCTTTAACTTGACATTCACATTCCAGTGTTCAACAGCACCGTAAGCAGTCGCGGTGGATAGGGGGCTAGGCTTGAGCTGAGCCCCCGCAAATGCCAGAGAGTGGTATCGACTCCGGGCCATTCTCCAGCCAATCCTCACGGATTGGTAACGCAATCGGGCCCCCGCTTGGCAGGCGGGGGCCAACTTGTGAAGTCATTCATCCAACTGCATCGCGCACCCATCGCCAGTCGACCATTAGATCGCTTGGCAATCGCCCGGCGCCTTGGGAAATAAGCGTGCATCTTCAATGCGATCAAGACCGCAGATGAATCGCGTAATCCGCTCGATGCCGATGCCAAAGCCAGCGGATCGGGGCACACCAGCCTTCACCTCCTCAAGATAGCGAGAGAATTTAGCTCTCGGAATGCCGTCGCGGTCCAGCCGACTATGGATTCGATCCGGCTCGTATTCGCGCTCACCGCCTGACAATGCCTCGCCGAACCCCTCGGGATACATCAGGTCCATGTCCAGTAGCACATCAGGCCGAGACGGATCTTCTCGATCGTAAAACTCGCGAATGCGACGCGGAAAGTCGATCACCCATGACGGAGCATCCAGCGTGCCAGACAGCGCGTCATCAAAGGGTTCGCCGAATCGTTCGGCTGCATCCGCATAACTGTGACGGGCAAACGGCCTCGTGGGCACAGACAGCGTTCGCCCCAGCAGCAACAGCTCGTCACCACATGCGTCCAGCACGGCATTGAATACCGAACACACCAGGCCTTCTCCCACAGCCATCACGTCATTGCGACTGGCGTCCCTCACCTCAAGATCGAGCTGGACAAACTCGGCCAAATACCGCCCCAACCCGGCACGATCCGCGGGCTCCATCCGCACATTGGGCGAGAAGCAGAAGATCTTGGGTAGCGTGCGCAGGGCAATCTGCTTGTGAAAGATCATGCTCTTGGTGAGCTGATAGGGAGTGCCATAGAAATCGACCTTCCCATCGTAGGTTTCATGACGCAGTGGATCAGTGATGGGAGAAAGCAGCACCGGCAAAATCTCCGTAAATCCCTCACTGCGCAAGAAAGCTCCTGCACTCCGCACAATCTCACTCTTGATGGTCAACACAGCGATGCGTTCTTTTTCTGTTGTGACGCGCATTACATAGCTCCTTGCTCCATGCCAACGGGATATCGTTCTGCAATCCCCGTTGACATGATCTGGAGAACAAGCCAAGAACTCGTTCCCCTATTCGAGATCAAGTGGCCAATAGGTGGCCATACCGTTTGTTGATGAAATGGACGCCCGTGGATTCACCAGATGGACGCCGCAGGCGGGAATCCGCCCATTGGTCCGCGTGCGGCCGTGCGCACGTACGAAATCAAACAGACCCCATCTATGGAAGATGAGCTGGTTGATCCGACCTAGACGAGGAACTCGTTCTAACGAGCCAACGTCTAGACGGCGTTCGGATTAGCTTGAGCGAGGAAGTGGGGTTGATTCTGTTGCGCGGAAATCCTTCGACTGCTTGTTGCTGCGCACGTTCGTACCAACATGATGACCACCTCTTCGTTTTGAGATGGATCAACATAGCAGACAACGTAGCGCCGGTCAACGGCCAGATGTCCCTTGAGGACTGCCATTTGGAGCCCGTGCGTCTCGCCTCCTCCCAAAGCCCACAACAAAGACCGCCTCTCGCAGAGACGTGGAAGAGGGGCAGAAAAGTGAGAGGTCGGCTAGTCGCGCGTGGCCGTTTGAATGTAAAGTCAGCGTGATCAAGGCGTTTTGGCAAATCAACGGGGGGTGGAATGGATGGAAGAGGGAACCGTGCGCGCGTCAGGATATCGTTGGGTGATGCTGGTGGTGTTCATGCTGGCGATTGGCGTCAACCAGTTGCTGTGGATTAGCTTTGCCCCCATCACCGGAGACGCAGCCGCCTTCTATGGCGTTTCCGATTTGGCCATCGGCCTATTGTCACTCGTATTCATGGCCGTGTTCATCGTCGTTTCAATCCCCGCATCGTGGGTGATTGACACCGTAGGCATTCGGATGGGAGTGGGCATTGGAGCAGTCCTGACGGGCGTCTTCGGACTCCTTCGAGGCGTCTTCGCAGCCGATTACACCTGGGTTCTCATCTCTCAGATCGGCATCGCCATCGGCCAACCGTTTGTACTTAATGCCATTGCCAAGCTAGCCGGACGTTGGTTCCCGCTTCGCGAGCGCGCAACGGCTGCCGGACTCGCCTCTCTCGCCATCTACGGCGGCATCTTCGCCGGACTGGCGATCACACCGATGCTCGTACTTCGGATGAGCTTGCCGACCGCGCTGCTGGCCTATGGCATCCTTGCCGTGGCTGTGGCTGTGCTGTTCCTCGCATTGGCCAAGGAGCGACCGTCGAGCCCCGTCGGCCCGGAAGAGAGGTCGCTGGTGCTCGATGGATTGAAGAGCGTGTTTCGCAATCGCGGATTCCTCCAGTTGTTGCTGCTGTTCTTCATTGGCCTGGGTGTCTTCAACGCCGTCACCACCTGGATCGAAGACATCGTACGACCGCGTGGCTTCTCGATTGAACAAGCCGGCCTCATCGGCGGTCTGATGGTCATCGGTGGCATCGTGGGCGCGTTGGTGATTCCGCCGCTGAGTGATCGCACCAAGAAACGAGTTCCCTTCATCTTGCTCGCCCTAGCCGGGGCCATTCCCGGATTGATCGGAATCACGTTCGCCACCTCGTACGCGCTCATGCTCGCGTCGGCCTTCGTTCTCGGCGCATTTCTTCTTGCCTCAGGGCCGCTCGGATTCCAATACGGAGCGGAAATCACGTATCCTGCACCCGAAGGAACCTCGAACGGCTTGTTGCTGCTGGCTGGACAGATCTCGGGCATTGTCTTCATCGTGGGCATGGACCTGTTCAAATCGCCAACGACGGGATCGATGACCTGGCCATTGCTGGCGCTCGCAGCACTCATGGCAGGCGCACTGTTGCTGGCAACCCGCCTCAAGGAATCCAAGATCCTGGGAGGGTGAATCCGTCTGGTTCCCGTGTACTATTCCGCCCAACCGTCGACGAGAGAGGGGAGATGGCATGAAGAGTGAAACATCGGTTCGCATCGTTCTCATCGGAGCAGGCAATCTGGGGCGGCGATTCGCCCAAGTGATTACGGACAAGCATGACGATCTGCTCAAACGTTATGCGCTCGACGTGCGCATCGTGGGCATCGCGGATTCCCGGGGAACAGCCATCGATGCCGCGGGGATAGACGGGAACGCGATCGCTGCGATCAAGAGCGCAGGCGGCAGCGTGTGCGACGTGCCCAAAGTCGGGCATCGGGGGATGACAGGATTGCAGCTCATCGATGCCGTAGAAGCCGACATCCTGTGTGAAGCAAGCCCCGTCGATTTGGACAGGGATGCTGAGCCAGCAATAAGCCACCTACGACGGGCCATGGAAAAGGGCATGCACGTGTCCACGCCCAACAAGGGCCCGATTGTGCTCGCCTATCGCGAACTGTCTGCATTGGCTCAACAACAAGGCGTGCAACTGCAGTTCGATGGCACCGTCGCCGGCGGACTGCCTGCCATTTCCCTGGCAGCCCGCGATCTGCGCGGAGCAACGATTGAGCGCATCGAATCCGTTCCCAATCTGACCACAGGCTTCATATTGGACCGACTTACGGAAGGTGCGGCCTGGAACGTAGCGCTTGAAGACGCTCGCGCGGCCGGTGCCTTGGAGGGCGATGGGATATGGGATCTCGATGGCTGGGATGCCGCAGCCAAGATCGCCATTCTTGCACAGACCGTGCTTGGCCAAGATGTCGATATCTACGACGTGCCGCGCAAAGGCATCCGCGACATCGACCGCGAGTGGCTCAAGGCGGCCAGCCGAAAAGGCCTCGTTCGTTTGCTTGCCAGCGCCATCCGACAATCCGATGGCAGCTACCAGCTTGACGTCGCCCCCGTCATCCTGCCCCACGAGCATCCACTGGGGCAGCTTACGTCGCAGCAAATGGGCATCAGCATCGAAACCGATCTGTTCGGCACCATCACCTCAGTGATTACGGAAGAAACGCCCCTGCCAAGTGCGGCAAGCATGCTTAGAGATCTTCTAGCAATATACGTCGAAAACTAGCCCAAGCCACCCACCAGAGTTTTGGAGATGCCAAAACTCCAAGGGGCCCAATCAGTCAGATTGAGTTTCCGCACGCACAGCACGCTGATTTCCCTGCGGGTCGACAAGGACAACCTTCGCCCCGCCTACGCTCCAGACATTGGCCGTTGTCCAGTTGAGGTGTTCGGGGTTCTGGCTTGGCGTGCCGACGACAATCATGACATCAGCGCCGCCTTCAAGCACGTAATCGTCGAACGTGTATGTGTAGAGCACCTCGCCTGTGGTCGGATCGACGCTGTGCAGCTGCCATCCCGTCAAATCGACGGCAGTATCGTCCGTATTGGTCACAACAATGAATCCATCTTCAGCACACTCTATTTGGCGAATCTCCACGGCTGTCGGATGTACGAGATGAAGATGCGTGTTCTCAAGTACCGCAACGGTATTGACGTATTCCCATTGGTAGTCGTCGACAAGCAGGGCGCCATGCGTAGCGGTGGTGTCGTACCAGGAATTGGGAATGGCGGTGATAACCACCCTCGCGCCTTCCACAGCGACCTCATCGCCGACGTACGCCTTGGCGGACACGAGCGGTGGCCATGCGCCATCAGACCGCGGCGTTGTCTGATGTTCAAACGGTGTATAGCCCTGCCGTGTAATCACTGTGATCAGATCGCTACACGGATAGGCTGGCACCCATGCACCAGGCAGCAGGATATCTGAATAAACCAGCGGATAGATGCCCGCGCCAATCGCGCCAATGACCGCCTGCTGGGTCACCATCCTGCGAACCCAACCGTAGAGTTCGTCGGCATAGTCGGGTTGTGTCGATTCACGATAGCCACTTGGCTTGAAGTACTCGTCGTACCAGCCGCCGCCCAAAAACACGGCCTTGTCGAAATCTCTGGTTAGCTGCTCGCCGACCGGTATCACCGTCACGCGCGGCCCGCCAGACAAACCGGGTTGTAGATTGAAGAACCGCGATGGAATCAGCGCACGGAGCGCAGCCACATCCGCATCGCTCACCGTATGGACGCTTGAGATGTAGATGTCGGCTTCAGCATTGACGAACTGCTGCAAGACGGCGGCAAGCTCATCGACATGAAACTCCTCGGGAAGGTCGAGCACCACAGATTGCGTTCCTACCTGGGGAATCGACTGACCCACAACAGACCAACATAATCCAATGAATACCAGCGCCCACGACCACACCATCCATCGCCTCATGAAACACCTCCGTTCCGTTGGTCCTATCTCAAGAGCAATGCGCTTTGGCTGTCGCTCTCCAAGCAGTGCAACGCATTGCCAATGCATAGCATTGCCGGTTAACCAGCATAACATCCCCACTGCACGTTGAACAAAAGACAGCGATATGGACGTTGAAGAGCCAGATGGTCTGCCGAGCGTTTTTGTCACAGAACCCGCAGCAAAAAGCGGGAGAGCATGGGCCCTCCCGCAGCTGGAATTCTCGCCGTGAATTCAGTTTAGCGATATACGAACGCTTTGCCATTCCCGGAAAACGTGTTGGTTCCATCGGTCACCGTAATCACGTAGAGATAGGCGCCATTGGCAAGCGGCTTGCCGTCGTCGCCAATGCCGTCCCAAACGATCTTCGTGGCATCGGTTGCCGTCTGCTCCCACCGTTTGGCGCCTGCCAGGTCGTACACCATCACCGTCATCGTCGACGCGATGCCCGCGCCGCGGAATCCAAACGTCACCTGCGCGTCAAACGGATTGGGCGCAGCATAGAATGCGTCGACTGTCAGCGCACCGGCAAGAATGGCAATCGTATCGCTGGACGTATCCGTCGGATCGGTCGGGTCGACATACGTGGCCGTGATTGCTTCGCCAGCGACCAGATCAAGATCGAGTCCAGCCGTCATGAAGGTACTTG
>JAHITR010000209.1 GCA_018817505.1 Candidatus Bipolaricaulota bacterium | reverse complement strand
TGGCGAGGTCAAACAGTGTCGATTGTTCACGATGCCAAAGGGCTGACACAAACCCAATCAACGTGAAACCGACCACATGGAATGAAAGCAATCGTGCCAACCGTTGTGCAAGATCTGGGACCTCATCCTCCTTGAGCGTTGATCGAAGTCGAAGTCTGCTAACCCTCATCCCGACGGAAATTCCGAACGTCTCCCAGAGTAGGGCTACCTCCAACGCACCCAGCGCTAGTAGCCACCAAGGCAGTATTAGCCAGCGCTCATCTCCCAAGGTGAACTGGAAGTAACAGTAGGTCGCGGCGATCACCGTGTAGAAGATCACGAGTGTATCAAGAATTAGACAGGCGAGTTGGGGACTCACTCTCTCAATACCACGAAGGAAGCTGGCTTGCCCTTTCTTGTCCGTCATGTTAGCTGATCCTCTCTCGGACGCGTCCGCTGACATAGTCCATCGTCCAAACGACGGCGACAATCACCATCACGACGGCTCCAACCTTCTCCCATTCCAATTCGTTCTTGTAATGAAACAGCAAACGTCCGATTCCACCGCCACCGACCAGGCCGATGACTGTAGACATTCGGACGTTGATGTCCCAGCGGTACATGGTAAATGCCATGAAGGATGGAATAACCTGCGGAATGATCCCATAGATGATGATTTGCCACCTGCGGGCGCCAGCGGCAGTCATCGCTTCTACAGGGCCCGGATCGATTGATTCCACTTGCTCTGAATAGAGCTTCCCTAGCGCGGCAATCGTGTGGATGGCTAGTGCGATGACGCCTGCGAATGGGCCAAAGCTTACCCACACGGCAAAGATGAGAGCCCAGATGAGAACCTCAACCGAACGAAACACATTGAAAAATGCACGTGTGACCGTATAGACCAACCAGCCTATGGGTCCCTTACCCATCAAGTTCCGCGCTCCAAGAAAACTAATCGGGAAGGCAATGACAAAGCCGAGCAACGTTGCAAAAAGCGCCATGAAGATCGTTTCAATCATCGCAGATGCGATGCTGTCTTGCAGAATTGGATCAATGACGTTGAACGTCGAGAAGTCTGGATGGAGTAGTTGGCTCACCAGACGTTGCATGAGATGTGCCCGAGTGATCAAGTCCTGGAGGTTGACTTCGACAAGCAGCCATCCGACACAGAGCGTGATTCCGATGAGGACGAACACCATCAACCCCGAACTCGTCTGGAACCATTTCTTTGGCCGTATCGCCCCAGTATCCAGTTCATTGACTAGCACTAACCTCGTGCCGCAATGCCGTTCGCTCCACAAGTCCCCATCAGGGTTCTTTCCCCAAAGCACTCTCAGCCAACGCATAGACGCAGCGATCACGAAATATCCCACGATAATTGACGCCGCATAGGACGCGAGAATCTGAAGCGTTCCGGCGCTTCCGTCCATAGTTGGCCACATGCTGATGCCGGGGACGAATGAAACACCAACTCCTGCCTTGACGTTCAAGGAGAGCGTAGCGAGGGCTGCGAATGGAACGAGGGATAGTACGGTAGCTGCAAGCGTTGCGACCCAATTCACGATGTCAAGAGGCACTCGACGAATCCGATCAGACGTTGAAGCTGGCGAGTCGTCCGTTCGAACCAGCACGAGGCCATTGGCCTTCTGTCCAATGGACGTACCGAGAGTTTCCCAGAGAATAGCGACGGCAAGGCTCCCAATAATGGCTGAGAGCCAACCATAGCCTGGGAATTTCAGTACATCGTATCTGCTAATCGCGATGAACGTGACATGAAGGTAACGGATCAGAAAAAAAATGCAGTAGGACATATAGCCCCAGATCCCCCAGTCAAGCAGAAGGGCCGCGATGTGTTGCTTCGGAAAACGAGCGCTTGGAGTTCCAAGCATGAAGCGCCAACGGCGTCGTACAGGGGGGCGTAGCCGATTCCATACTGCGTGACCCCCTTTCGCAAGGAGCCCGAAGAGCGCACCAATACGCCGAACGATTGGTGCGAGAATCCTTCTCCCTACGAATCGGAAGATTCCCAGGACCAGTCGAGCTGGCGGCGCGAGTATCCTTTTCGCCAAAAAGTGAAAGACCGCGGCAATGAGACGAACAGTCGGCCCGAGAATCTTTCTCCCCGCGAACCGGGAGATCGCAACAAGAGGACGCAGAACTGCGGCGATGAAACGAACCAAAGCAGGACGGGTCATGGATTATCGGATCTCCACTTCCTCGGCATCTTCACCGTAGATTTCCTTGAACTTGTCCGCATCGATCTCGGTGGGCAACCCCTCAAAGACGATCTCTCCAGCGTTGAGAGCGAGAATACGAGTCCCATAGCGGCGAGCCAGCGATAGGAAGTGAAGTGCGCAGATGACGGTCACACCGTCCTCCTCCTTCATCTGCTCAAGATATTGAAGGATTGAGTTCGATGTGGCGGGATCGAGAGCAGAAACAGGTTCGTCAGCGAACATCACTTCAGGTTCTTGCATGATCGCACGAGCGATCCCCACACGCTGTTGCTGTCCGCCTGAGAGCTGGTCTGCGCGAACGTACATCTTCTCTGCCAGGCCCACACGTTCAAGGCTTTCTTTGGCACGCTGGATATCGGCTTTGGAGAATCGACCTGTAATGGACCGTCCCATGGACGTGTAACCCAGCCTTCCAGCGAGAACATTGGTAAGAACCGACGAACGCTTGACAAGATTAAACTGCTGGAACACCATGCCAATCCTGCGCCGAACGTGACGCAATTGCGTGCTCCCGGCTGCGGTTACGTCAATCCCATCGAAATAGACCTTTCCAGAAGTGGGTTCGATCAGTCGATTCATGCATCGAAGCAACGTCGACTTGCCAGATCCGGAAAGCCCGATGAGAATAAGAAATTCCCCTCGCTCGACGGACATGCTTACGTCATTTAGCGCCAGGACTTCTCCGCGCTCGTACACTTTGATCAGGTTCTCTACTTGCAACTGCTGTGTTGGCGTCATAAGGGTGTCCAAAAGCGCGGGAGGGGACTTCCCCTCCCGCGAGGGTTGTGTTTCTAACAGAGCGGCTTAGCGCTCGGGAACGGCGTAGCCCTTGGCCTGTCGATACACATCGTAGATGGCATCGGTGGTGTCTTGGACGTTGTCCCAGGCATAGAACGAGGGATTGCTGAACAATGCGTTTCCTGCGGGCGTCGCGATGAAGCTCTTGATCGCCGCGACAATGGTGGCCTTGTCGGCTGCCGGGAAGTCAGGAACGAACGACACACCGTCGTTCGGGATGACGCTGGACAGGCTGATGATCCCGATCTTCTCAACGACATCAGGGTACGTTCCGTCGAGCAAGAAGGCCTCACGCACGTCTTTGACATACCATGCCAAGTCGCCGGTAATGCGGCCCACGGTCTCTCCCCATGTATCGGCAGGGGTGCTGTTCCAAATTCCCAACTCTAGGTCATCGCCTGGCTCCCACTGAAAGCCCATCTGACGAAGCACGATGGGGGCTTGCGGCGGGCTGAAGAAGGCGGTGATGAAATCGACATCGCCATTGTACAGCGCGACGAGTGACGCATTGTGAGATCCGGTCTCTACGGTGCCTCCGACGGTAATGCCAGCATTTGCGAGCTCAGCTGCGGGGACCTTGTATCCAGATGTTGAACCAGGATACGGATAACCCCAGACCTTTCCGTCCAAGTCGGCAAACGTGTTGATTCCGCTATCGCGGCGGACGTAGTAACCGGTCCAGTAGCCAATGTAGCCATTGCGTACTGAGATCAACGGGAAGTCACACTGTTTGCCAGTGACAGCCAGCGTCTCCACGAATGCATCCAAATAGGCTGCTGTGGAGAGGAACCCGAAGACGTCGCCTTCAGCGCTTGAGTATTCAGAAATTGCGGCCGGGATGTCAGGGGTCATGAACGCCTGAATCTCCAGACCCGTAATGCGTGTCAACGCTTCAGCAATCGCATCTCCAGTGCTTGCGACGACCGCGACATCCGTGGACGGGACGAGGATGAGTCGATAGGGGTTGCTCTTCGTTCCGGCCTGAGCAAAACTGATGACGCTGAACGCCATGACGGCAATCAACGTCAAGACCAAAAACCTACGCATGGTGCACCTCCTGGGTGTTGCAGCAGAAACCTCGAGAAGTCGACCTGGAGCGTTCCAATTCAACTTCCCACTGTAATCCTCATGACACTATCATAGGTTTGGTGGCCCCATGAGTCAACGCGTCATTCCTCCTGTTTTCACAGCTATTCTCGTTTGTACGGAACCCCGAGAAACTTCGGGAACCGCACCCGTCCAATCGCCCCGGACACGACAAGCAAGGTCACAATGTAGGGGAGCATGGACACGAATTCGCCCGGAATCGGCTTCGAGGGCAGTGTCTTCACCCACTCCGCCAATGCCTGGAAGAATCCAAAGATGAATGCTGCCAGTAGCGCGAGTAGCGGGTTCAGTCCGCTAAAGACCACGCATGCCAGCGCAATGAATCCACGCCCAGCGGACAATCCCTTGGTTACCAGTCCCAGCCAGGCCACGCTCATGTAGGCGCCTGCCAACCCCGCCAGCACCCCGCCGAATATTGCCGCCAGGATGCGGATGCGGTTGATGTTAATGCCAGCCACATCGGCAGCTTCGGGCATTTCGCCAGCAGCCTTGAGCATCAATCCAGCACGTGTCCGCTTCAAGAACCAGTGAACGATGAACGGCAGAATCAGCGCGACCAGAATGATCGGGCTATACATTCCCCAAGGCGTCCTCAATTTGGCGAGCTGCACAGCTTTCTCAGCCCCGTCGACCATCACGTTGGCAGGAACCATATGGAAACCGGGGGCGCCCAATTTAATGAGCCCAAAAGCCACAAACCCCATAGCAAACAGATTGATTCCGATTCCTGTCACCATTTGAGTGCCACGCCAGTACGTGTTAATCACCGCAAACAACAATGCGATAACACCGCCGACCCCCATTCCGACGAGCAATCCGACGTAGGGGCCTCCTGCCTCAGCACCCAAGGCACCTGCGAATGCGCAGATGAGCAAGATGCCCTCCAGCCCGATGTTGAATAGCCCGGCGGTTTCGCCAACGATCTCTCCAACAGCAGTGAGCGCAAGAGGAACCATGGCGTGCAACGAGATGCGCAGCAAACTAATAATATCGCTGAAGCTCATGCTGATTCCTCCTTTCGATTGCCTCGCAAGGCGCGAAGCAGATTCCGGCTGCCCGTAGCCACGATTGGGAACACGCGAATGAGTTCAGGGATGGACATCGCGATGACGATGGCTCCCATGACAACGCGGACCATCTCTAGCGGCACAGGACTAGAACCATAAAACTGCATCACTCGACCGCCAGCATTGAGCCCACCGAAGAAGATGGCGGCAATGATAATGCCCAGAGGATGGTTGCGTCCTACCATGGCAACGGCCATACCGTCAAACCCCATATTGACCAGTTGCGGCAATCCTCCTCCGCCGTAAATGGCATACGTTGGCGGGAGGCCCATCACAATGGTGGCACCAGCCAATCCAGCAGCGATCCCGCCGAGGATGAAGCTGAGGAACATCGTCCGTTTGTTGGGGATGCCGCCATAGCGCGCGGCAGCCGGGTTCAATCCTGCAGCGCGAAGTTCATAGCCAGTGGCCGTATGCCACAGCAAGAAGTAGATGACCAACGCAAAGGCGACAGAGACAAAGATTCCGTACGAAAGATCCGTTCTTGCAACCAGAAGCGGAAATCTCGCGCTCAATGGGATCGAAACGGTTTTCTCAGCGCGAATGGGATCAACCAGCACATAGATGGCCAAGTACAGGGCAAGCCACTTGGCGATCCAGTTGAACATGATCGTCGAAATGACCTCACTGACGCCCCGCATGATCTTGAGTGCTGCAGGGACTAAACTCCAGGCTGCGCCTGCAATAGCTGCGAATAGCAGCCCGACGATGTGGTGAAGTCCAGGGGGCAGCGCGAAGAAGCTGATACAAATGGCTGCAGTGGCTCCCATGAACAACTGGCCTTCGGCGCCAATATTGAACATGCCAGCGCGCAAACAGATGGAAAAAGTCAGCGCCGTTAGGATCAGCGGTGTGGCGCGAGTCAAAGAACTTGCCCATTCATAGGATCCGCCGTAGGCTCCCTGCAAAAGCGCGATGTACGCCTTCCAGGGATCGTACCCCCAGACTGCCATGAGGATGGCACCGACAAGAAGGCCCACCAGTGCGGCAATGAGGGATTCAAGAGCTGGATGGAGTCCTGTGAGTGTTCGATGGACCCCGCGCAGCAAACGAGATTGTTGTTGTGTTTCCTTGATACTCATGCGGTCTCCTTTGCTGCGGTCACGCCACCCATGAGCATTCCCACTTTCTTGCGGTCAAGATCCTCTGGAGAACAGACGTCCATAAATCGCCCCTCATACATGATGGCCACACGATCCGCATGGGCCAACACCTCATCGAGATCTGCAGATACGAGGAGAATGGCGCGCCCCTTTTCCCGCATGTCGACCAACGTCTGACGTATGTAGTGAGCAGAGCCAATGTCCAATCCACGCGTTGGTTGAGCGGCCACGATAATGGCTGGATCCTTCGCCAACTCCCGGCCAACAATG
>JAHITR010000035.1 GCA_018817505.1 Candidatus Bipolaricaulota bacterium | reverse complement strand
GCGTAGGCGTGCGGCTTGATGCGTACAGCCATTCCGTTACCAATGATCATGCCGACCACTTCGTCAATGAGCTCTTTGGTTCTGCCGTTCTCACCAATATCCACATGGATTTCGAGATTGACTTGCAGCAGAGAACGATCCTCCAAGGCACGCATGACGTCTTGCGCCAATTCGAATGAGAGCCACGCTTCCCGCCAGATCTGGAAACGCAATGAGGGGGCACGCTTCTCGCGTATTCTCGTCCAGAAATAACGCCCACCCAGTCCAATCTTATGAAGAACAATCGCGCTCACAAGATCAAGGTGGTTGTCAGAAGTGGACGAGTCCGTGCCAATGAGAAGTGCATATCGATCACGGGAGCCATTCGCCATCTCGGAGACAAGGGTTTCGATCACATCGTCAAACGTCATGTCTCCAATACTCGGATTATGAAACGTCTGATCCAGCATGATGCATGCTAGCAGATCGTGCGATTCCTTGGCAACTAGCGAACGGGAATGTGAACAACAAACCGGGCGCCCCCACTTTGACGGTTTTCCACTTCGATCGTGCCGCCATGCGCTTCAACCCACTGCTTAACAATGGCCAGTCCCAATCCACTTCCTGCTGAGCGCCCTCGCGCGGGGTCGCCTCTGTAGAAGCGTTCGAACAAGTGTTGAAGATCTTCGGGTTTGATTCCCGGCCCCGTGTCTGCCACGCTCATCTCAATGTCCCCATTCACTCGGCGAGCACGGATATAGACGTCGCCATCTTTAGGCGTGTGGCGGATGGCATTACTCAGCAGATTGGCAATCACCTGGCGAAATCGTTTGCGATCCAGTTGAACTTTGGGAAGCACATTGGGCATGTCAAGGTGAAGGGTCGGGGCGTCCTCGCGTGACAAGAAGGCTGTTTCAGAGACTTGCTTAATCAGTTCGATGATATCGACAGAATCCTTCTCCAGGCGAAGTTCACCTGCTTCTGCCAACGCAAGATCGCGCAGATCGTCAATAAGACGTCCCAGATGAAGCGTCTCTTCGTAAATGGGAGCGAGAAACTCCTCAGACGCGTCGTAGATGCCATCGAGAATCGCTTCCAGCGTCCCCTGAATAATCGTCACCGGCGTTCTGAGCTCATGAGCGATGTCCGCAGTCATCGTATGCCGAACCGTTTCAGAAAGTCTCAGACTCTCCAGCATATGATTAAACGAGTCACCGAGCCGTCCCAATTCATCGTGGGTTTTGAGGTTCACCCTTTCAGGCATGTCACCCTCAGCCACACGCTCCGTCGCTCGCGACAAGGCTCTCAGCGGCCTCAGGATCTGGATGATCAGCATGGTGGAGAGAAGAAGCGCCAATCCAATGGCGATGCCGCCGCCGATGAGCGTAGATTCGGCGACCGTGGACAAGAACGAGGACGCTGCGGCCCCAAGGCTTCCAACATCACTGACCCGCAGTGTGCCGACCCATTCGCCGTTGAGGATGAGGAGAATACCATCTTTGGCTTCTTCCTCTGTCAGCCAGATGCTGCCATTTTCGTCGACCTTTTGCTGATTTCTCCATTCGTTGTCAGTCGATGCAATGACTCTTCCATTCACATCGATCAGTGTCAGAGGAACGTCGAATATGGATTGATTGCCTACGATGCTTTCTTCGCCAAGATCAATAACAATGGTTCGATAGAGCACACGCTCTGCGACACCAACCCAAGATCGTTCTTGCTCACGGTAAACGACAAGTTGTGCGGCAAGCTGGTTGCCAAAAGCTTCCTGAGACATCCGCCGATACTCATCGAACTGCTGCGGAATGGCCCACATGATCAATCCATAGATCAAGGCGACGGCCAACAGAATGACTACGACGAATGAGACGCCGAGTTTGACAGCCAGCGGGATGCGCCGCGTCACCTAGGTCTCCCGGGCAAAACGATAGCCCACACCATGAACCGTGAGGATGTGCGTGGGCAATTTGGGATCGCTTTCGATCTTGCGTCGCAGGTTCTTGACATGGGTATCGATCGTACGGGCAAACGAATCGTACGTATAGCCCTGTACCTCTCGAAGAAGCTGAAGACGCGTAAACACTTGTCCCGGATGTCGAGCGAGATAGGCGAGCAAGTCGAATTCAGTCGGTGTGAGTTCAATTTCATTCCCATCGACCTTCAGCTCGCGGGTCTTGAGATCGATCTCAAGTCCGCCCACGACGATGCGCTCCGATTCAGCCCCTTCGCCTTCAAATCGCCGCAAAACAGCCCGAATGCGTGCCACCAATTCCCGAGGACTAAACGGCTTGACGACATAGTCGTCGGCGCCAAGTTCAAGCCCAACCACACGATCGGCTTCTGCCGCCTTGGCCGTCAACATGATGATGGGAACCGATGACTTGGCACGGATGGCTCGGGTCACTTCGATCCCACTGATCTTGGGAAGCATAAGGTCGAGGACGATCAAATCAGGACCCTTGTCCTCGAAAGCGCGCAACGCCTCTTCTCCATCATAGGCCGTATACGTCTTGAACCCTTCGCGGTCCAAGTAAGCCTTGACGGTTCGGACAATCATTTCCTCG
>JAHITR010000208.1 GCA_018817505.1 Candidatus Bipolaricaulota bacterium | reverse complement strand
GTCGTCTTCATAGTTGAGCGGGAAGACGGCTCGCAGTCCGACAAGCCCCAAGAACAGGATGCAGAGGGCTAGGATCAAGACCAAAGAAAGCCGAGGCTTCGACCAGTGCTTGCGTGCAGCGGCGGGCATGATGCCCTATGATACGCGCAATCCACTATAATTCTTGAATCCGATCTGTTTGAATACGCATCATAAGGGGAGGGTATGAAGAGATTCTTGCTATGGATGAGAACGATCTTCGTCAGCGGGTTGCTGGCTATCCTGCCTGTGGGCGCCACAGTTTACATTTTGCTGCTCTTGTATCGGATGATCGATAATTTTGTGGGCAAGGACACGCCCTTCGGGACGACGATTGAGCGAGCCATTGGTAGCTGGATCCCCGGGCTGGGGATCATTATTACTGTCCTGCTGATTTTTACTATTGGATTTGTCGTTCGAAGCGTGCTGGGGCGAGGGTTGCACTACTATCTGGATCGTTTCTTCCTCTGGTTCCCCGGCGTACGCAAGATGTACGGAACCCTCAAGCAGTTCACCGATGCGCTGCTCAATCGCTCCTCGACGGCATCTTTCCATCAAGTCGTGATGTTTGAGTATCCGAAAGAAGGGATTAACGTACTTGGACTGGTAACCAACGAAAACCTGGGCAAACTCCAGGAGGCAACGGGCGAGGATTGTGTACTTGTGTATACACCGACCGCCCCAAATCCGCTGTCGGGATACATGCTGATTATTCCCAAGCGACTGTTGACTTACATTGACATGCCAGTGGAAGATGCCTTGTCCATGGTTGTATCCAGCGGTTCGGCACTTCCCGACTCCCTCAAGACGATGCAGATCTCTGAGGGCAAGGAAAAACGCTCCTGGATGACTCCTTTCCGGAAGCGGTAGGTTCTAAGGCGGTGATTCAATGTCGATTTTCAAAGACAAGCAATACCTTCGCGTCAATGTAGATAGCGCTCCTGATGACAGTCTTTGGATGAAGTGCAAATCTTGTGGCGAATTGGTTTTCAAACGCAGGGTGAGAGAGAACAACAACATCTGTCCCAGCTGTGGCGAGTATTTCTTTCTCACTGTGAAAGAGCGCATCGACATGCTCGTGGATGAAGGCACGTTCGACAACATCTCCAAGAGCATCGAAGCTTCGGACCCGCTCCATTTTGTCGACCGCAAGTCCTATCAGGACCGTATCGCGCAAGCCCAAGGCATTACGGGTCTTCCGGATGCTCTTGTCGTCGGACGGGCACGAATCGATGGGATGCCCGTCATTCTTGGCGTGATGGACTTCCGGTTCATCGGTGGGAGCATGGGCTCAGTGATGGGAGAACAGATTTGCCATGGCATGGAAACGGCGGTGGGCGATCATTGTCCGTTCATCCTCGTCTCCTCATCAGGTGGCGCCCGTCTGCAAGAGGGCCTGTTTTCGCTCATGCAAATGGCAAAAACGACGACTGTCCGCGCCAGATTAGCAGAAGCTGGCCTTCCGTTCATCTCGATCATGACCTATCCCACTTCGGGGGGAGTGCAGGCCTCCATCGCCAGTCTAGGGGACATCATTATTGCTGAACGGGGCGCGATGATTGGATTTGCAGGGCGGAGGGTCATTCAGTTCACCATTGCTCAGGAATTACCTGATAATTATCAAACCGACGAGTTTGCATTCGAGCACGGGGCCATCGATCGGGTCGTTCAACGTGCACACATGCGTGAGGAGCTTTCCTCGCTGCTCGGTTTCTTTGTGGGGGCGGCATGAGCGACGAACGAACGCTGGATCTGCTGGAGACCAAGATTGGCGAATTGAGGCAGCTGAACTCGATTGATGGCATCGATTTGTCGGGGGAGATCGACAAGCTGGAAGCCAAGCTTGAGGCATTGCGTCGCGAGCTCTATTCGAGCCTTTCGGATTGGGAACGTGTCAAGATCGCGCGCAATCCCAAACGTCCCTATGCGCTTGATTACATCGATGCCATGTTTACCGGGTTCTACGAATTGCACGGGGATCGCCTATTCGGAGACGATCGAGCCCTGCTCGCTGGACTCGCCCAGTTCAACGGGCGAACTGTGATGCTTGTGGCCCAACAGAAGGGGCGAACGACTGAAGAGAATCAAGAGCGGTTTTTCGGGATGACACGACCGCAGGGGTATCGAAAGGCCATTCGTGCCATGAGAATGGCAGAACGATTCGGATTCCCTGTGATTACGTTGATTGACACCCCAGGTGCTTATCCGGGTGTCGAATCTGAGGCGGCGAATATTGGCGGAGCCATTGCCGAGAGTCTGCTTACGATGTCGCAACTGCGCACTCCCATCATCTCAGTCATTATTGGTGAGGGCGGATCAGGCGGCGCGTTGGCGATCGGATTGGCTGATCGCGTGCTCATGCTAGAAAATGCCGTGTATTCAGTGATTACTCCTGAAGGCGCAGCGGCCATTCTGTGGAAGGAGAAGGGCAAGAGTGCTGAGGCAGCTGCCGCGCTCAATTTGACAGCCGAACACTTGTCGGATTTGGGGCTGATTGACGCGATCATAGCCGAGCCACTTGGTGGGGCGCACAAGGATTTCGATCAGACAACTCAAGCGCTGAAACAGAGTCTCGTGTCGTTCCTGGACGAGCTGGAGGCACTCACGATGGACGAACTGCTCGACGCGCGCTTCGATCGCTATCGTTCGATTGGCAGCTACCAAGAGCTGGGGACAAGCCGCGTCGCAATCCTGGAAGAGAATCCACCGCAGGTGGAGCCGGATATCTCAAAAATCTCTGCAGAGGATGGCTCTAAGAAACCGTCCGCGGACGCGCCGGTCGAATGAAACGAATGCTCCTGGGAGTAGGGAATCGACTGTCCCATGACGACGGGGTGGGGCCGGTGGTTGCGCAAGCGCTGATCGATTCGGATTGGATTGCCATCGACTGTGGCACGGCGTTGGAGAATGCCATGGGGATTGTGTCACGGGAGCAACCTGACTTGCTGGTGATTGTCGATGCAGCGACGATGGACAAGGAGCCTGGCGCATTCTACCTCCTCCCCATCGCAGCGCAGGATTGCATGTTGGCTTCAACGCACGGTTTGCCTCTGTCTTTCGTCTTGGGAACGATAGAACACTCAGCCAAGGAGACGGTGCTTGTCGGTGTCCAACCCGAAGACATGTCATTCGGAGAAGGCTTGTCATCGTCCGTTGAAGCCTCGTCCAAGCAGTTGGTCAAGCTCCTACGGGGCCATCGTCTCAACGACATTCCCCGGCATGAATCCCATATCTAAAGGATTGGGATGTGTTCGGGTGTGCCTTGTCGGTGGCTTTCAAAACGCGGCTCAGGTTGAGCGCTGCGTGCTGGCGCGATATAAGTGTTCCGATAGATGGTCAAGCTTTGCAGACAAATGAACGGGACTGAATCCTATGGGAGATCTGTAAGGAGGGATTGATGCCTTTTTGTGGCGGCGAACAACTCTTGAGGGCCTACCGACTCGCCCAGCGTGGTGGGTATGCGTTCATGGCGAACAACGTAGCTGAATCGAACATATTCCTTGGACTGCTATCAGCCTACACCAAGGTGCAATCGGACCTTCTTGTGCAAATCAGTCCGGGGGCTGCAAAATTCGCCGGAGGCGGCGACAAGAAGGCGGGGCTTCGCGCACTCTCGATGATGATCCAGGAAATCGCTGCAGCATCACCGATTTGTGTATTCATCAATCTGGATCACTTCACAGTCGGCGAGCGCGATCTCATCGAAGAGGCTATCGAGCATCGATTGGTGTCCTCAATTATGATTGATGCGTCCAAGGAATCTTTCGACGACAACGTCCGTATTTGCCGTGAAGTCCGCGATCGCGCTGCGGGTTCAGGGATTCTGATCGAAGTTGAGTTAGGCAAGATCAAGGGCGTCGAAGACGAAATTGCGTCTGATGACTCCTTGTATACGGATCCTGAGGAAGCAGTGGAATTCATTGAACGGACGCGTGCCGATCTGCTGGCGATATCCGTTGGAACTCAACATGGCGTGTCCAAGGGGAAGACGCTGGATCTTCGTGTGGATCTGGCAGCGCGAATCCGAGACCGGCTTCGGGATGGCGGTCTGGAAACGCCACTAGTTCTTCATGGTTCGTCAGGGCTGCTGCCCGAACAAGTACGAGCGATGATTGGCAACGGGATCTGCAAGCTCAACAAGGACACCCAGTATCAATATGTCTATGGTCGAGCCGCCTGCGAGTTCTATCGTGAACATGCAGGCGCGATTATTCCTCCTGATGGCGTCGAGGATGACATTTTGAACCTATTTGCCCAATCCGACTGGAGCCCGGACAAATCGATGTTTGACCCGCGCGTCGTGGGGAAAAGCATTCAATCGGGCATTGGGGCCATTGCTGCAGAGTTGATCCAGCAGGCGGGAAGTGCCGGGAAAACGCTGTATTCCAAAACGGAGAGTGTAGCGTGAGAGTCGGAGTTCTGACCGGGGGCGGTGACTCGCCGGGCATCAACGCGGCCCTACGCTCGATCGTTCGGTTTGGTGCCAAGAATGACGTCGAGGTAGTTGGGTTTCTTGAGGGATGGCGAGGGCCGCTGGAAGACCTCGTGCAGCCGATGACGCTGGCTGATGTGTCTGGGATTCTTCACATCGGTGGAACGATTCTTGGAAGCTCGCGAACCAACCCATTCAACGAACCCGGTGGACCTGAGAGGGTTATCGAGACGATGCATGGTAATGCAATCGATTGTTTGATCGCCATTGGCGGCGACGACACGATGGGCGTCGCCCACAGATTGGCGGACTATGGGATCCGAGCCATTGGTATTCCCCAGACGATTGACAATGACATCTCGGGAACCGACTACTCTCTGGGATTCTTCTCAGCGCTGGAGGCCATTACCGATGCGTTGGATCGCTTGCATACGACGGCAGCATCTCATCATCGCGTGCTCATCCTGGAAGTAATGGGGCGTGACGCTGGGTGGTTGAGTCTCATGGGAGGTGTCGCTGGTGGAGCCGACGTTATCCTTCTTCCTGAGGAGCACTTCAATGTCGATTCGATTTACACGCAGATCAAACACCGTGAATCCATGAAGAAGCGTTTCAGCATCGTCATCGTTGCCGAAGGCGCAACCCCGGCAGGCTTGTCCGGCCAGGTTGTGGACGAAGCGGAAGTGGATGCATTTGGACACATGCGGCTAGGAGGCGTGGGCCAGTACTTGGCCAATCGGTTGTCCGAGCGCATGAAAATGCCTGTTCGCGTGACCAATCTTGCCTATTTGCAGCGCGGCGGCAGTCCGGCGCCGTTTGATCGCATTCTGGCCACACGATTTGGGGCTGCTGCGATTGAATTCGCCCTTGCAGGGACCTTCGACGTGATGACGGCGCTCCATGGCATGAAGATTGAGGCGGTTCCGCTTGCGGACGCCCTTGGAACGCCGCGTCCCGTCCCTGAAGGGCTGCTGTATATGGTCGATCTTTTCGATTGAACCAGCATTGACATGTGCTGACCGACGCGCCTCGCTGCGTAGAGGATCAAACGCGTGGCTTCGCCAACGCGAGAATGCCTCTTTGATTCTGACCATCGACATACACATTGATGCCATCGGGTACTCTGTAATGGGTTACAAATGGGTCCTGATACGCGACGGGCAACTGATTCAGTAAACCACAGTTGAGGAGATCGTCAAATTCTTCATGAAACGGCAAATACAGCACGCCGCTGGCCACCATGTCGGCGTAAAAGTGGGTGCCATAGGACAATTCGGGGGAAAGATTCTCAGTTGACATCTCCACGATGACGACAGCCCCTGAGATCTCATTGTACTGGGCAGGGACTCCCAATTGAGGATTGCTCGATGCCCAGCGACCGGGACCGATCAGGATGTAGGGCTCATCCTTTTGATCCAGCTCTCGGTTGATGCGTCCAATGGTGCGAGCAATGTCAAACGCGTGATCCCATCGATAGGTCTCTGGATTGACAAACACCAAATTGCGTAGGCTGGCAAATTGACCGTTGCCTAGCACATGGCTGCATTCCATGATGATTCGGTCCTGTTCGATCTCTGGGATCGGGATTTCGCGATGCTCCGGCCTTACACCCAATGGCCGCACCTGAAGGATAACAAACAGCGGCGAGCCTTGGCGCGATGCAGCGGGACTCGAAAAATCGACTGCAAATTCGATGTCAATGGGATACTCAAGTAGCGCTTCAAGCGATGCCAACGTTTCGCGAACCAGCGGAGTGAATGGCATGATGGTGCGACCTTCAATCAAACGTGTGAATGACGCGACGAATCGCTGGTCCGACTTGACCATGGCTGCAGTGGACATCGGGTCCCTGAGTGTGCCGTCATCGGCAACAATGGAACAAATCTTGGCAAGCAAGGGATTGGATAACGCATTGAGTTTTCGCTGACTGAGGCGGCCGAGATCCATATCCAAAACGTCAACTGTCTCTTGAGACGCGCGAATGATGGTCCGAACGACTGATCCCTCAGGTCTCAGCCCAGGCAATTTGGGAGAGAAGACGCGCGCATACTCACGACCGACGGCGCGTGTCCCCGTTCCGACTACCAATCGAACGATGCCATCCTCTGGCTTCAGTCGAGAGGTCCACGGATAATAGTTGATGGAAAACGCCACACCTCCCACGAGAGGATAAAACAGACGATGGCTGTACTGACTGCCAATCATGTTCTGTACGAGAATGGCCATCTTCTCTTTCCTCCAATCCAACTTATGGCGCTTCCGATAGGCACGGGCATTGGTGCAGAATGTCGATGCATAGACCCGTTTGACGGTGTGGATCAATTCGTCGAGGCGTTGCTCCATGGATCCGCGATTGGTCAGAAAATCGGAAAGGTAGATGCCAGCAAACGAATGGTCCGTGTTATCCTCCATTACGGACGACGATCGAACGGCCAACGGACGAGTCTCTCTTTCCAAGAACGCAATGAGTGACTCTCGCCACTGCTCCGGGAACGGGCTGTCGACAATTCGATCTCCAAGCGTTTCCAGAGACACCTCGCCCGTGCATCCTGATTCGACTGCGGCTGCCAGCTGGTTCTCGCGCATGAAATCATCAAAGATCTCGGTGGTGATGATGGTGGAATCCGGGAAGTGCACAAAAGATTGGTATTGTGTTAGCTCTCCTCCCTTCTCCAAATGATCCATGACGAAGGCGAGGCCGCGTGCTTTGCCTCCGATCTCCCCTGAGCCTATGAGCCGAACTTGTGAGGGCAGATCGCTGTCACGAAACCGATACTTGCCATCAGGCGCCAATCCAAATTGAAAGAATCGGTGGGGCTGAGAGCTCTCTGACGGATGTTCATATTCTTGCATGGCAACCTCGATCGCTGTGGACGATTGTTCAATTCCAGCGACATCTTCTCATCTTACTTCAACAGTCTCGCAAGTTCCGCGTGCAGCCCTAAAAACATAAAAAAGAACTCCCAGAGGAATCCCCTGGGAGTCCCGCCACGCAGTCTCTTCTTGCTGGCGGCCTCAACAACCACTAGGCCGCGTTGTAGCCTGCATCAAGGGCGCGCTCGTTCATTTCGACGAATTTCCCTTTGCCAGCCTCTCTCATGGAATGGGCCATAGCATCCTTCACGGCCTGGAGCGGCAGGGCGCCGGTAGCCTTGACGTAGGCTCCCAACGCCACCATGTTGATGGTGCGAGGATTTCCCACGATATCGCGGGCTATCTCATTCATGTCGATATAGCTTGCCTTGACGTCGTCTCGACGGACGAGGCAGTCAATCAGCGAGCGGTTGACGACAATGGTCGCGCCGCTGGCCAGGGCATGTTCAAATTTGTCGAGCGAGGGAAGATTCATGGCGATGAGAGCCGTCGCCTCGTCAACAATGGGAGAGCCGACGAGTTCGTCAGACAGCACAATCGTGCAATTGGCGGTTCCTCCGCGCATCTCAGGACCGTAGGAAGGAAGCCAAGTCACTTCAAGACCGTGATCCATGCCCGCCTGCGCCAAAATCTTGCCAGCAAGGATGACGCCTTGACCGCCGAAGCCTGCAATGATAATTGAGCGTTCCATGCTACCCCCTATCGACCAGGTCACCCAACGGGAAGACCTTGGTAACTGTCTCGCCGACATGCTTGTTGGATTGCACGGGCGACATGCGCCAGTTGGTGGGACATGTCGAAAGGACCTCAACGAGTGAATATCCCTTGCCGTCAACTTGGTTCTGAAACGCCTTCTTGATGGCCTTGGTCGTGTCCATAATGTGTTTGGTATCGAACAGGGCTTGCCTTGTGACGTAGATTGGCGTATCCAGGGTGGCGATCATCTCTGAGAACCGAATGGGATAGCCGGCAACCTTTGGATCTCGGCCAAGGGGGGTGGTCGTTGTCTTCTGATCCACGAGCGTTGTTGGCGCCATCTCTCCGCCCGTCATGCCATAAATCTGGTTGTTGACGAAGATCACGGTGATGTTCTCACCTCGATTGGCTGCATGAATCGACTCGGCCGTTCCAATGCTGGCGAAATCTCCATCTCCTTGATAGGAGAAGACGATCAACTCAGGACGCGCCCGCTTGATGCCTGTGGCGACAGCGCATGCCCGGCCATGAGGAACCTGCTGCGAATCCGCCTTGTACCACAGATAGGCAAAGACTGAGCATCCAACAGGGGCAATGCCCACGGTGCGATCAGCGATGTCCAGTTCGTCCAAGACATTGCCAATGATCCGAGTGAGTAGGCCATGGTGGCAGCCAGGGCAGTAGGTGAATTTCGCGTCTGTCAGGCTCGCAGGACGTTCGAAAACCTTGACCATGTTTTTCGGATTAGCGGACATGTTTCTTCACCTCGTTCAGGATCGATCGCGGCGTGGGAACGATGCCGCCCGTTTCCCCGTAGAATGGCGTCTTGGCGCGCTCGGCGACAGCCAAACGCACGTCCTCCCACATCTGTCCAGCGCTCATTTCAACAGACAAGATGGTGTCGACTCGTTCGGAGAGCGCTTTGAGCGGCTCAGTCGGGAATGGCCAGAGTGTGATCGGGCGGAATAAACCGACTTTGATTCCTTCCGCCCGCGCCATTCGCACCACAGATTTGCAGATGCGGCCGATTGTGCCATACGCGGCAATGACGATGTCGGCATCGTCTGTATCAGTTTGTTCGTATCGAACCTCGTTCTTGGTGATCGTTCGGTACTTGGCTTGCAGGTCGTCATTGATCTGTTTGAGGCCTTCGGGATCCATTTCGAAGCTAAGGATAATGTTGGGTGCTCGGCCCTTTGCACCAGTGGTCGCCCACTCCTTGGCTGGCAGACTGGCTGGGTCAATCGGGTCGGGAAGCTCTACCGGTTCCATCATCTGTCCCAGCAAGCCATCGGCAAGAATCATGACTGGGATCCTGTACTGATCTGCCAACTCGAATGCCAGCATGGTCAGCTCGCCGGCCTCGGGCACAGTCGAAGGGCCCAGCACGATCAATCGGTAATCTCCATGTCCTCCACCCTTGGTCGCCTGGAAATAATCGCACTGTGAAGGCGCAATGTTACCCAGTCCAGGTCCCCCGCGGACGACATTCACGATGACACAGGGCAGATTGGCTCCGGCCAAATAGGAGATCCCTTCCTGTTTCAGGCTGATGCCGGGGGACGATGACGAGGTCATCGTGCGCACGCCAGCACCTGCGGCGCCGTAAACCATGCTGATGGCCGCTAATTCTGACTCCGCCTGGATGAATGTCCGGCCCAGTCGGGGCATGTTGTTTGCCATGTGCTCCAACAGCTCAGCTTGAGGCGTAATCGGATAGGCAAAATAGCACTGGCATCCGGCCCGAATGGCCGCCTCTGCAATGACTTCATTGCCGCGCAACAACAATCGTTCACCCATCACCCCTCCTTAGATCTCTCGATAGACTTCGATGACGATATCGGGACACGTCATCGCGCAGAATGCACACCCAATGCAATCATCGGGATGCGCCATGTGAGCGACATCGTAACCGCTTTTGTTGAGCTGCCCTGAGAAAGCAAGCACCTTCTTGGGACATGCCGCAATGCACAGGCCACAACCTTTGCATCGCTCTGCGTCGAAGACGACGGTTCCTTTCGGCATGGAAAACCTCCCCCTGTCATCCGGAGTAGAATTCTTCGTCTAACCGCTTCGCTCTGTTTCTTCTAAGGTCTGAAAGGTTCTTCTCGACTCGATTGAGCCATTGTTGGATACGCTGCTCATCCAAAGCTGTGAAGGTGTCCTCATGAGCAGCGGGTGGAGCGTGATGATGCGTGAGTGCATTCTGCAACTCGTCGACATCGTGTTCAAAAGAAGGAGATACTTCTGGATCTTGTCTGGAAACCAGACAAAGGATCGTTTCGCCATTGTCATCGCATCGCAAGATCTGGAATTTCCCATGCTGTCCAAGCTGGATAAAGGATTCATCATTCGCATTAGCGACGTCCTCCAGAATTCCCAGGATCCCTGATTCCAATCGGATTTGAACGCGACCATTTTCCAAAGCAACGATTTCACCGTCCAAGATATTGGACAGTGAATCAGAAGCGGGTCTCTGGTGCTCGGGAGGCGTATTCTGAGTCAAGCGAGCGGATCCCCCTAGGACTTTTAGGCAGCCTTCACGACCTTATTGGACTTGATGCACCGTGTGCATGAGCGTATCCACTTCTTCTTGCCGTCGACGATGGCATGGACGCGCTGCAAATTGGGCGCCCAGACGCGTCGCGTATGGCGAAGGGAATGGCTTACTTTGTTGCCGGAAATCGGTCGCTTGCCACAAACTTCACAGATTCTAGACATGGTTCTCTCACCTCACGCTGCCTTCCCTCCGATGAGGAGGGGTTCTACATACAAAGGTTCGACCGAATACAACTGGTCGGCCACATAGTTCTTGCTGCCCCACTGAGCAATTGCCAACGGAGAGGGCTGGTTGCAGGCCTCGGGGGCGATGCGAATGTGCTGCCAAGGCCGGAGTTGATCTCCAAGCCTGGGCGCACCGCTGCCCACCAAACAAAGCTCCCGCTCTTCGTGACTCAAACGGTCGACCAATTCGGCCTCTCGCATCACAACCGTTGGCCCTTTGGGTCTCGATCCACCAAACCATCTCACATAATACAAATCCCGCCGAGAGATCAGAACAACGCACACCCGTTGATGCTCCTCGACCAGTTGACGATACACGGCTGTACCGTCTACACCAATCAAAGGGACATCGAGGGACTGGCAGAAGCCTTTCATGGCCGCTAGTCCGATTCGAAGTCCTGTGAAGGACCCGGGTCCTTGGTTGATACTCACCAACTCGACTTGGCTTTTGTCAACCGCACATGTTTCCAAGATCGTTTCGATCAAAGGGAACAAGCGTTCCGCATGAGCCAACGGAGTATCCATCATCCGTGTCTCTGCCAGACGGCCTTCGTCATATAGCGCGACGCCGCCCAGTGACTCAGAGGTGTCCACTCCCAGCGTTAACATGCTAGGCAAATGGTAGGTGACGCAACTCCGCATTTCAACTGCTGATGCGTTCCTCGAACAAAGGATATGCTGACAGCAGGTTTCGGGCGATCCTGATGTCGGCTTCGATTTGAACCCGCAGCGCATCTAGAGAAGGAAATGTGCGATCTTCTCGAATTCGCGTCAATAGATGGATTTCCAGGACCTCGCCATACAGGTTGCTGGCGGGGAAATCCAGCAGGTGGACCTCGAAGCGCAGCTTGCCAAGTCCGAGCGTGGGACGCAATCCAATGTACAAGAGTCCGTTTACGCGAAACCTGTCTCCGGTAGCATGCACGAGGTAAATGCCGTGATGAGGAACCAGAACGTGAGGGTCGATGGAGAGATTGGCGGAAGGGAATCCCATCTTGCTCCCCAGATGGTCGCCGCGAACGACGGTGCCGATCAGAGCCGGCGATCGTCCCAGGCAATCGCGAGCTGTCTCAAAATCGCCCGTCCTCACTGCTGCCCGTATCCGCGTACTTGACACAGCGTGTTTGTGTACCAAAACGGGCGGCACGGAAATGACTTTCAATCCCATCTGGTTGCCCAATGCATGGAGCGTCTCGAGATCCCCTGAACGATTTCGTCCAAATCGAAACGATGCTCCTTCGACGACGACTTGAGCGTGAAGCTGCCCGATGAGAACGGTCTCCACAAAATCTGCTGGCTCCATGCGACATACGGATTCAAAGGCTATCGGCAAGACGCCATCAGCATACCTGCCGAGCATCTCCAGCCTTAGGTGAGTCGGAAGCAACAAGAAACGTTCCTCGCCTCCGTGCAACGCCCATCGCGGGGGATCGGAGAAGGCATAAACGATGCTGCGTAGCGAATGAGCTTCAGCTTGACGCCGAAGCTCATGAAGAATGGCTTGGTGACCGAGGTGAATGCCGTCAAACGTCCCGATACTGACGACTGCGCCTTGCTCCATGGCTCACCTCTGCGGCGATAATATCACAAGCATTGCAGCGGTACACACTCCAAATGTTCGATGGGAACTTGAATGGAGTCGATTCGTGCCAGTACAATGTGAAACGATGAGGATGGAACGAATCGC
Organism: Candidatus Bipolaricaulota bacterium; assembly: GCA_018817505.1. Classification (GTDB taxonomy): domain Bacteria; phylum Bipolaricaulota; class Bipolaricaulia; order UBA7950; family UBA9294; genus SPBW01. Next base: position 5,117 of record JAHITR010000208.1, on the reverse strand, counting down.
CGGGGTCGAGCCAGATGACGAGCAGTCTGTTGCCAATATTCGTCCATCCACGCTCGATGACTTCATTGGCCAAGAGGAAAGCAAAGAGAAACTCCGCATCTTTCTTGCTGCTGCCAAGCAACGCGAGGAACCTCTCGATCATGTGCTATTGCAGGGACCGCCCGGGCTAGGAAAGACAACACTTGCTCAGATTGTCGCCAGTGAGATGGGTGTAGATATTCGCATCAGTTCAGGTCCAGCCATCGAGAAGGCGGGCGATCTTGCTGCCATTCTTACCAATCTGCGACCACACGATGTGTTCTTCATCGACGAAATCCACCGATTGCGGCGCAATGTCGAGGAAATCCTCTATCCAGCGATGGAAGACTACAAAATCGACATCATTTTGGGCGAAGGCGCCAATGCGCAGTCGCTCCGCATTGATCTGCCACCGTTCACACTCGTCGGAGCGACCACGCGCGCTGGGCTTATTTCTGCTCCCATGCGCGATCGATTCGAGGTCTCGTTCAGACTGGGCTTCTATTCAGTCGAGGATCTGCGCACCATCATCATTCGAACGGGGCGAATCTTGGGCATTGAAGTGAGCATGGAAGGTGCGGAGGAATTGGCCAAACGATCGCGGGGAACTCCGCGAATCGCCAATCGCTTGCTTCGACGCACACGCGACTATGCTGATGTTCGAGGAGATGGCCACATCGATCGCGATATTGCGCGCCGATCACTGGATCTGCTACGTATTGACGAGGCGGGATTGGATGAATTGGATCATGCCGTATTGAACGCGCTGCTCAACAAGTTTGAAGGTGGACCAGTTGGGCTAGAGACCCTGTCTGCATCGCTCTCAGAGGAACGCGACACGATTACGGACGTTGTGGAACCCTACTTGCTACAAGAAGGCTTTATCCAGCGTACGCCGCAGGGACGAATTGCCACCGATCGTGCATACATGCACATGGGAAAGAAGCGATCAGACAACCGCCTGTTTGACTGACGCGAGATCACCCAGACATGTATCGCTGGGCCAATTTCTTCGCGTTCTCAAGAAACTCCCTAACGACTCCCTTGAATCGGGACCAGTCAAGCAGCAATGCGCCCGCAATCCATATCAAATACCACAAGGCTGCCCGGGGTGCTCTGACTGACGCCACAATGAGCGGGAGGGCAACCAACGGGGTGGCGAAGGACATGGTAATCATTTTGGAGCGGAAGATGGCGATACAAACCGCTGCGACGAGAACATAAATCAAGGCGAGCCAGGCATTGGTCAACCCCGACAATACGAGATAGCAGAGCCCTGAAAACACCATCAGCATATCGAAGACAAACTCTCGCTCTCCGATCCATGTTGCAGGCTTGTTGTATTTGCGAGCCAGCCGTCCGTCAAGGATATCCGTTGTCCACCCAAGGATGGTCAGCAAGATGACGGCCTCAAGTGCTCTCTCGCCAACAAAGCCAAGTCCAAGGATTGCGACTGCCACGAGTCCGCGTGACAGTGTTAGAAGATCTGGGAGCATTCGCATCTTGATCACCCAAAGCATTGTAGGATGCCTGAACGGTCCTGCCAAGTGAATCGGGCACGGTCAACTGTTGGCTCATGAAGGCACTTTGACTAAAATGGCAAGAGGGAACATCGAGTCTGATCAAGCATGGAGGGGAGAAGGGAGGCCTAGGGAATGAAGAATGCACTGATATTGACAGGGGTCTGGTTGGGAATCTTGGTGACTGCCTATGCCGTCGTGTATTGGGACAAAGGCATCGATCGGCCTCTTCCCATCTCGGTCCTGGAGCAGCAGATCCGCACAACCGCATCAGAATACGTGCATCCTGACGGGCTGTTCAGCGTGACTCCTCCGATGGGATGGCAAGTGATAAATGACGCAGACGCGATCACGATGACCGATCCCAACGCAAACATTGACGTGTGGATCCTCGTCATGGACGCCGCGGAATTGGATGTTGTTCTCAGTGAGGCCTTCCTGCGGCTTGATCTCGGAGAGGACTACACCAAGATCTCGTCGGTATCAATGCCCATGGGCGCGTGGCAGGGAGACGACGTCAGTGTGACCTATCGGAGCGAAAGTACGGATGACGTCGTGCTCATTCGAGCACAGCGCCCAGACGAGTGGACGATCGTGCTGTTGGCGCGTGGTCCAGAACGAGCGCTCGAGGCTCTTTCCGAGAATATCGACTGGATCTGGACTGAGATGAGGATTCCCGCGGATACGCCGAAGCTTCTATAGAGCTGGAACGACGACCAATGAAACCGTGGGGAGCGGTTGACGCTCCCCACGGTTCTTATCAGTTCCCGTCCTAACACACTACTCAGCGGTTACAGAAATCCCCTCCAAGCGTAGGTACGGGAGTGTGGCTGCGAACGTGCGTTCGGTTTCAGACGATACACCCGAAAGATTCTTGAGTACCTCGAACACATTGCCCGCAATCAGCGTCCCGGTCACCGGCCTGTCCAGCTTCCCGTTCTTGATGAGTGTCGCCGCTTTGGCCACGCCCGAGAAATCACCGGAGATGGGATTTGAACTGCCGGAAAATCGGTTGACAAGCAGCCCTTGCTTGACATCGGCGATTAGGTCGTCCTTGGACTTGTTGCCTGGCTGGATGGACAGATTCGTCAGACCGATGCCGGGCGTTGATCGAGCCGAACCTGACGCGTGCGCTGTATTGGTCGAGCCCATTGCTCTTGCCGTATAGCCGTTATGCATCAGTGCAATGGCAACCCCGGCGTCGATCAGTACAAGCTCTCGATGGGGCATCCCTTCGCGATCAAACGATCGAGTGGCCACACCACCGGGAAGTCGGCCATTGTCGGTCACGGTAAGTGAAGTATGGGCAATTGCTTCGCCCAGCGACTTTCCCCAGCGGCTAGAGCCGCGAAGCGCATTCTTGGCATTGAGCTGGAATGCGAACAAGCCAACGAGTACGTCCTCAACCGCAGTCGGAGCCAAAATCACGGGGCCGACAAACGACTCACCCTTCTGCGCTCCCAAGGAGCCCAGCGCGTCTTGGCAAGCACGCGCGGTGACCGGAACGACGTTAACGTCCTTGACGAAATGGCAGGCATCAAAGTGAAAGGCCATGTTGGAGACCTTCTCGCCATCCTTGGCTGTCGCTAGAGCGTAGTAGGTGAACAGACTCGCCTTCTCTGCCAGATCCACGCCCTTGCTGGTGACGATGCAGCGCAGCTCGCGATTGGCTGAGAAGGTGCCTCCGCCAATCACCAAGCGTGGGTCAATGGCATCGGCAGCCTCGATCATCCGAATGGTCTGCGCGACCGCATCTGAGACGGAGAACGATTCGGAATGACTATCGTACAGATCAGGCACGGGCTCGAAGGTAACGGGATCGGCAAACACGTTATTCTCGTCTTTGGGCGAAGCCTTGGCGAGCTTGACGACGTCAACGCAGGTCGCTTCCAGGTCATCCAGCACATTGGTACATGCGAATCCCACTTGCTGGTTGACGAGCGCGCGGATGCCGACCATCGTCTCCTGCTGACTGCTCGACGTCTGCAAATCGTGCTTCTCGATATCCGCAGAGATGGAATGCACGGTTTGGGCGAAGACTTCGACTTCGTCGGCACCGTGGCTCTTGGTCAGTTTGAGCGCTTCTCGACAGCGCTCGCGTAGGATGGTTTCGTTGTTCACTGTCGGCCTCCGATTGTACCTTTGCATCGCAGATGCGGGCCACCTGCGTCCACCTTGGCTGACTGAGATTTTCCGCACGTGCTGGCTCCAAGATCCCACCTAAAATCGCTGCCGACGGCATCGACTGAGTTGAGGACATCGAACGCGTTCCCGGAAATCGTGGCTCCGCGCACCAATTTGCCGATTCTCCCGTTCTTGATTTCCCTCGCCTCGCGGACACCGAACATAAACTCGGCATTGGAATCTGCTTGTCCGCCGAAGCCAAGCCCACACATGTAGAAGCCATCTTCCACGCCCGCGATCAGTTCCTCGACCGGGGTGACTCCTGGCTCGATGTAGGTGTTGCGCATGCGGATGATCGGCGCGTCGCTGTACTCGAATGCACGGGCATTGCCTGTCGGTTCGACGCCAAAGTGGGCAGCAGTTTCGCGATTGTGAAGATAGGAGCGGAGGATGCCGTTTTCGATCAACGTGGTCTTTCGAGTGGCAACGCCCTCATCATCTACTGCCAGCGTACCGGTGGCGTGGGGTCGGTGCTCGGACACGCCGGAATCGACCATGGTCACCAGTTCTGAAGCGACTTTCTGATTCATTTTGTTAGCTGTGATGGCACCGCCAAGTACAATGTCCGCTTCAACGGAGTGTCCAATGGCCTCATGACTTAAAACGCCGACCAGACCCGGATCGAGAACAACAGTAGCCAGACCTCCAGGCGGATGTGGGGCATCAAGTTGTTCGACGGCGATACGGACAGCATAGTCGGCGAGCTCCTCGGGTGGTGTGAGGCTCATGAGGTCCTGCCATCCCCCGTTCACACCGTTGGCACCATTCCCAAAGCATTGGTCTCCATCTTTCTGGGCCACGGCCATGACCCGGAACTCGGGAATGGAGATAAATACGTGCGCCTTGGCTCCATCACTGGTGACGATGATCTTTTCGTCTTGAATCTCCCCATAGGACGTGGATGACGAAACAATGAGAGAGGAGCCCTTGCGGATGCGCTCATCGATCGTCATCACCAGCGCTAGCTTCTCTTCAAGCGAATGATTGTCCAGAGGATCGGTGGTTGGGACCGGGAACGTGCCGACGCCCATCGAGGCATCAGCCAATCCTTTGATTCGATGTTTCTTAGCGCCTGACGATGTTCGCGCAGCGCCTTGTGCAGCAGCGACTGCCCGCAGGATCCCCTGTTCAGTCAGATCCGTCGTGCTGGCGAATCCAAAGACACCATCGATAAGGGCACGGACTCCAATACCCTGGATTCGTTTGCTCGAGGATTCCTCCAGCGTCCCATTTCGCACAGCAATCTGTTTGGTCTTGCGCTCCTGAAATCGAAGCTCAATCCACCCGCTTGATTGGTTGGCAATCCTGGTCAGTAGTTCCTGCATGCGACCTCCTTGTGGCTGGCTGCTCTCATTGAACTTGGGGGCAGGCATTGGCTCATGAAGTAGGTTCGCG
>JAHITR010000207.1 GCA_018817505.1 Candidatus Bipolaricaulota bacterium | reverse complement strand
TTGAGAGTGCTTTCTAGGACTTCACGCTTACCCATGGTCGTTGTCTCCCCCTACATCGGTCTTTAAACAATTCTAGAACAAGCAGCCAGCCGGATCAACACGATTCTTCAGATAGTTTCTGGCAAATCGCGATTGAAATCGGCTCAGGAAGCGGGTTCTCGATGGTACACAACCGCCTGTTCACCATGTCTAGCCGACCTTCTGAGCATGCTCAATGAAGCGTTGGGCTGCCAGAGGATCGACACCCTTGAGAGCAAAAATGCCTTCTTCGGTCCGGATCGTCAATTGGCTTCCGCGAAGCGTGAGATTCAGTTTTTCGACGCTTTGCTCTCGGGCAATGCGCAATGCACTAAATGGAAGGCCGATCAGGCGTTTGGCGAATCGAGCAACCGCTCGCTGGAGAAACGCCGTCATCGCTCCATCCTCTTCTGCACGTGATTGCAGAAGCTGTTCCATGGCCTCGCGGACTTCCTGCTTGCCATCTTTGGCAAGCTCAACGACTACGGTCCCTCGCTCGGTGAGGATGAGGGTAATTTGATCCAGCGCATCCGAAATTCTTGCCAGCTCGTGCATCCAGACCACTTCAGCCAAGGACTCTGCCCCGATTCCCTTCAACACCCGCTCGCCCAGAATCATGAAATGCATGTCTTTGGGCAATAGCGTTCTCGAACACAGGGAAGCGGGAACAAGGATCTGCCCACTCTTGGCCTGCCCGGACAGCCGTTGGGCCAAATTCACGGAATGCCCAATGAAATCGATGTCGGTCATGACGGGTGTGCCCGAAGCAATTCCGATCCCCACATCGATTGGATCATCAACGTTATCGGCATTTCGTTCCCGAAAGGCTTGTTGAATAGATACTGCTGATCGAATCGCGAGCACAGACGACTCAAAAGCCGCCATCACACCGTCTCCAAGCGATTTCACGACAATGCCGTACTCCGAAATTCGATCCTTCAGGATGCCTTCATGCAGTTGGGTCAGGCGAAACGCGGCACGATCGCCCATTTCAGCCGCGTATGTGGAGAATCCGCGAATATCTGAGAAGAGAAGGGCAATCTCCTCTCCCATCTCAAGTTGAGCGCGAAGAAGTTGTCTGATTTTTAGCGTACGGCTCCAGGACACGCAGGCTCCCTTCGGCTGGAAAAGCCACTGGGCGTATTATATCATCGAATTCAGCTTTGAGTGACGCACAAAGGAGCAACAACATGGACAACAAGCAAATCATTGCCCTCCTCAAGAGCACGCCGCTGTTCGGCAACACGACCGAGAAAAGCCTCGAGTCGATGATCAAGTCAGCGGTCCAGAAGACAGTCGCTCCTGGCGGCAAGGTCGTTCAGGAGGGTCAGGGCGGCGTCGGCTTCTATCTCATTCTGGACGGAAAAGCTGAGGTCATCAAAGACGGCGTGAAGCTCGCAGAATTCGGAACTGGCGACTTCTTCGGAGAGCTTGGTGTAATTGATGGTCAGCTGCGAACAGCAGATGTCGTCGCCATCACAGAAACCAAGTGTTGGATTCTTTCCCAGTGGGCGATGAAATCCATTATTGCCAATCACCCCGAGGTCGCGCTGAGCATGCTTGAAGAGCTCGTACGACGCTTGCGAGCCACTGACGACGCGCGGAAGTAAGCTTTGAGCGAACAAATCCCTCTCCTTTGTTTGGGATCGGGAGCGGCACTCACGGACGGCCGAGATTGGAGTTCGCTTCTTGTGGATGGGAGGATCCTTCTCGACCTTCCTCCAACGACGATTCCAGAACTGCATCGTTTGGGTGCTGATTTCTCACGAATTGACTACATATTCATCAGCCATCTGCACGCTGATCATATGTTCGGCTTGCCATTTCTCCTGCTTGAGTACTGCATCCGTCTCTGTCGAGAAAATCCCATCGTCATCATCGGCCCATCCGGGCTGGAGCAGATTACCTATCACCTGTGCGATTTGGCGTGGCCTGATATGCGCAAAAAGGGGTTCGAGCCCCGTGTTCCACTCGCGTTCGTCGAGATTCCGCATCAGGGAGAGTATCAAGCCGGCGATCTGAAATTCACGGCCATGTCCATGGATCACTTCGACCTAGATGCCTTCGGGTATCGATTCACGTACAAGGGGCGCACAATTGGCTATACGGGCGATACAGGAGAATGCTCCCCGTTGCGCCAACTGCTCGACAAGGTAGATGTTGCCATCGTCGAACTCACCCATCCGTGTGAGTCGAACGATCCCGGACATATGGATCGCCCCGCCTTCGTGAAACTCGCCAAGTGGCTAACCGAGCAAGGCTCGACCATTCTGGCCACGCACATGAGCGAGACGCCGCAGCCTATCCCGGGAGTCGAGATCTGCCAGGATGGCAAGACATACTGGATTTAGTCTGGAAACGGGAACTCGGCAAGCTGGGTTCCTTTGAGAATCAAGCAGTGCTTGATTCTCGGGTGGTCCCGCAATTCCACCTTGGAATTCAGCACGCAAACAAGCGCCTGCAAGAACATCTGCCAAGACCAATCCTTTGGAGTCACGACTCTGGATCAAATCGCTTGAGCTATCCTAGCCGTCTCGCCCGTAGCGAGTTCTCGTACTAGCTCATGCCTGCACATCGACCCTAAAGAATGGGCGACGCCAATTCTTCAAACAACTCGCCCGTGGCGAGTTG
>JAHITR010000034.1 GCA_018817505.1 Candidatus Bipolaricaulota bacterium | reverse complement strand
TTCTAGAGAGACACCTCCGCGATCGCTTGGACTGTGCATTGGGCCTCGTGGCCCGAACAACCCCAGGCAAGATACCGAATAGTCCATCAGGTCCCCAGAAACAGCCCATAGCAAATAACGCAAATTGCCCATAAGAACGATCTGCTGTGATGGCAACTCTTGACGGATGCACTGTGTTTGCGTAGGAACACGTATGGCAGTTTCTCTAGCGTTGAGCGGCCAAGCCGATCTGCAAACAGACGCGCTTTAATGAGTGCGTGCGCAACGATCGCACTGCAGATGCCCGGCCGAAGAATTCCATGGAATTCCCCCTTGCATCGACTTGACAGGGTTGGCTTTCTCTGCTACTATGCGGTGCGTAGTACGCGAAAGAGAGTAACGATGAACCTATGGATTAGCCAGTTTCGGAGAGGATTGCTGGAGTTGTGCGTGCTCAATCTCCTATTTGTGCACGAGGATCACGGTTACCAAATTGTCCAGCGACTCAAGAACGTGGAAGGGCTTGACGTCCGCGAGAGTACGGTTTATCCCATCCTGGCACGTATGAAGGCCGAGGGATTCCTCCTCGTTCGCGACGAACCCTCGCAAGCGGGGCCACCCCGACGAGTCTTCCGCTTATCGGCACCGGGAAGAGAGAGATTGCGAGCACTCAATGCGTACTGGGATCTTCTCACGGAAAGTGTTAGCCAGTTACGATCAACGGATACGGATTCGACCAAAGGAACACCCTCATGAACACGCCAGCAAAAGGACGCCGCCTGATTGACAGGTACTTGAGCCAAGTTGAGCGGGCACTTGCCCACCACGACCCCGACGAGCGACGGGAAATCCTTGACGGCCTTCGCGCGCATATTTACGACGAATTGACCAACAGGACCCCCTCCGGTTCGCCTAGCATGGATGAGGTTCGTGCCGTGTTGTCGGGGATGGACGCACCGCAGTCGTACCGCCAACAGGACGAGATCGAGGCATCCATCCGCGTTGGCCGCAGCCGCTGGCTAGGACGATTGGGCTTCTACTTCTTCTTGGGCGCACTCGGGCTATTTGCGCTTTCCCTCGTGCTGGGAGCAACGATATCCGACGCCCTGCTTCGGGGTGGCCTTATGCTCAGCGGAATGCTTGGTGTGTGTGCTCTCGGGCTAGGTATCGCTGGGTGGCGTGATCAGTTCGGCAAAGCCGCAGTCATTGGTGCCCTGATCGCTCTGGTGGCCGCAGTGGTCATGATGCCAACCCATCGGGTTACCTCTGGACCCGCGTCACCGCCGCCTATTGTGGAGGCTCAAACCCAGCCCACAGGTCCCTAGTTGCTCAAGGCGCTGTCGTTGCCAACAAAAAGCGAGGACGCCAACCGTTGATCTGTCTGTGCCTTGGCAGATTGTGATTGGCGTCCTCGTCTTCATGATTTGGGCGCTAATGCAGGGGATAGCCCGATGAGCTAGTCAAGCTGGATCTGCGTCATGGCGTAGCGGGTATGCTCGGCAGTGAGACTATCTTTCTTCGATTGATAGGCGAGGATGACCTGAACGACCTGGCCAGGTTCCAGTGAGACATCCTGCGCATCCGTGGCCGCCAGCGGAATGGAAAACTCAAGCATCGTCTGTCCGTTGGCTTCGCTGCCACCGCCGGTTAGGAGCGATGACGTCTGATCCGTCGCGTGCAACGATTTCGTCACCCCATAACCATCGCGTAGGGTCACTTGCCCGTTGCTGACCGCGCCGATAATGATATTCGAGCCCGGTTTCCCTGTGCGATGGCTAAAGCCAACGCCAGCCCATCCTGTCCCCGGACTGACAAGACCGACGTAGAGGTTGGTTGCGTCGTTCTGCCACCATAGCGTCATTCCCGTTTGTGGATCGAGAAGTCGATTTCGGTATTCGTCGGCAGCAATCACCCCATCCGCAACGGGCAGAGTCCCAGCAGCTGTTTGAGCCAGGAGAACGAGTTCCAACTCCCCTCCCGTTGCGCTGGCCACATCCCCAGTGGCCACTTCACTGGCAACAGCCGACGAATCCTCTTCCGAATCCCGCCAACTGTCACGCAAAGCTAGGCTTCCTGCTGCGGCTGCCAACACAAGGATCGAACTGATTGCCACCCATACTGTCCTTTTCATGAGACCTCCCTCATCGGTTATCACGTCACTACCGCCTCATTTGCAGTGGCAGTAGTTAAGCGCGTCGCTAACCCTTTGACGGTAGCGGGGCGATGTGGGGCGGATATGTGGCCAGGATGTTCAGATGATGAAGGTGGGTCGCAACGCCGCCGCCGGCTGTGTGCGACCGCTGTGACAAGAATCAGATCGAGGAAGTCGGCGTAAACGGCATGTGATCGACGACGGCTCCGAACTCCTCCTCGGCGATCTTCAGGAGCAGCATGCGGTGGCATGGCTTGTCGTAAGCTTCGTAGCAGATGAGGAAGATGTCGCGGGTGCGGGATTGTTCGGCCAGCTCCTGCAGCCTAGCCAGCGCTTTCAAATCTCCTTGGATGCGACGTCGAAATCGCTTCTCGTAATTGCTCCTCTTCCAAGCAAAGTCGTAGGCGTTTTCGAACCCCTGCCCTGTCTTGAAGCGGGCCTTCCACGCATTGAAGTCGTCGAGCAGTTCTTTCGATGGAGCCAATTCGTCATTTCCTCGCCCCCGCATCACCAGGACGTGATCTGCGTCTTCAGGCAATTCCTTCTTCAAGCTCAAGTAGGTTTGTCGTAGTGCCATGCTCGTTCCTCCGAAGTCTCACGTTTCGCACCCAAAGGTACTCCGTTCGGTCATCGCCGACCAGCGTGCACGCTGCTCATGGGCTCCCAAGGATGAGCGCCTTCTGATTCAGGCCTCTGTGAATGTGCCGCTGCTTCTTCGCCATCGTCGCTGAAGCCAGGCAAGCCCTAGTCGGGCGACTGCCACCATCATCAAATAGAGACAGCCAACGACCACAAACACCTCGAAGAAGCGAAAGGACGCATTGGCCTGAATCCGACCTGCGCCTGTGAGATCCACCAAGGTCACCAGATAGGCGAGCGAGGAGTACTTGATCAAGTAAACGAGTTCATTCCCGCACCCTGGAACAGCCTTGCGCGTTGCCTGGGGAAGGACCACGTACACAATCGCCTCAAGTCGCGTCATGCCCAGTGATCGAGCGGCCTCCATCTGACCCTGGTCTATGGACAACAGCGCGCCACGGACGTACTCGCTGTGATAGGCGCCGCTACACAGCGAGAAACCGACTGTTGCGGCCACAAACGGGCTTAGAAGCAATCCGGCGCGCGGCAACAGGTAGTAAAGGATGAACAGCTGAACGACAAGCGGCACGCCGCGCAAGATGCTCTGGAACAGGGCTGCGATCCAGCGAATGGGAAGCGGGCCATACACACGAGCCGCACCAACTGCCAGTCCGACAAGTAGCCCCACAGGCGCGGAGACGGCCACGAGGCGAACGGTCATCGCCCAGCCGTCGAGTAATCGGAGGAACAGCTCTCCATTCAGCATCGGGGCGACCGTTGGGTGGAGCCCAACCCCGGAATGCGCGTCCCTCGCTCTGCAGCAAAGAAGCTCGCCAAACCGACTTGCGTGAGCGCCCAATAGACCCCGGCGACAGACAAATAGACCAACGTCATTTGATGGCTGCTGATCGCCAGAAACTTGGCGCGACTCATCATCTCGACCACGCCGACAGTGAAAGCGAGCGACGTATCCTTCAATACGATCGAGTATTCATTGGCTAGGCCGGGCAGACAAAAACGCAACGCCTGCGGCAGGATGATCGAACGAAGCGCCCCGAAAGTAGACAAGCCGACCGAACGGGCGGCCAACAGCTGTCCCTGATCGACCATCTCAATCGCCCCGCGCACAAGCTCGCCTTGATAGGCAGCGCTACGCAAGCCCAGAGCGAGCACGGCCGCTTGCAGCGACGTGAGGTGTATCCCGCCGATTCCTCCCAATCCAAAATAGCACAAGAACAAAAGCACGATGGCGGGGAAGCCGCGCATCACCAGATCGAATCCCCGCAAGGCAAGCCGAATCGGCCATGCGCCAAAAACGTGCAGCACGCCAATCGGCAACCCGAAGACGAATCCGACAGCCAAAGCGTAGGCAAGCAGCTTGAGCGTCATTCCCAGTCCGCTGAGCAACACAGTACATACCGCGATAAGATCGGCCATGATGGAAGGCGGGGCGGGGGGGGCGTGGCCCCCCCGCCTCAATCCGCTAGTTGCCGACCAGCCATTTGGTGACCAAGGCATCCCAAGCATCGGATGCCTGAATCAACTGAAGGCCCTC
>JAHITR010000003.1 GCA_018817505.1 Candidatus Bipolaricaulota bacterium | reverse complement strand
TCGCACACAGGCGGCGAATTGACCACATCAAAGCGGATATTCATCGTCGCCTCGGACACACCTCCGTAGGGATCGGCAGTTTGCACAGTGAGCTGATCAACCAGATCGCGACGATCACGGTGACACGTCAACATGGCCTCGCGATCGATCTCGTACATCACAGTGACGAAGTAATTGCCGCCCGAGCCTGACGTCATCAGATTGGCAGTTCCCCATCGCGGGAACTGAGTCATGCGGAATATCAGTGCATCGCCATCCAGATCACGAAATTGAAGACACCCTGCTTCGTACCACGCCGGATCCATCGTGAACATCGACGGGCCGATTGAGAGAACCATCCCGTCAAAAGATGCATTGCCTGCGCTTACCCACTCATTGTTGATGAGAGTCTCGGGGGACCAATTCCCCGAGTTGAACACCAAACGCTCGCCGGCAGCTTCTCCCGCAAGGTCGGTTACACGTACCTCCAACCAACTGGTCTTCCTGCCTGCCGGGATCACACCTCGAATTGGAAGTTCGATCCCGTTATCCAGGGTTCGTGAAGCGAGAGTGGCCAAGCGATTGATGGTGAAGGGGGCAACATCGTTGAGGCGTATCCAGGACTGATCCTTGAATATCTCCAGATTCTCCAAATCAGTCTCGATGGCAATCCGTAGAATCTCTGACGAATCGTCGCAATCGAGATCGACATCGCCGATTGAGGCAGCAAAGAGGACTAATCTCTCACCATAGACGCTCTCATGTATGCTGGGCTTCGTGACTGCCAAACTTGGCGGATGATTCGAAGATGTGGGATTCACGACGAGTTCTACAACCGCTGGATTAGATAGGCCGCCTCGCTCATCTCTTACTCGGTATGTGAACCAATTCCCATCCGGATGCTCCGGATCGATTGTGTAGACAAATGAGCCATCCCTCTCAAGAAGAAGTGCCCCGCGTATTGGCTCGGACAAGGGTATCACGACATTGGCGACACCGAACACTGGTACATCTGAAGACGCCCCTTCGTCGTGAACCTCCAGTCTGTCTCCATTGATGTCGTAATCATTGGCGAGTACCGACCCTGTGATGATTTCCGCATAGCCGCAGGATTGATACAGCCTGATGTTTTCGTACCGGTCTTCTACGGCGACCGGGGCATCGTTTGTGACGGTCAGTGTGAAGGTTCCGGTGCTGAAGCCCCACGTTTCCCCTGTGGATTGGATCATCTTGTAAACCTCAAACTCAATGACGTACTTGCCTGGAGGTGGAGGCCCGCCATGACCATCCTGGTACTCGAATAGGGCTTCCGAATAGCAAATTGCCTCAGATCCATTGTCCTCTGGGCACCAAAACAGTAGGCCGCTGCCTGTCCTTGGGTCCAACCTGGGTGTGTGCTGAATCCATCCCGCGAGATCTTGTCCTTCCCGGACTCGGAATCCCAAGAGACGGTCTGTGCTTTTCCCATGGGGATCACCGTCAGCTGCCCCGAAGATGGCTCGGATTTGGTATTCACCGCGTTCGGTTCGCAGCTCCTGGATTGACTTGGTCTGTTCGATACTACGGGCAACTGGAGGCTGATCCACGGAGTAGGTGATGTACACGTCCTGATAGCTCTCATGGTAGTAGTCACCTTCAGCAGGATACTCACCTGGAACCACACTGGCTCCGAGCCTGAGATCGTAAACGTAGATCTTCTTGGTCTCAGAACCATGCACGAGTCCTTCAACCAGCTGCGCATCGAGATCTCCGACTGTGATCGTCATCGTCCCGGTTTCTGGATCGACAAAGTAGTCCACGACGTCGGGAGGCAGACCGTGTCCAGAAAGAACGATGTACAGTGGATCGCCATCGGGATCTGAACCAGTGAATGCTTTGGCGATTACCGTTGTGCCCGGGATCGCGATCGTGATGGCGTTTTGGAACTTGAACTGAGGCGCCTGGTTAACCGTCTCAAGGATCTCTTGCTCTCCATCTCCGACGCAGGTGCAGTGGGGAACGACATCGCCAATCCATGTCTCAGTGATTCGCATCTGCTGTTTGCCGCCCAACCATTCAATGAGGTTCGTGCTTGTCTCGACTTGGTCTGATTCTTGTGCTGCCTGAATGGCTGCAGAGAATAACCCCCAGAAATCGAAACGAATTATCGTGCTTTGCCCTCGGATCGTGAAGTGAGAACTCATCTCCCAGGGGGCTGAATCGCGGTCCATTGCGGAAGCAGTTGATCTCTCAACGGGGGTTCGGGCGTCCAAGATGGTTGGTCCGATAACCTCCACACTTACGGTTCGAGGGGATGGATGGGCATAGCTGTCTGGCAACAGCGATTCAGCGATTCCTTGTGACTCGATTATTGGGATTACAGCCAATCTTGGTGACGGTTCTGCACAACAGCCATCACACCTGCCAACTGAGATGGCACCGTCAATGGAACCAATGCGCTCCGCGCTGATTGTCGGCAGCAAAGCAGTCAGGGGAGAGCTGCTGCCGAGCGCTCTGAGGATTTCATCTGCGATGACTTGCAGAGCGACGGAGAATCCCTTCTGATTCCCTTCCGCGGTGGCCTGCTGTGGCTCAGAGGCCAAACAATGAGGGCAATGAGCTGTTGGTGCCGCCCCTGTGACAGCCGAGCCGAGCAGCAAGAGGATCAGCGCAAGCATTGATCCTTGCTTCATTCCGGCCACCTCAGCACACGCAGGATCTGAGGATCGGTTGACGTCACGGAGATGATGACTGGATGACCTCCCACGTGCTGCGAGAACAAGACCGGGCCCGCAATACGCGCCTGGTAAGAGACAGTAACATGCTGTGCCGGATCCGACGGAAGTGCTACCCATGCGACTCCACCGTTGGTGTAGCGACCCTCCGTATACGAGATTGCGATCCTCGCCGCTCCCTCATTTGCCTCAACGACAGCCAATCCGCCATATGGATAAGGAACGCTCTCAGTCGGCCACCCGTGCAACTCCCATGGCCCTTGGATCGTCCAATTGCCAGTTCTGTCGTAGCGCAGAATGCCAACCTCAACTGCCAAGTAGGGGAGCTCGTTTTCGTAGCGAACAGCGAGAGCGGTGTAGACTAACTCGTCGAATCCATCGTCATCCAGATCATAGGCAACGATGTCCAACGGTGATGCCGCTGGCAACTCAACAGACGTATTGTGCACGCCTTCTGAATCGAGCCAAAGAAATTCCGTCACACGGTAGGCAGCCCGGAATCCGACGAGGCGTTCTCCCTGCGACAGATCGGCCATGGCGAAGGGGGCAATGTCATCGCCCCACGGAATTCTGTCTGACAGCACAGGTTCGTCTCCATCCAGCGCATACACATTGAAGTGCATGCCATCAGCAATGAGCAGTTCTTCGCGACCATCGCTGTCAATATCTCCAGCAACGAGCCGCGGAGTCGTGCCTCCACGAAGCGGGACTTGCCAGGTTTGTGTCCAGACATTCTCGTTTGACTCCCACCCGGACAGAAACTGCGCGCCTTGGCCATTCTCTTCCCACAATACGAGCGTCGAGACACCATCGCCATCCAAGTCACACGAAAGTGCGAACAGCGTCCACCAATCGTAATATTGGCGATCATCAAAACCTTCTCTAGGCATGAGGATGGGTTCGAATACACCTGTTGAATTCGCTGAGAGGTAGGCTAGGTGCTTATCTGGCCAATCGGTCAGAATCTCGGGTTTTCCATCGCCATCCATATCCATCTCGCAAAACAAGAATGCCCCTTGAAGGAGCTGATTCGTACTCCCGCCCTCTTGGGTTGTGAGGACGGTGACACGGCCGAAGAAGGACATCGATACAACGTCGGCTAGGCCGTCGCCTGTTACATCTGCACAGATTGCCCCAGTAACTGATTCCGCCATAGACGAGTACCCAGCGCCGTAGGAAGAACGCTCGAAGGACTTTCCCTCACGGTTATTGAAGACGGTGGTCTCCATTGGGCTGAGATTCCAGACAACAAGATCTGGATCACCGTCCCCATCAAGGTCGCCATGATCGATGTTCCTGGCGATGTACCCGAGATATAAGTCATCTATTCGGTACTGATCGGCTTCGTTCCAATACACGCGCAACGAAGTGCCCGCAACGCAAACATCCAGATCGCCGTCTTTATCCAGATCTGCGACAGTGATGGTCTTGCCGCCGAGAGAGAATCGCTCCTCTGCTTGATCGGCTCCTTGGGGAAGGAACCATGTTCCACCGTGCGTAACTGCCCAAATACCAGGCTCAGTCGGGTCATTGACGGTGTACATATCCTGGATCTCAAGATCGAATCCAGCAATTGGGATAGGCTCGCCAAATTCTCCGCTTCCATCTCCCGCGAACACGAACAGCCATCCATCATCTCCTACACGATCAGGCAGGATGAGGTCGAGAATGCCGTCTCCTGTGTGATCAGCCAACCATGCCTTGGTGAAGATCCCGCCATACTCGATACGTTGCCCAGTTGTAGCTACGAAATCGCCAGCCCTCTCCTGTTGTAGGAAGATCCATATGCCATTTCCGCGTGTCGCAACAACAAGATCATCGAATCCATCTCCATTGAGGTCTCCGCTAGCCAAGCTGCTCCCGGCAAGCGATGCGCCGAATTCGCGGAAACGATCGCCAATGGGCAAGCGGTAGAGATGCGCTCCCTCCTCATCGAGAGCAAACTTGTAGAGTGAATTGAGACCGAGGATGACGAAATCCTTGACTCCATCACCAGTAACATCTGCTTCGACAGCGTCGACAGGGAAATCACGTTCGGGAAGACTTGCGGGCGACCAATCCGGTTCCCAAAGGGGCAGGACGGGCGAATCAGACGTGGGCTGGTTAGCCGTCGTGGATCCGAAAGCCAGGAGGCAACAGAGGGTAAGGGCCAGTGCTAGGAGTCGCTGGAGTGATCGCTTCATGTGTGCCTCCGAGTAGTCATCCACAATACCACAAGATTGGGTTGTAAGCAACTATCAGCAAAAGGCACATAAGACCGTAATTTAGCCTGCTTGGCGGAGTTGATATTGATACCATGATCGACCTGACTGGCCCTCGAAACGAGCGTATCCATGAAAGTCCGAAATGCATGTCTATGCTCTCCCTACAGCTAGCCTACCAAGCGTTGCGACTTCAGCAATCGTCAGCGTATCTTCATCAGGGTCAGAATCATTGGCCAAGACGTCGATCGTCACTGGCACACCAGACGGTGTCAGAACCGTATCGTTCTCGCACACAGGCGGTGAATTGACCACATCTAAGCGGATATTCATCGTCGCCTCGGACACTCCGCCATAGGGGTCCGAAGCCTGTACAGTCAACTGATCAACCAGATCTCGCTGTGCGCGGTGGCACGCGAGCATCGCGTCATGATCGATCTCGTACATCACAGTGACGAAGTAATTGCCGCCCGAACCCGACGTCATCAGATTGGCAGTTCCCCATCGCGGAAACTGAGTCATGCGGAATATCAGTGCATCGCCATCCAGATCACGAAATTGAAGACACCCTGCTTCGTACCACGCCGGATCCATCGTGAACACCGACGGCCCCTTTGAGAGAACCATCCCGTCGAAAGATATGCCGCCGCGTGATTCGCAGCCGGTGTCACTCATAAAGCATGGCGGCACGTTCATCAGCACGACGGTGAAGGTCTCTTCCACAAATGGCGATCGGTTATCCGTAGCGGAGAGAACGACCTGAAAGACATTCGAGCTGTCGCTGTCGAGATCGCAGAAGATGTATTCTGCGACAAACAAACCAGGCTCTGACAAATCATCGATTCGTCTTAGCTCGCCGGGCGAATTGCCTTGGAGGTAAACGTCAATTGCATCTCCATCTACATCCATAACGTGAATATCGCAAGAACCGCAGGCTCCACGATTCATTGCGAAGCCGGAGATGTTCTGAATCATGGGTTCATGATTAGGCCTTACCGGACCGCGCAGATACTCCGCGGCACCTTGATATCCCGTTGGGAACTCCTGGTTCAATCGGATGTTCTCATCGCAGTAGCTGATAACCTCTGCCATGTATGCTGCCTGCGCGGAGAGCATTAGTTCCTGATGTTTCGTCTCGCTTTCCTGATAGGCGTAAGAGTCAATGTAGAAAGGAGCACTTAATGTGGATGCCAGGTTGCTGAGACGCAGAGCTTGAAACTGAGCCTGAGACATCCGGATGCCAAGAGCCTCAAAATCTAACACGGCGTCATTTGTGCTACCAGCAACAATGATATCAGCAGCAAGAACATGGCTGCCAATTGCAATTAGTGATCCGATAGATTCATCCCAAAAAATTTTGGCGCCCAGCTTGACCAGATCCATGAGGTCTGGCCGTGCATCACCTGAATTGACTTTCTCTATGACATCTGCAGAGAACTCCGCAACATCTTTCACTGCCTTATCGAGTGGAACAGCAAGGAGCGCTAGTTCCAGCACGGCTCCTGGTATGTCGGGTGCCAGAATCGACTCCCCAAGTTGACATTGGGGGTTATGCAAAGCAACGCCAAGAAGCGAGTGCCCGCCTTGAATGTACGAGTTTGCTAGACTTCGAGAGGCAGCGAGGATGTCAGCCCAATCAATAGCCTCTGAGAGATCCCAGCCGACGGGCAACTGGGCATTCTCTTCAGGAGGACCTGCAAAAGCGTTGAATATGGCGCCAGCCGTTCGGTCGTCTGCGACCTTATAGGTTGAGAGTTCGATCCCAGCTGCAGTCGCAGCATCCAGAACAAAGCGCCAATCCTGAAGATCATGTAACGTGCTCGTACTGAGATTCAGCTTGTCAGCGTCGTGATGGTATACCGGGCCTCCCGTTGCAGTGTAGGACCTCAGCTGAAGCGAGTTTGCGGGATGAATTGGCATGGAGACTCCAACTCCTCCGTACAGATCCCTGGCAAGATACTGTGCCGTCATCTGTCCCTCTTCTACTGGCGTCTCAGTGTCTCGTTCATAGATCAAGACGCTAGTAACGCCTTGCTCTATTATCTCTCTGATCGACGAGGCTAATACTGATCGCTCTTCGGCGTAGTCGGCATGCGTTTGTAGTGAGATACCGGCACACAGCATGACTCCCAACAAGCATTGAGCAAAGGCAGTTCTCATTCGCGATCCCTCGTCTCGGGAAATCGATTGAGGATGATCGAGATCTGATAATGCGATGGCAGCGCAATATCTGGACGGCCATCCCCGTTGAAGTCGCCAGCGATGGTGGTCACATCATAGCTGAATTGTCCCTCAGCGTGTGGGGCGAACTGAAGTCTCTCCCCACGATCTCCCCATCCCTCTCCGAGGTAGAGCCATAGCACCATTCCCCAAGCTTCAGCGAAGTCGGCTTGGCCGTCTCCATTGAGGTCGCCAATCAAGTTCGCGCCAATGCCCTTCCACGGCTCGATCTCAATCACTTCAGGGTGTAGAAGGCCATCGGATCCTCCGAGCAGTACGTGATAGCCAGATTCAATATGCCATGCGAGGATATCGTCGTATCCGTCGCCATTTGTGTCTGACGGCCATCCAAACAAGTGCCTATATGGATACTCAGCAACATCAGTGAATTCTCCGGTGCCGTCTCCCAGCCACACGAGAGTTCGGACTGGAACAGACGAGGTATCTACGCCAACCAAATCGAGATGGCCATCTGCGTTGATATCCATCAAGATTGGAGTGAATAGGCTTATTCCTGCTTGTCGCTCGTTTGCTGACGTTATTCTCTTTGGCGAAAGGGTCAGCGATTCGCCTCGTATGAGGCCACTTTCTATGTCTCCCAGAAGAACATACGTCTCATCACTTTCGCAGACCACGACATCGTCAATTGCATCCTCGTTCAGATCACCAGTGAGTAGCCTAATTACGTCTTCTCCGTAGGTTGTCGCAGAAGGAGAAGAAACAAGTGACGGTATGGACTTGCTGCTTCGGGAAAGACGCCGATCGCCTTCGTTGAGAAATAGGCAGAGCTTGTTGTCCCAGGTTGCAAACTC
>JAHITR010000206.1 GCA_018817505.1 Candidatus Bipolaricaulota bacterium | reverse complement strand
GCTTCAATTCGGCGATCGCATTCTGGAGATGAGCGGGCATCGAATCCTTGCGCTTGGACAGATTACCGCAGCCGTCAATGCTTCGGGTGGGGAGCCCATCTCAGTTGTTGTCGAACGAGACGACCAGCCCATCGAGTTCAGCATCGTTCCCGAGTATGTCGAAGACGAGGACCGCTTTGTGATCGGCGCGTACTTTTTCTACGCCGCATTTACCAACGAAATCCTGTCCCTTGAACCGGGATCCCCGTTCGAGACAGTCGGACTGCACGTGACGGACCGTATCATTGCCGTCAACGATGAGTCCACATCGACGCTGATTGCCGCGCAAATCGCAGTGGATGATGCGCTGCCCACAGAGGAGATTGTCCTGACCCTACAGCGCGGTGGCTCAACTACAACCATCACCGTTCCCACAGCAGGAATGACAACAGATGAATTGTTTACTGGCGCGCAATTTGCAGATCTGGGCGTAAGCTACCGTCATGCCGGATTAGGCGAGGGCATTGTACTCGCATCCAATCAGTTCGTTGGGTATATCCGTGCGCTGGCTGATGTCATCCGTGGCATATTCACCAAGCAAATCTCTGCAGGCGAAGTGTTCCAGGGGCCGGTCGGGGTTGCCAAGATTCTCGGCGAAGGCATCCGCGTCAGCGGCGCCTACTTCTTCACGTTGTTGGCATTCTTGAGCTTGAACTTCGGATTGATCAACCTGGTGCCGTTTCCTGCGCTAGATGGAAGCCGCGCCGTGTTCGCGCTGTACGAGTGGGCACGCGGCAAGCCAATTTCTCCCGAGAGGGAAGGCATCATTCATGCCATTGGCTTCTTGATCCTCATCGGCCTCATGCTTCTGATTACGTATCGAGATATCGCTAGGCTGTTTCAATAAGGCAGATGGCCATCACTGCAATGCCTTCATCGTGCCCCCAGGAGCGAAGCCCTTCGTTGGTGGTCGCTTTCAAGCCAATTCGATCGGCAGATAGCCCAAGAATCGGGGCAAGCACGCCCTTCATCGCTAGGAAGTGAGGAGCAAGCTTCGGAGATTGGGCAATCACAGTCACATCCACATTGACGGGAGAGAGTCCATGTGAGGACAGCAAATCGATGACACGTTCCAGTAGAAGCGTACTTCGTATGTTCTTGTATTGCGCGTCCGTGTCAGGGAATTGGTGCCCGATGTCGTCCAATCCGGCCGCACCGAGCAGTGCGTCGCAGATGGCGTGAATGAGCGCATCGGCATCTGAATGACCGAGCAGTCCATCACGGTCGCGAAGCTTGACTCCACCGAGAATCAGCGGACGGTCCGAGTGAAACGGATGCACGTCAAAACCAAGGCCGACTCGCTGATCAGTCTTCGGCACGCTCGAACTCCTTTTCGACGGCAGTCACAACTTGATAGACAACGCCTCGAGAGAATCCCCGCCGCTCAAGCAAAGAGATGAGTCGATTCCGGCGCTTGTCTGGATTGATGCCCAAGGAGTTACGCATTCGGGTCTCTGCCAACCCCGTCGCCAATTCGACCTCTTGCACGGCCGGGTACTCAGCCTGCAAGGTAGCGGCAACGAGTTCAGGATCGATGCCCTTCTGACGTAGCTCCTGAGCGATCGCAGCGCGTGACAAGGGATGATGCCACATCCGATCTCTGATCCAGAGTTTGGCGAATCCGGCATCATCCAGAAGCCCGGTCGCGATCGCTTGGTCGATCGTGTCCTTAGTGATCGTAGAGTCATAGCCCTGCTGGGCCATCCGCTGCCGCGCTTCGGCGATACTGCGAGGCCGATAGCGCAGCAACAACGTCAGATAGGCCCAAGGATCACTTGGCTTTGGGTTGTTTGGCTTCATCTGGTTTGACGGCGGCGGTCGTCACCGGAGCTTCCTTCGTCTTGCCCCAGCCAGCCTTTTCACGGATCGCCAGTTCCAGTTTGTCAGCAAGCTTGGGATCGTCCTCAAGCGCTTGGGCGCTATTGCCAATGCCTTGGCCCAATCGTTCATCTCCGAGCGAATACCATGATCCGCTCCGGGTCACGAGGCCAAGTGCTTCGCCCGTGTTAATCAGATCGCGTGATCGAACAATCCCTTTGCCATAGATGACGTCGAAAATGGCTTCTTTGAACGGAGGGGCCACCTTGTTCTTCACCACACGGACATTGACATGGGTTCCCACGCGCTCAGTGCCTTCTTCGATGCGGCCTGAAGACCACATCTGCAGACGTAGCGAAGCATAGAATTTGAGCGCCCATCCGCCTGCCGTTGTCGTCGACGGGCCGAAACGCGATGTGCTGATCATCGAACGCATCTGGTTGGTGAAGACGACAATCGTCTTGGACTGCGAAATGGCGCTCGATAGCTTCCTCATGGCCTGGCTCATCAAACGAGCCTGCAAGCCTACCTGAGCATCGCCCATCTGGCCTTCGATTTCCGCTATCGGAACCAACGCCGCGACCGAGTCAATGACGATGATATCGATGGCGCCGCTACGCGTCAGCTGCTCGGTAATCTCCAAAGCCTGTTCGCCAGAATTGGGTTGAGAGATCAGCATATGATCCAAATCAACGCCCAATGCCGAACTGTAGGTCGGATCCAAGGCATGCTCAGCATCGATGAACGCCGCGGTCCCTCCCATTCGCTGAACCTCGGCAATCATATGCAGGGCAAGCGTCGTCTTACCTGAGGACTCCATTCCGAAGACCTCGACGATGCGCCCTCTGGGAATGCCTCCGACACCCAGCGCGATGTCCAGCGCCAACGATCCGCTCGGAACGGTCTCAACCTGCAGGTTCACGGCGCCTTCGCCACCGAGCCACATGATCGAGCCTTCGCCATATGCCTTCTTGATTTGCTTGAGAGTGCTTTCTAGGACTTCACGCTTACCCATGGTCGTTGTCTCCCCCTACATCGGTCTTTAAACAATTCTAGAACAAGCAGCCAGCCGGATCAACACGATTCTTCAGATAGTTTCTGGCAAATCGCGATTGAAATCG
>JAHITR010000205.1 GCA_018817505.1 Candidatus Bipolaricaulota bacterium | reverse complement strand
TAGCGTGAGCAAACTCGGTAACTCGACACCATCAAAGATCATGCCGCTGTCGCTCCCTTCGCTCACGCCGTTCGCTTCGCTCACTAACTGAGAATGCTCATGCATTCTCTGCTGGATCTTCTTCCATTGCCGTTCGCTTCGCTCACTAACTGAGAATGCTCATGCATTCTCTGCTGGATCTTCTGCCGCTGCCGTTCGCTTCGCTCACTAACTGAGAATGCTGGCGCATTCTCTTGCTACCAAATGCAAGAGTAACTCGTTACGTGACGATGGCATTGTAGCCTGCATCGACGTGGTGCGTCTCTCCGGTTACGCCTGATGACAGGTCAGAAAGCAGGTACACAGCCGACTTTCCAACCTCGGACGTATCAATATTGCGCCGCAGGGGAGCTACTGCCTCTACCTTCTTCAGTAGGTCGTCGATGCCGCCGACTGCCATGGCGGATAGCGTACGGCACGGACCCGCAGACAAAGAATTGACGCGAATACCGCGTGAGCCAAGTTCAGCTGCCAAATAGCGCGCTGTGGATTCAAGCGCTGACTTGGCGACGCCCATCACGTTGTAGCCAAGGGCGGCCTTTTCGGCTCCGTAGTAGCTCAGCGCGAGTATCGACCCTCCGCTTGGCATGAGTGGCGCCGCGCGATGGGCGATGGCAATGAGGGTGTAGGCGGAAATATCCAGGGCTTGCGCAAATACAGTTCGGGGCGTGGCTGAGAACGTGCCGGGCTGCAAGTATTCGCGGTCCGCGTAGGCAACAGAGTGAACCACAAAATCCAACTCGGGGAACGACTTGGCCACAGCTTCGAATAGCCGATCGAGATCTACATCTGAGCTGAGATCACAGGGGAATGTCCAGGCGTCTTCTAATCCGCCAGAACTCAACGTCTTGCGAACGCGCGCTTCCATTTTCTCACCGGGGAGGAACGCAAACGCGCACTCTGCGCCCTGTCTCACGGCATGCTGTGCAATATGCCAGGCGATGCTTCTCTCATTGGCGACTCCAAAAATGAGCCCCTTTTTTCCTTCGAGAATCCCCATGTAACACCTCCCTGTCCTTGCACACGGTAACCCGGTCGTTGGTCAGACGCAACGCGTGTCAAATTGCTCAACTATCTACCGTTCACAGTCTTGGCCTTGCCCGCCAGCATGACATCAAGCGTTTGCGTGAGCGAGATGAGATGCCAGGTGCCCCAACAGTCCTTTGTGCGCAGTACCTAGAAGTCGAGGAGCTCCAGAAGCATGGGCAATTGTTCCGTCAGTCTCTCGCAATCCCATGTGTCATCGACGCGGATCATCACAAATCGGTGCTTGGTGGGATCTGGATCTGTGCTGTCGGTGAAGGCTTCCATGAAGAGTGGATTGGTGGCATCGACCACCGACTGTTCAGAGGTCCAATCGATGTAGCCAATGATGGTATTCGCGTCAAACACAGTTCCCTCCAATCGATAGCGGTAGCGCTGAACGGCATACCCTTCACCCGTAAATAGGCCGAGGATTGATGCTTGAATCGTCATTCCCGGATGTCCGTCGCCTTCAAGATCGATCAGTCGCGGATCTTCAGGCTCTGTAGGGAGCATCTCTCCGTCAGGGTCTTCGAGAACGGCGCCACGAACCTCTGTGTACCAATCTTGGGTGAAGCGTATGTCGCAGTCACCGAGACTCAACGAAGCTGTTCGAGGAGCAGGATGAATGGACTGCATGACAATGTTGGCGATGTCTGTAGTGAACAAGAATGTGGATGGTGTCGCATCCGTGAAACAATAGCGATCCTGCAGCACAAGCTCAGATCCAGATTGTGTGACATGCGTGAACGCACCGACAAGGGTGTCGATCCACAAGGACCCTACAATGGGTAGGTTTGCTGTCGCTACGAGCTTCTGGACCACAACCCAATCGCCAGCAAGATCTGGCCACCCGGCTGCAGGGGGCGGACCGGCCTGGCCGGTCCATCCAACAGACATCGCGATTCCCATCGATACGAGCAATGAACCCACTTGAATGATTTTCACAAGTTTCACCAACCCTCCGCAGATATTCATCCTACAGGAGAAAGCGCTCAGGTCAAGCAAAGAAATGCATGAGCGTTCTTCGGTTGCCGAGGGGATCTCTTCTGCATAGAGTGCTTCTGTATTCTTGGGCCCGAAAGGTGGCGACGTTGAATTCAGCTAGAATGCCTGATTCCGAGGTGTGTTATCGTGCGCTTGTTGAGCGAGACTCGCGCTTCGAGGGCGTGTTCTTTGCTGCCGTCTCGACGACGGGCGTGTTCTGTCGACCAACCTGTCAGGCGCGCAAACCCAAACGTGAGAACGTCGAATTCTTCGCTTCTGCGAGCGAGGCGCTTCAACATGGGTATCGTCCCTGCAAGCTTTGTCAGCCCATGAGACCTTTGGGAGCAGCTCCGAGTTGGCTTCAACCTTTGTTGAGCGAGCTTCAGGATCACCTGAAGGATCGACTGAGAGATCAGGACTTAAGAAATCGAGGGTTAGATCCGCTGCGCGTGCGGCGATGGTTCCAGAAAACCCACGGCATGACCTTCCACGCGTTTTGCCGGATGAATCGACTCTCGCAGGCCTTTGGGCAACTGCGTGAAGGCGACGCCGTAGCCCCCATTGCCTACTCATCTGGATACGAGTCTCTGAGTGGGTTTGCCTCCTCATTCAAGAAGAGCACGGGGTTCTCCCCCAGCGAAAGCGCAAAACGGACGATTGTCCATGTCCAACGCATGTTGTCCCCACTTGGTCCTCTGCTTGCTGGGGCAACACAGACTGGGATCTGCCTACTGGAATTCGCCGATCGGCGCATGCTGGAAACTCAACTGATGCGCCTCCAGACGCGGTTGAACGCCGAACTGCTTCCTGGCACCAGTCCCTACTTCGACTCTCTTGGGATCCAGTTGACTGAGTACTTCGAGGGGGCACGAAAGGACTTCGATCTCCCGCTTGTCATGGCGGGAACGGTGTTTCAAGAGTCTGCATGGAACAGTCTTCGCGATATCCCCTTTGGAGAAACGAGATCCTACCAGCAACAGGCGGACACCATTGGACAACCGTCGGCTGTGCGCGCAGTAGCCCGCGCCAACGGGGACAACCGGATCGCCATTCTCATTCCGTGCCATCGTGTCATCGGCAAGAACGGCCGATTGACCGGATATGGCGGCGGGCTGTGGCGCAAGCGAGCGCTCCTTGAGTTGGAAGGCGTGTCGCTTTCTCAGTAGCCGTGCGGCTCGCCGCCTACGACGGTATCCTCTGAGGCATCATGAACAGAATCCTCTATATCATCAGACATGCGCAGAGTCAGCCAACCGAAGGGCTAGAGAACGGGCTCTGGCCGCTCAGTGAAGTGGGGAAGGAGCAAGCAATGGCTCTTCGTGCATTGTTGATGCCCCTGGGGATCAAAAGATTGTTCTCAAGCACCTATGCGCGAGCCGTGGGCACGATTGAACCCTTCTCCCGTGAATCTGGGCTGGAGATCCACGTGCGCGAAGGGCTGCATGAACAGACGATCGTTCATCTCGCGACCGATGATTTCATGGCCGTTTGGAAAAGGTCATGGGATGACTACGACTATGCACTGCCAGGGTGTGAGACCAATCGAGAGGCACAGATGCGTATCGTCTCCGCCATCCAAGGCGTGATATCCGAGTGCAAAGACGATGTTTTCGCGCTTTGCTCGCACGGCGCTGTTATAAGCCTCTTCCTCAACACGCTTGATGCCGATGTCGGCAGGGAGTATGCAGAATCACTACGCAATCCAGATGTGATTAGGATGGTCGTCGACGGGCCAACGGTGATGTGGGATCGTTCGTACGAACTTCCCGGCATCGGCGATGTCGCGACCGGGTATCCGCGGTAGGTGATGCGATCGCTCCCACCGTGCGACGATTTGCATCTCGGAGTATTCTATCTGGCCGTATTCAGCAAATAGAGCGTATCTGACGAATTGGGTGTGCTTGCCGAATACACACTACATAGATTATTGGAGGCACAAATGCCCAAGGCGACTGCACGACATATTTTGGTGGATTCAGAGGAGTTCTGTAACGAATTGAAGACGCAGATCGAAAACGGTGCCGACTTCGCCGCGTTGGCGGCTGAACACTCGAAGTGCCCGTCAGGGTCGTCCGGCGGAGACCTCGGAGAATTCGAGCAAGGGCGAATGGTTCCTGAATTCGACAAAGTGGTATTCAACGAAGCTGTCGGTGTGGTGCATGGCCCAATCGCCACGCAATTTGGCTATCACTTGCTAGAGACGCTCAGCCGTAGCGAGTAGTAATTCCGACTTGGCGCCCTGCTGCTTTTTTCGTCAGCAGGGCGGTTCTATTGGCGATCGCCCAAGCAGTATGCTGAGGCCATGACAGAGAAGGTGAACTTGCGAACAGTCCCAGTGGGCATTGTTGTCGGTGTTGTCATTGGCATCGCGCTGGGTATTGCACTCAAGAGCATCGCCATGAGCATTGGCGTGGGTTCAGGTTTGGCTATTGTGTTCGGTTTGGCGTTGGATCGCAGACGGCGAGACGATTCATCAAACAGTCCACAGCGATGACGTTCGACATCGCCATTTGAAGGGCACCCCCTTTTCGCTCAATCCAGGAGGCTTCCTTGAATTTGGTTCACAAGGTGTATGCCTACGTCACCCATGGAAAGAGACTGTTGGTATTCAATCATGTCGACTTCCCTCAAGAGGCGCCGCAAGTACCCGGCGGCACGTGTCTTGAGAAGGAGAATCCTGACGATGCGGTTCTTCGAGAAGCGTGGGAAGAGACGGGGCTGGACAATCTGAGGCTCGAAGCGTTTCTGGGTGAGATTGACTTCATAGGGCACGAGGCGAATACGATCTACCGCCGCCGCTTCTACCATCTCATTTGCGAGGACGCGCCTGCGCAACGGTGGCAGCACTACGAAGAGGATCCATCAGATGGCTCGACAGAGCCGATTCTGTTCGAGCTGTACTGGGTTGATCTGCCAAACGATGTCCCAAATCTGGCCCCAGGGCACGACGCCTTTCTTCCACTGCTTCTGGCAAGGCTGCAGCGACACCAAGAAGATTCTTGATCAAACCCACAAACCGAGTCGCATAGGCGACCCGGCTTGTGGTGAGGGTGAATCGTTTCTAGAGCACAAGGACGTTTGCGTTCCCGATGTAGGGTCCTTCATCCATCTTTTCAGTTTCAGGCTCGCAGGGAGTGCTGATGTCGCCTTCTCGAATACCTAGGCGAGCTTCAATGGCCGCTTGCTGTTCCGGCTGGCATACGATGTCTCCCAGATTATGGATCTTGTGAATCCTCTTCAGGATCGTCTCTGGGGACACATCTGGACCGATGGTCAATTCGTCACGAATGACAAGGGTCATGAGGCCGTCGATGTAGTCGAATTGATCAGCAAGAAGCTGCCGGGCGTCATCCACATACCAAAGCGTCCCCTCATAGAGAACGACGCGGTTGTCCAGCATGTCACACTTGGCTTTGAGGACGTCTTTGAGAGCGACTGGACACAGAATGGCGCCGAGCGTTCCCAATTTGGAGATGGCTGCATCCAACGCTTGCGAATCGACATTGGCGTCAATGATGACGTCTCCCATGCAGAACATCTTTTCGTTCTCTAGGGTTTGCAGGGTCAGCGTATCCAATGGGAGGGATCCCTCGATGAGGCGATGTCCTGCCGGGATCACGGTCATACCCTTTGTCTTGGCCAGTTTTGCCTTGATCGCCAGCGCATGTTCTTGTCTGCAGAGGATGTTGCCATAGGCATGGAGCACATGTATCTTCTTCTCAATCAGCTCAGTCGAGACATGATCGATGATTCGCAACGAGCCAGTGGCGACCAGATGTGTTCCATCGTCCAGGGTATTGAGATAATCGTCATCCAAGGTCAGCGAATTCGCGACGAGCACGGAGCCTGACGGATAGGTTATCGTTCCTCCCATCATCAGCTTGGCCTTGGATTGAATCGTTCCTGCCAGTGCTTCCGGGCAAATCACCCGTCCCATGGCCACGAGCCCGGCCAGCTTGGTGTTAAGCAGTTCCTGGGTAACGTCGGGTTCGACGATGACTTTGCCCATCACCAGCAAGAACCTTGGGGAGGGGAAACCGGATAGATAGTTGGCATCGATCGTGACATGACTCATGCATGTTTGGATCTCGACGTTCGGCGGAATCTCAGCAACTGTATTGATGTTCTTGGCATGGATGCCCGGCATATAGTCCGCAGTTTCTGGCGATACCAGGATGAGGTTGGCATTCTTAATGAAGCCGATGGTGTCGAAGGTTTCCTTGGTTGTCTTTCTCAAATCGAGGATGTTTACGTTTTTGATGACGATTTTATGATCCATGAAGACTCCTTTTGCGGTGCTTGGGAGATTGCCACTCTCAAGCACTGAATGCTTTGATGCAGCCAATAGCGAACTGTTCCTGCAGAGATGCCTAGATCCTGCGAAATTTCCGTGCTATTCATGCCGAGACGAAATCGCTTCTCGAAAACCTGCTGATGTTCGAGAGGGATGAGATCCAACACCGCGTCGAAGTCCGGGAGAGTGCCCGCACTATCTTGGCGCAGCATGTGGGACGCAAGTCGCTGAGCAAGCTGCTGCTTACGGCGATTCGCGCGCTCCTCGTCAAAGAATCGGTTGCGAAGCACCCGTTTCAGCCAAGCTTCTTGCTGATATCGATTCATTCTCAACAGATCCCCCGAGTGTTCGAGCGCGCGAACGAACGTCTCCTGAACAAGGTCGTCTGCACGGTCGAGACTCCGAGAAAGGCTGATCGCGTAGCGCGTGAGTCGATCGCTGTACTCCTCGTATAGATTGGCAATGTTCACAGGGGTCTCCGCATCATCTTTGGATGGATTCTAGCCCGTTCTTCAATCAGACGTCATGATGTCCGCGCGGTGCAGCAGGGAGGGCAGACGGAGTCCTGCTGCCGAGTTGAATCGTCGATGGTGACTTCCTCTTCGGCTTGTTGAGGCTTCTGCCCGGCCGTTGCACATCTGCGGCTGCCGGGGCGCGCTGACCTCCCTTCTAATTCGAGCCTCCGCCTCGGTGATGGAGCGGCGATGCAGGATCAGGTGGGTATAGAGCGACGCCGTGTTCATACTTCCTCCTTTCAAGATCCCGTGGGTTGGGACGCTTCTTTGTTATGACGCTTGGGAAAGGAGAAGTGTTGGGAAGCCCGCCTTCTGGCGGGTTTCTTGAGAGGTGCTACGCAACTCTTGGTAAGGATTGGTCTGGCGGCACGTTGCTTGGAGTTGTCAACAACTCCTGGCAGGAGCGCTTCTTCACTTTCTGCGCAACTCAAGGCCGAGGAGCGCTAGAAGGGCTAGATCGGATGACAGAGCGTGGGAAGGAACTGGTAACATGAGTAGAGTATGGCAATCGAAGCCTCAGGCTGGTGAAAGATGAACCACCGTTCTCTTGAGAAACTCCACGTGATCGGTATTCGATATCGACGAACAACGCCTGCTGCGGCAGACGAGCGTGGGCTGGATGCCTACGCTGCCTCGAATGTCTATGCGTCTGCTGGCGTGCCATTCACCGTCGAAGAGCCGGACATCGCGTCGCGTGAGTGTTTAGGCGATGCGGTTTCCGCCCTTGGATCCTTCAATGGACGAATCGCTGACACCGTGGCAGTGGCAAGACGATTGGGTAATGTCATCTTGATGACAGGAGGGGATTGCAGCCATGCCACGGGGATTGTGGGCGGGCTTCAAGAGGCACACGGTCCCGGCCTTCGGTTGGGATTGGTGTGGTTCGATGCCCACGGCGACTTCAACACACCCTCTACCTCGCAATCCGGCTCTCTGGGAGGAATGCCCTTGGCCGTCTGTGCCGGATTGGCCCATCCAGAATGGCGGGAGGGTGCGCACATCTCCGCCCCTCTCCCGACGAATCGCATTGTGCTTGTGGATGCTCGCAATTTGGATGAGGCAGAGGGGGAACTTGTGCGTGCGACGGACATCACCCATGCTGCGATCGGTCCTGGTTTCCCGGGAGAGAAGCTTGAGTCAGCCATCGAGCGGCTGTCAGAGCAGTGCGAAGCCATCTACCTGCACATGGATGCAGACATCCTTGACGCAGTTTTCGTGCCCAGTCACGGGACCAAGGAGCCGGATGGCCCTGATATCGCACAAACGCTTGCCGCCGTCGATGTCGTCATGGCAACTGGAAAAGTCGTTGCCCTCTCCTTGGTATCCATCTACAACCAGGGCAGTGCGGGACGTGTCAGTGTGCAGTCAGGTATCAAGCTGCTCCGAGGCGGGCTGAATGCCTGGAAACATCACGGCACTGCGATTTTGCCTCTCATTCCGTGACTCACATATCGGCATTGGCGAGATGATCTATTTCAGACTGACATGCTTGATGCGATTCAAGATAGGGGCGGTCCATGGACAAGAAATCCCTGCGAAGATCCAGGAGCGAATCTACGACCCATTCTTCACGAGCAAGTGGCGAGATCAAGGCACGGGATTGTGAAGGATCAGGGCGGCAGAATGAGTCTTGAAAGCCGGGAGGGTGAGTCCACTTGTTTCCATGTCGATCTTCCGGTTTGCGGGAAACTGCCCGATTGACAAAAGGAAGGTCGGCTTCGATCGCTTCGACAGATCAAGTCATATGGGCTCCACAAATGCCCGATTTGATGCTAACATCCAGTCTGCTGCCATCGCACAAAACGACGGGCTCGACCCTAGCGAACCCAAGATGCCGTTGCGCTCATGGCGAAGTAGGGGTGAAACTTGGGGCATTCAAGATGGCGACGCAGGCAGCAGCTCGCCTCAGACGATGAGGAGCTACCTGCACATGGACACAACCATGGTGGATGAGTGGAGAACAAATCATGAGCTTCTTTGAGATTGTGATGTTGGTTTGTTTTGGATCGGCTTGGCCGTTCTCGATTGCCAAAGCACTCCGCACGAAACGGGTATCGGGCAAGAGCCCGGGATTCATGATCATCATCTGCATTGGCTACCTAAGCGGCATTACTCACAAAATGCTCTATGCTCGTGATTGGGTGATCGTTCTCTACGCCCTCAATATAATTTTGGTTTCCATTGATCTCTACCTCTACTTTCGATACAAGACAGTCCGTGCTGAAGATATCTAGGGCAGACGCGACCTGCGTCTAGAAGCGGTTCCCGATTGACGGTGCGAGCATCTTGGCCAGACGGGCCCTTGTTCACTGCAAAACATCTCGTGCCAGGGACCTACATCACGAATCTCTATGTCATCGACCCTGATGGAGCCATGTCTCGTACGCAGATTTCAGTCACCCTGCTCTAGGCCTGCGAATGCCTTGTTGCAGGCGTACCCGCGAAGGATCGCTGACTCTTCAGGTTCATTGGGCTGCTTTGTCTCTGCTTGTGAAGTATAGTTTTCCTCTCAACGAGGATTGTCGGCAAGCAATTTGGATTGGCCAATTCACTCTTCTTCAAAACGGACCCCATGAGAAAACGCATCTTCCCGATCCCAAGTCGCTCAGAAATCCTCCAGGGCCCTGCGCTTCGCACGATGGCGAAGATCGGCGGCCCAGCGATCATTTCCTCTTTGATGTTTACGTTGTACAACATGGCCGACGCCTTTTGGATTGGTCGCCTGCCAACAGATCATGCGGGGGCGGTGATGGCAGGTATACAGATCTCCTGGCCCTTTGTATGGTTCATTATTTCCTTCGTTTCCGGATTTGGCGGAGCTGCGATTAGTGCGCTGGTGGCGCAGAATATTGGAGCGAATCGGCAAGATGAGGCGCGGTTCGCGCTGAATCAATTGGTGATGTTCGCTGTGTTCGCCGGGATCCTACTCGGAGTCATCGGCTTTCTTCTGGCCCCGCGGATCTTGACCTTGCTCATTCAGGAACCCCAGGTTTCGCATGAAGCGGGGTTGTATCTTGGCGTCATCTTCCTTGGCCTCCCAACCATGGTGATGCCCGGATTGTTCTACCACGCCTATTCTGCTACAGGCGATACCGTGACGCCGCTGCTCGTGAATGGTGTTGGCATCCTGATCAATCTGATTCTCGATCCATTGCTTGTGTTGGGATGGGGACCGTTTCAGCAGATGGGGATTCTGGGTGCTGCGTATGCTACCGTGTGTTCACAGGCCGTGGCTATGAGCATCTTCATTCTGCTGTTTGTTCGAGGAACGGGCGTGCTTCGTTTGGATCGCTCTGCTCTTCGCCCGCATTGGGGATGGATGGCCAAGGCGATGAGGATCGGGTTGCCAGCTGGGATTGGGCAATCGACCGTCGCCTTTGGCTATGTCGTGATGATGTCGGTCATTGCCAGATTGCCCAATGCGGAGACAACCTTGGCCGGATACGGGATCGCAGATCGTGTTTTTGGAATGATCTTCATTGTGACGGACAGCATGGGAATTGGCCTCACGACGATGATGGGTCAAGCTTTGGGTGCGAATCTGAAGAACCGCGCACGAGAGCTTATGCGCAAGGCGTTGGCGGCCATGTTCAGTATTCTCGCGGCCGAAGCGGCGGTGATCTGGCTCATTCGCTTCCCACTGATCTCCGTATTCATGCCGGGGAATATCGGGGTGATCGCCGAAGGAGCCCGGTTTCTGGAGGTGTTCGCCCTGGGGATGCCCTTCTTGGGGGCTTTCTTTGTGGCTGAGTCCGTCTATCGAGGATCCGGTCACAATGTCCCGCCGATGGTCCTAGGGATCATTCGCTTGTGGATTCTCCGGATTCCGCTTGCCTATGTTTTGGCATTCACTCTCAGGCTGGGATCAGATGGCATCTGGATTGGGATGTCGATCAGCAATGTAGTCGCGGGGATGGCTTCTTTTGGGCTGTTGGGCAGTCACAAATGGCTGCGATCTGTTTTGGAGCCCAAGACAGATGCGAATTCGTGCTAGCTGCGAACCCCGAGGGGTCCGCGAACCCCGCAGGGTTGTCCAACCCTTCTTGCTGCTCAACTCCTTCGGTTCGCCAACCCGTTCGGCAGACCCATTCTCTACCTGTGCAAACGATCACAGGGCGCTCTCAGGTAGATGAATGGCGAACTTGCATTGGCTGTCTCCCTTGAGAATCGATTCCACAACGTCTGCCTGAAGGGGTTGCCCAAAAATGATTTCCCAAGGCTTCTTGTGGAACGCTGCGCTGCAATGGCAGAACGTGGGAGATACGTGGACATCGCCTGTGCGCAATGATTCGCGTACCCACGGGCAGTGGCATGCATAGTAGCGTTTCATCTTGGGATCCGATTCCTGAAGCCATTCCTTGGCCATGTAGGGGATCTTGACTTCGTAGACGATGCGTCCTTCTCTGACTCCGCCTGACATCAGCGGATGCTGTCGAACGAAGGCGATGACCTCCTCGGTGATCTCCTGCACAAACCACCAACTTCCTTTTCGTTTGTGTTCCTCCAGTTCGGCAATGAAGCTCTCCGACCTTTTGGCCAGATAGGCATCGATCCCGCTACATGCCGCAAACTCGGTGACCGCGTCCTGGTACCACTCATCTTTCAGATCGCGGAGCCCGCTGCCGAGAATTTGCCTGCATGCGCCGGGATCGTCCTTCTCCAGACGATCGATCACTTGCTGAACGAGAACGGGCTTCTTCTCATTCGGGGTTCCTAGCGGAGGCACTTGGACGTTCTGAAAGTACTCGTCTCGCTTGGCTTCACCTAGCTCATTGCCGATCTTGGCGTGAAGATTGCCGAAAGCTTCTGCTCCGTCGAGCAACTCAAGCATGGCGACATACAACGCTCGATTTTGGGAAAACACGCCATATCGCAGCAACGCGAGGTAGCTGTCAAAACTGTTACCCCCTTCACAGATGAGTTGCTCAGAGAACGACTTCGCGGCATCGGCAGTGGCCGCATCCGCGGTTTGATTTTGATCTCTACTTCGAAGAAATGTCTCAAAGCTCTCGACGACGGCGATGGCCGTGTCAATTGTCGCCGAACTGATATTGCGATGCTGCAAGAAATCTCGATACCCCGCACCATTCATACAGACCTCCTTGACCGATACAGCCTAGGGAGTTCCTGTTGCCGTCGCGTCTCGCGAGCGTCTTTTGGTGAAGGCAACCGCTACCAGGTCATTGGATTGGGATTTCGGTAGAGCCTGGGAAGCACCGCTCGTGAGCCAGTGGAGCCCTCGACGATTTCAAAATCCATGTCATAGGCGACCTTCAGGGTCTGCTCGGTAATGGTTGTCCCTGGCGTCCCCTGTACATCTGCGCGCCCGTCTGTGAGGAAGGCGACCCAATCCCCATAAAGAAGGGCGTGATTGGGGAGGTGGGAAGTCACCACAAACGAAAATCCTTCATCCGCAAGCTGGCGAACGACGCTCATCACGTCGTGCTGGTGGTGGGGATCAAGGTGCGCTACGGGCTCGTCCATGAACAGGCATTGAGCCCCTTGAGCCAGGCCGCGGGCAATGAGCGCCAATTGGCGCTCGCCTCCACTGATCTTCGTATAGGCACGATGGCGCAAATGCTGAATGCCAACGGCCTCAATGACCTCTCCGACGACGTGATGATCTTGTCTGCTGGGACGACCGAATAGCCCCAAGTGCGGGGCTCGCCCCATCAGAACGGTTTGTTCGACAGTGAATGCAAAGACGGGCTCGTGCATTTGAGGCACCAGTCCGATGTTCTGAGCTCGCGTGCGAACGGAAAGCTGATAGAGGTTCTGCCCATCAATGGTCACGCTTCCGCGTAGGGGCAGGCGTAATCCTGACATGCATTCCACAAGCGTCGTTTTCCCAGTTCCATTGGCACCCAGAATGAACATGACGTCACCTGGTCCCAACGAGAGGGTGACAGATGACAAAATTTCTCGTTCGGGTGAATAGGCAAAAGCGAGTTGCGATGTGATCAGATTCACTGGGCCTCCCCCCTTGTCCGCAGGAAGCGAAGAAACAAGATGAAGAAAGCGGGAACGCCGATGAGCCCCGTGAGAACGCCCAAAGGGATCTCGCTGGGCATGGCTGTTCGTGCGAGCGTATCGAGGAGGATCAACGTAGCGGCGCCCAACGCAGCGGATGCCGGAATGAGTCGTCCGTAATCAGGGCCTACCCAGACACGTGCAACGTGAGGAATCACCAGACCAATCCATCCAATGGTGCCCGCTAGGGCCACAGATGCGGCGACCAGCAGGGTTCCTACGGCAACAATGACCGTGCGTATCAGCCGCACGCGGATTCCCATGGCCATGGCCTCAGTGTCAGACACGGTCAGTAAATTCAGCCTCCAGCGAAGCAGGGCAAAGAAGGGCAATCCCACTCCTGTGATCGTGAGGAGAGGCGGAAGATCGGACCATTGAGTGGCATTCAGACTGCCGAGCAGCCAGTAGGTGATGGCCGGAAGCGTACTCAACGGATCGGCAACATACTTGATCAATCCAAGCAACGAATTGAACAACGCGCCCACGAGAATTCCACCGATGACGAGGACAAGCGTCGAGGATCCGAATCGAACGCCGACCAGCATCACCAAGGCAATGGCCACCAGGGCAAAGATGAACGCACTGGTCTGTACAATCATGCCTTGGCTTGTGAATAGCAGCGCTAGTGCTGCCCCAAACGCCGCGCCTGAACTCACACCCAAAATCCGAGAATCGACCAACGGATTTCTAAAGAGTCCCTGAAATGCAGCGCCCACAACGGCCAGGTTGGCCCCTACACAGGCAGCGGCCAGAACCCGTGGCAAACGAACGCGAAGGATGAGGGCTCGGAAGACATCAGAGGGGCCATCAAGCCCCAACAAAACGCGCACTGTATCCAGGATGTGAATGCCGTATCGCCCAAGGAATAAGGCAAGAATGAACGCACTCACTGGAAGAAGCACAAGAATCCATGGGACAGAGCGGTCCTTTCTGATCATTGGCCTGTCATTCGGGCAAGTTCTTCGTCGGTGAGCGTGAATTGATAGTAGTTGGCATAGAAGCCTACGATCTCCTCAGCCAGATTAAAGCTCACATGGTCTGGGTAGAAGGTCCTGGCCAACCAGGCTATACCCAGGAGTGACTCAGGAACGGGCGTATCCATTGGCGCAATGATTCGCGGCATTCTGTAGACACGATGGTTCTGAACAGCGTTAAGGGACTGCCAATCAGGGTTATCGAGGATGTCAGCAGGCTGAATGAGGCCGTAGGGAGGGATGATAATGATCTCTGGGTCCCAGAGGAGAATCTGTTCCAGATTGACTTCGTTCCATGATCCGAACAGTTCGCGAGTGACCGAGATTCCGCCCGCTCCTTCGATCAGGTGGGTTTGATACATCTCTCCGCTGATGACTTTCGTGAGGCTCGTTCCGACAAACAACACGCGAGCGCGTTCGTTCTCGGCGAGCGATTCGAGATCCGTCGCGATGGCGT
Organism: Candidatus Bipolaricaulota bacterium; assembly: GCA_018817505.1. Taxonomy (GTDB): domain Bacteria; phylum Bipolaricaulota; class Bipolaricaulia; order UBA7950; family UBA9294; genus SPBW01. Next base: position 12,247 of record JAHITR010000205.1, on the reverse strand, counting down.
TGACCATGCGGTCATAGTCTGCAATGAATGCATCAGCCTGAGCCTGAGCCCCGGAGCCTAAGAATGCAGCAGTTAGCACAACAGCTTCCTTCAACTCCTCAGGCGTTTCGGCTCGATACAGGATGACGGGAATTCCCAGATCACGCAGCTGCTCAGCGACTGCTTCATGTTGTGATCCATCGGCGATGACCAATTGCGCACCCGATGCGACCATTTCCTCAATGTTGGGATCGCCGTAGGACAGGATCTCCGCAAGCCGCGGTTCCCATCGAAGCATCGACTCAGACGCGCTGGACAGTGTCTTCACTCCGATGTAGTAGGCGATCGCCAGTCGATCTCCTGCTCCCAGTGCGTACACATAATAGGTGCCGATGCCATGCACGCTGACAAGGATTTCGACGGGCAGAGGAATGGTCACCGATCTCCCTGACTGGTCAATGACTGTTGTTTCGGACTGAGCTAGTCCAGTAAGTGCGCACAAAAACACGAGGGATACGGCAATCCAGAGCTTGGTCATTCGTTATTCTCCTTGGGTTTGCACAGCTGGGTACGCTGAGATGTAAGCCATCGATAGAAGTTGTTGATCGTCGCAATTTGAAGTGTGAGCCACATGGCGTTGAGCGCAGAATCGTCGCTGCCCTTCCTTCGCTCGGATGCTGCGCGGTCCTCCATTTTCTCCAGAGCGCCCAGTTGCCTGTCGATGAGCAGCTGGACGGCGTCGATGCGAAGTCTCCGCAGGAAGTAGATTTTGGCTGCGAACTCAACCCTCACCGTGCGCATGGTATGAACGGGCTCCTGCGCCCAGTTCCAGAAAGCTGCTGATCCCTCAGCGGTCAGATGGTAGACGGTCTTGGAGGGGCCAGCAGCGTCCTGTTCAGAAGATCGAAGCACGTAGCCTCGTTCTTCCAGTCGGTGCAGAACTTGATACAACTGACTCGAAGCGACTTGCCACAGGGGACCCAGGCCTTCACGAATACGCGATCTCAAGGCGTAGCCATGAAGAGGTTCTTCAATCAAGAACCCCAGGGCCGCGTACTCCACCGGAAATCCACGCATGCCGTGGCGAGGCTCTGAGTATTCCATAATGGAATAGTCTACGAACAAATATCTCCCTCTGCCAGGGCACGGCCCTGTAGTTGCGAGGGGGTCCTCAGCACGAGAGAATACCCCATGCACTCCATCCTGTATCGGCGATTGCTAGAGAGCGAAGTGTCTAGGATTCGCGAGATCGATCGCACAGAACGCGTTCGGATTGGGTATCGGGTTGAAGCAGATCAGCTTATTCGCATGGACGTCGTCTGGGATAGCTCTCCTTGGAAAACCGAAGGGGACGAGCACTCCATTCCATACATGACTCATGCGCTTGAAGACATTCTCGCGAAGAATGGCATCGTTCATGGGGCGTTTGATGGGGATCGGCTTGTGGGACTGGCTGCATTCCGGCCACATCTCACAGACACCATGGCTCAGCTGGCACTTTTGCACATCAGCAATGGTTATCGCAGGCTGGGGATAGCGAGCTGTCTCTTCGACGAGGTGGTGGCTTTGGCCCATCAATCAGGGGCCACGCACCTCTACGTGTCTGCAACTCCCTCTGAGTCGGCCGTGGGCTTCTATACGAGTCGTGGCTTCGTCTGGACGCGTAATCCCCATCCTGAACTCTATGAGCTGGAACCTGACGACATTCATATGATCAAGCCGCTTGAGGCGAACCCCTAGGCGGGCCACACCTCGCTCGCTGGCCCTCCACCAATGGGGAACGCTCGGATGGTGACGGGCACGATTCGAACGACTGCGTAGTTGGCGTCATCGGGTCCGCTGAACCATTTTTCCATGCGTGAGGTCCACGCAGTCTCTCGGTCTTCCAGCGCTTGACTGATGGTGGCCTTTGCCGTGATTTGGAAGTACGAGCCGGGTTGGCGGGAGTCTGTGTCTCCGCACGTTAGCGAGACATAGGCGCATTGTCTGATGTGGTTCATCTTCTCAGTGCCTACAAACGTGGGACATCGGATGATCAGCTGGTCATCGATGACTCCCTTCATGTATCTCACATGAGGGCATCCGTCTGAGTCTACAGTGGCCAGAGCAAGAAGAAAGTCGTCTTCACGCCGCAATGTTGAGAACAGTCTGTCGATAAGAGACATGGAATCCTCCAGATCCAAGAATGTGGGCATCCTCCCATGTCTGCGTCTCTATTTCGTGTCTCGGATGCCGGTGACAGGCAAGCGTAGTATGATTCCTTCACGAAGCAACGCGAGGAAGTGTGATCATGGGAAATGAATCCGAGTTGGGTCCGAGAATCCATCTAGCTAGTTTGGGGTGCGCCAAGAATTTGGTGGACTCCGAGAAACTGCTTGGCCGATTGGCCACAGCGGGGGCCATCGTCGGTGCGCCCGCAGAAGAGGCAGACATCGTGATCGTGAATACGTGTGGCTTCATTGGCCCCGCAAGAGAGGAGTCCATTCGCACGATTCTCGACTACAGCGATTTACGCACGTCGGGGAGTATCAAGAAGCTGATCGTGATGGGCTGCATGGCAGAGCGATATGCGGACGCCTTGAAGTCCGATTTGCCCGATGTTGACGTGTTCTTTGGACTTCATGCCCATCGTGATATTCTCGAGGCTTGCGGGTTGCTCCCCAATGCGGAATCCGATGACGCCCGGTTGTTGTTGACGCCCCCCCACATGGCCTACCTTCGGATTTCAGATGGATGCGACAATCGATGCAGCTACTGCACGATTCCCTTGATTCGCGGTCCATTTAAAAGCCGCTCGCCTGAAGCCATTTTGGCTGAGGCGAATGATCTTGTCCGCTCTGGGGTTCGGGAATTGGTGGCCATTGGTCAAGACACGACATCGTATGGCAAGGAATTCCAGCAACCCTACCCCATTCACCGCTTGCTGAGAGAACTGTCCAAGATTGAGGATGTCCGGTGGATTCGGCTGCTGTACACCCACCCCGCGCATTTTACCCATGAGCTTGTTGCCGAGTATGCGGAGAATCCAAAATTGTGTGCGTACGTCGATATTCCTCTTCAGCACCTCAACGACAACATCCTGAGACGAATGAAGCGCCGCGTGAGCCAGGCAGATTGTCTGGATCTCATCAACAGACTTCGAGCACAGGTGCCTGACATTGCCATTCGAACGACTTTTATTGTCGGATTCCCAGGCGAGACGGATTCGCGCTTCAACGAGCTGCTCAACCTTGTTCGCGATATCCGATTCGATCATATGGGCGCGTTTGCCTATTCCCCCGAACCCGATACGCCAGCAGCCACGCTTCCTAACCAAGTTCCGACGGATGTGATTGAGGACAGGCTTCAAGCGCTGATGCTGGCGCAGCAAGCGATCGTGTTTGAGAAGAACGACGCCATGATCGGAAAGACCGTGGAGGTCTTGATCGACGAGCCGACTGAAGAAGACGGCATATGGATCGGCAGGACGCAATCCCAGGCGCCTGACGTGGATAGTGTGACCTACGTCATTGGAGAGACCCTCGAAGCGGGTCAATTCGTTCACGCTGACGTGATCCAGACTGAAGACTACGATCTTCTTGCCAAGGCCTAGAAACGAAGCCTCTGCTTTCTAGGCAGTGGACGGGAGCCATTCTGCGGCTCGAGCCAGGATGTCCTCAACCTTGGCGTAGAAGCGGCCGACATGGATGCCATCCACGAGGCCGTGATGAACCTGCACGTTGAGCGGCATCATGATGCGGCCGCCGATGTCTCGATACTTCCCCCAGGCAATTCTCGGTACGGAGTCCGGCGCGTGTGTGGGCGCTGCATGCATGACACCTGTGAACGAAATCCACGGCAGGGCCGTGAGGAAGAGAAAATCATCCTGGTCTTGATAGTCGAACATTGAGGCAGCTGATTTGGCGGCCTCCATCCGTGTGGGGGCCGTGTCCGCAAATTCTGCATAGCACTTGACGAAAGGGAAGGCGCAGAATCGAAACGCCTCATCGTCATTGAGGATGATGATCGAGGGATGAACCGTGTCAAACTCAATGACTGCGTCTCCTCGGATGCGTTGTCGAAATTCAGGGATGGCATTGGCGGCACTTGCCAGCGCGTGAACAAGACCGATCGTGAAACGTCCTCCTTTGGGAAGAGCGGCTCTGTAGTTCGTGATATCGACATCAGCAGTGATGCTGAAGTAGGGAGATCCGAACTTCTTGAACAAATCAAACTGTTCGCGTCGTGGCCAGTTCGTCTGATCGATGATCCTGTAGATGCCTTCGCCGGTCATGTGGTTATCCTAGCTCGCGGAGTGGCTTGTGACCAATCGAAGATCCGACTTCACTGCGACCACACAGCAAGTCTACTTTGCCCCCATGGTTTCAGGGCACAATGGAGTTGAGTCGTGGAGGGCCCATTGATGAAAGTGAGAATGAGGTGGATTGTCGGACTTGGCATCGGCATTCCGATCCTGCTTGTACTGGCCGTGCTGGTCGTTCTTCGTTTGATGTCGTCAAGTCCCCAGTTAGATTTGTCCTCCATCGAAGTTAAGGAGTTGCCTAGCGCGTGGGAACAAGAGCCTCCCTCCGCCGAAGTCGCTGATCATTCGATTGAGGGCAACAGCGTGGCTGCGCCCGGGGTCACAGTGGCCCCGAACATGGATGTGCCTGAAGAAGCCGCCGTCGAGCCTCCGACAATTGATACGTTTGAGCTTCCCATCGTCGGAACCCTCGTGATGGTCAACAAGGGGAAGCCATTTGGTGAAGAGTCTTTCGAGCTTGTTCTGGACGGAGACAACGTCATGCTTCGCTCCAGCGGAAGATTCTGGTTCAAGGCACTGATCGCCACGATCACGCTGAAGTACAATCAGGTGCTCCAGATGGATTCCTCTCTACGTCCGGTCACGTTGTCGTCAACATTTGACGCGCCGTTGGGTTTCGGACGTGAGACGCAAGCCAAATTCGTTGACGGACGTGCCATTGTCCGATCAGGCGATGCCGTCACCGAGTATCCGGTGGATCTAGAGCGTGCTTTCGTGCTAGGAACATTCAGCACCTATGCTGTTATCCCTTTGCTGTATGAGCTTCGCGAATTTGACGGCGAAGTGGGCCTGGAAACGTTGGTGTTCGGCGGTCCCCCCAATAGCAGCGATGAGGCTGGCACAGACGGTCTCCCCGAGACCAGTATCGCACGAATCGAGGACGTAGCGATTCGATTTGATGGCCGCGAAATGATCGTGGCCCAGTATGAGATTTCAGGATCCATGGGCACGATGACGCTCTATGCGCGAGGAATCGAAATGCTTGGGCTGTTCGCGGGCGACGACGAAGAATCTTTGTTTGTCTATCGTGCTGACTACTTCGACGATGGGTTTGAAATCGGGGACTAGCAGACGTCTGGTATTCCTCAGTTGCTTTCGATCAGATGAAGCACCTCGCTCTGGCAACTTCCTTGCTCATCCGATACGAACCCGTGAACGCGAAGGCTCGCCTCCATGGCTAGGGGAGTCGTTTGAATTGGGCTTCTTTGAATCCCAACCGCTTGTAGAGCTGCCTTGCTCGAGGGTTGGTGTCCTCTACCTCCAGATGGACTGCTCTCCTACCTTCGGATCGCGCGAGGCCTCCACGGCTCCGATGAGCAGGGTTCCGATTCCCTGGCTCTGGGCATCTGGGTGCATCACGAGCGTATCCAAGAGGAGAACATCTAACTTGGGCCGCTCGAATAGGATGATGCCCATCGACAGCGCGCGAAATACATCCCGGCGCGTGATTCGAAGCAATGGGTGAAAGCGCGGAGCGAACCATTCCCTTCCTGACTAGTTCAGGCAAGCGAATCCAACCAGCTTATCGTCTGAAACCGCTGCGAGAATTCGATCTGCTTGAATTGAGATCGCTAGCAACCGTGCGCAGGAGTCGGCGGATCCGAACACAGGCACGATGACCTCGGGGCATGTGCCGCAAACAACTCGATCAATGCCTCGTGACGCTCTGGTTCGATACCGTTCAGGATCTTGGCGTTGCGTGTGGTCATGGCGATAGTGTTCGCCACATTTCAGGAACGTCTTCTGAGATGGAAAAGCCCAATTGCTCATACAGGGGGCGCCCCTCTGAAGACGCATGGAGGCAGGCCTTGGGGATGCCTTCGGAGCGTGCAACATCCATCACATGAAGCAAGAGCCGTCTGGCAATTCCACGGCGCCTGTATTCGGGGAGGGTTATCAGATTCATGATGTAGGCTACTTCGCCGCGTGTATTGCGCGGTGATGGGGGAATGCTGTGGATGACCAAGCCGATGCTGGCGACGGGCGCTCCTTGGTACTCGGCGATCCACACTCGAAACGCTCCGGTGGGCAAGTGTTGCTGGAAGTACTCGCGCATTGGCTCTATGGCTGGAATCAGAGATTCCTTCGAGTGTCCCATCGCTTCGAACATGGCGACACGAAGCTCGACAAGAACGTCAATCTCGTCCATTGTGGCGAGGCGAATGTTGGTCGGATCGTTGGCCAAAAGATCAGACATGGGCGCGGACCCCGATGATCATCCCTCGCCCCATCAGCCCTTCTGCATCCACTGTCGTCACTAAGCCAACCTTCGTGAAGGCTGATGTCATCTCCTCCATCGTGTACAGGCCCATCTCATGATGCTCAACGAAATGGAAGGTCTCTTCGGGCGTTCCGATGAGATGATGGAGATCAAAGATTGACAGTCGGCCGCGTGTCAGACTCGTATTGATTCTGGCGATCTTCAAATCAGGATCGTCGATGAACATGCCGTGCACGCTTCCCGCTTTCCACACATCGGGAGTCAACCAGGGTTCGACGATGAGAACGCCACCAGGTACCAGATGGTGAGCCATGTTTGCGACGGCCTTCTCCAGGTCTTCGATAGTTGTCATATAGCCGATCGAACTGAACAGGCAGGTGATGACATCGAATTTGTCGGGCAGATCGAACGTTCGCATATCGGCGCAGTGAAATGTCAATCCTGGATTGCGTTCTTTTGCGCACGCCAGAAGCTCAGGAGACAGGTCGAGACCTTCGGCATCGAAGGAGTGAGTCAAGTGCTCCAGATGATGACCGGTTCCGCAAGCCACATCGAGCAGGCGCGCGCCTGCGGACTGCTTGTGCGTTCCGATCCATTTGAGAATCTTGTTTGCCTCGCTCTTGTAGTCCTTGAATGAGTAGATGCGATCGTAGTATTGTGCCATCCTCGCGTACATAGAGCCCTCCAATGGCCATCGAATGAAACCGTGCTTTGCGCCATGTTAATCTGCTGCAGATGCCTCTGCAAAAGAGCAGAGATTCCCTAGAATGGGGAATGTCATTGCATGCCAGACTGCGGCTGTGTAGCCTAGCCATGGAGGTTGATCCGTGAGTTCATTTGACGAGCTGTCAGACGTTGAGAGAATTGAACGCTTCGAGCGATTGGCTCGCAAGGTGCTGGCAACCTATGGGCTGGAAGAGGCCGAATTGCGATATCTTGGCCAATCAAGCAACGTGATGTTTCGCGTCCAGACTGATGAAGGCCGCTGGGCCTTGCGGATCTGCGATCCAGGCCGCGACCATCAGATTCTCAGGCGTGAACTTCTGTGGCTAGTTGCCCTGTGCCGCGATACGGATATTGTCGTTCCAGAACCTGTCATCATGCGATCGGGAGACCTATTCCGCAGTGTCTCGATGCCTGGATTACCTGGATTCCGTGCGTGTATGCTGTTTCGGTGGGTGAAAGGGCAATTTGAAGAGGAGCCGACAGTCGGGCAGCTGGAGGCCATGGGGGTTCTGGCTGCTAAATTACACAAACATGCCGAGACGTTCTGCTTCCCGGATGAGTTGGAACCCGTGCGTGTCTCGCCAGAAACTGTGGGCGATAATATCCCCGCCGCGCTGTTGCGAACACACTACGCACAGCACGATGCTCAATCGATTCTCGATACCATTCCTTTGATCCAACAGACCATGTTGTCCTTGGGGCCAGGTCCTGATGTTTGTGGCGTGATCCATGGCGATCTGCATCACCGGAACGTCCCCTTTCACGAAGGGGTGGCTCGAGCCATTGACTTCGAATGCGTGCAGTGGAATCTCTATGCTTATGACATCGCGACCACATTCAGCTATTTCAGCGGGCGCTCAGATTTTGAAGCCCTGAAGACCGCCTATGTCGCCGGGTACTCAGCGATTCGTCCTTTGCCGTGCAGTTTTGACGAGCACATTCCCCCATTGGATATGCTTCGATCGTTCGCGCTGATCGCTTTGATTCTGCGGACCCCGCGGTTAAGAACGGATGAGTGGGCGTCCGGTGTGTTGGAATCCGCTGTTCGCAAGGCCAACCGCCTGTTGGAAGCACGATAAGGCGCGGGTCGCCGCAATGCGACGACCCGCTGGGTCGATGACTCATTTGCCATCCGCTCAGCAATCATGGGCTGAATGACCAACGGCGGCTACTCGATGAATCCCCAAAAGGCAGCATCAAATGCATGAAGATTCTCTGGCAAGAAGGTTTCTGCCGGAATATCCACATCTGGGCGTCTCTGTTCGAGGAAGGAAATCGTGGTGGTGCTTCCCTCTGAATGGTTGGTGGCCAACATGACCTTCATCGTCAGTTTGCCTTCGAATTCACCCAGCTCCAGGCTTTCGGTCGTAGTCGCCAAGTTGCCCAAATCGTTGTAGGCCTCTGCCTTCAACATAATGAAGAACTCGGTGTCGATCCAGATAATGGATCGAGGGTTGTCCACATCTGCTCCTGGCTTGGCAGTGGATTCAATCTTGTATGCCGTTCGTGTCAGATCTCCGACGACGATGCTTTCTTCACCGAGAAGAACGGAATCATAATCTCTGTCCCCCCCATTGCGATCCCCAAGATCGGAGTAGGATAGCGAACTGCCGGCAAAGCTGCCACCGCGCTCCTCTTCTGACACCAGTTCCTTGGGAAGTCCAAGCAAAGGCAAGAACAGCCATAGCCGGGAGTCCACGCCCACCTCATCGAAGTCGTGCGTGAGGAATACCGTTCCCAACACATCTGTGGGTTCGATGAAGTAGATGAGCGAGCGATTGGGAATGGACAAGGATCCAAACAGGTTGGACCCCGTCGTCCCATCACTGTAGACGTTGTCAAAACGAATGATGGAAATCATGCTCCCCTCAGCCAACGCGTCGGCTTCGGCATCCATCTGATCGAGGATTTCATCGGCCGTGAGTGCGACAGCCGCCAAACTGAGAAGTGCTACGCTGAATAGGGTCATTCCAAGAGTCGAGAGTTTCTTCAACATTCCATGCCTCCTAATTGGTGCTATTTGTCAACACAGATACTCAGTCGCTAGTAATTCGTGTCCTAGGCTCCACGCTTCCACGGATATCGGGACAAGAACTTCGGCGTCCACTGCACGAGGATCGCCGGGATAATTGAGATAGCCGACAAGGCGCTAACTACCATGGTTAGGGCGATCTGCCATCCAAAGGTTCGTATTCCTTTGAATGAGGCGAAAATCAGGATGAAAAATCCCAGTGCCACGGTTAGTGCGTTGTACGTGATTCCTCTGCCTGTGGTTTGAATGGTTTTTTGAAGCGCGCGATCGGCATTCTGATCGGTGCGATATTCACTCCGGAAGCGGCTGATGAAGTGGATTGAATAATCCACACCAATCCCAACAGCAACGACAGAGACCATCAATGTCATCATGTCGAGCGGTTGTCCAGTGTAGGCCATGATGCCCATGCTCACTGTGACCGTGAGGATCAACGGGATGGCGGCAATGAGGCCAGCCACAACCGATCCCATGAGAATCATCACCAACACCGTGACGGCAGCAATCGTTGACGCCAGGCCGACGAGTTGACTCTGGTTCATTTGTGTGAACATGCGGTCCATCAGCACAGTCGCGCCAATCATGCGCACACGCAAGTCGCCGCCTTCAGGGAAATGCTCATCCAAGTAGTCTTGGATAACGCCTGACAGGCGAGACACGTTCCCTGACGATTCCATCTTGTACATCCCCATGACCGTTCCAGCACTGAAATCACCCAATGCCATGTTTCCCAAGGTTCCACCCGAGAATGTGAACAACAGCAAGAGCTGAGAGATCATGTTCTGCTGGTCGGGAATGACATAGAACGCCGGATCATCTGCATTGAATCGCTCGTTCATTTGCCGAACGAGCGTCGTCAAGGAGAATGTCTTGCTGACGCCGTTTTCGAGCAAGAACGTTTCGAAATCGAGCATGGCATTAAGTACGGTCGGATCCTTGAGTCCATCACGATGGCCTGTATCGAACTCAACCAGCAGGTTCATGTCGCCTGAGAAGTATTCTGAAGTGAAATCGAGGATTTGGACGGCTTCGTGATCCTTGCCGAGGAATTCCTCGTTCGAGGTTTCAACCCGAAGTCTGGGGATGCCGGCAAGCATGACCCCGAAGATGATGAGGGCGACGACTAGAACGGTCTTTCGATGTCCAGCAATGACCTGCTCGAACCCCATCAAAACTCGCGTGAGTGGGCGAAGTCCCTTGCTGAGATCGCGAACACGCGGTTCCTTGAGCAGAGACATGATCGCGGGAATCAGGAAAAGGGAGAACACCATGGCCGCGAGCACGCCGATGGCAGTCACAATGCCGAAGTGCCTTTGTGGCACCATGAATGCCGTCAGAAGGGACAAGAATCCAGCAGCCGTGGTGAGCGACGTCATGACGACGGGCCCCTTCATCTCTTCCATCGTGTTCAAAATGGCCTGTCGCTTGGGAGTCCCCTTGGCGATTTCCTCGTTATAGCGATTGAGCACGTGGATGGCGTCCGCGATACCGATCGCCAGCAGAAGAATCGGGGCGATAAACGACATGGTGGTCATTGGGAATCCAAGAAGAACCATCGCGCCCATAGCGACGACGACAGACAGCAGAACGATGGCAATGGGAACGAGGATGCCACGAATGGTCATGAAACTGGCGAACAAAAGCGCAACCATCACCAAGATGGCGAGCGGAAAGAGAAGCGCGATATCCGATTCCATTTCTTCGGCCATCACCGTGTCAAAGTAGGCATCGCCATAGATGTACAGCTCGTCGCCATCACCACGATACGAGTCGACGATCTCAACTATTTCAGGAGTGAGTGCGTAGTCGTCTGCCCCGACCTCAAGCTCGATGTTGATTAGAGCGGCTTGTCCGCTTTCACTGATGACGCCGCCGACAAGGTTTTCATCCTCCAAAACGCGGGTGCGGAAGATGTCCATCTCCTCAGGGGTGGTCGGCGCGACACCTCCGGGGGCAGCCTTCTTGACACTAATAGAAGTTGCCGAGCCAACGATTGTCTGGGAGTTCAGAGGGGTGGTTACGTTCTTGATGCCCGGAAGCTGCTCGAATGCGTCCGTCATCTGTTCGACCTTGGTCAGCGTGGTTTCATTGAAGATGGTGTCTTCGTTGAACAACATGACCATGATGCCCCATGACTTGCCATATCGAGCTTCGGCTTCATCCAATAACACGATGATCGGATCGTCGTCGTCAAGAAACTCCCGAAAGTCTGTCTCTTGAGTCATATGGAACATCGGAATTGCCAGCCCTACAGCCAAGACGAGGGTGATGACGATCGTCCAAATCGGGTGATCGACAGCCAATCGAATAAGCCTACTCATTACATCCATCCCTTCGAGACATAGGCGGCCCACAAGAATCCGGGCCACAGGTCTTCGGACACGTCAATCGTCTGGCCTGAGCCCGCGAAGACCTGGTCCACCACATTAGACATTAATTCGACGGCTCCGCGAGTGAACGGCGAGAGTAGATCGAGTCCATCGCTCACGAGCCAAATGCTCACATTGGTTTTCGTATCGAGCCCACGCGGCAGGATGAGAACGAGATCAAATGGTTCTTGGGCAGGGTCTGGAACGATGCCTGCCAGGGGATCCGAATAATCAGTGTTGACTTCAGCCAGGCGCACGGATACATCGAACAATCCCATTTGGCGGAGTGCGCCGATGGTTCCTGCTACTTTCATCGTCGACGTGAATGTCTTGGTCTCATCGATCAATAGGACGCGAATGGTCGGCGGAACCTCTTGCGCAAACGTTATCGCGCTCCAGCCGAGTAGCATCACTCCGATCAGGCATAGTACTCCCAGTCTTGTTTTCATGGGGTATCCTTTCCTCGGCTCTTTAGGACAGTTTGGCGAGCCGTTGTTTCATTAATTCCGGGCGGCGATGCTCCCATCGCTCCGCCATCTCGGGCAGCAGTTCTAGAACGAAGTCCGAGAACACCTGTAACTCAATGAGTCTCATCTTGGCTTCGATCGGTTCATTCT
>JAHITR010000204.1 GCA_018817505.1 Candidatus Bipolaricaulota bacterium | reverse complement strand
TGGAATCAACGTAGCCGGACTGTATGTTGATGCGGCCTACATTTTGGAAGAAACGCTTGGCAACACGCTGGTGCTGTCTGCTGAATTCTCCTTGGGCGGCCTCCTTGGTGGGGACGAAACGCCTGAGGCAGTCGGCGCTGAATAACGGTTCATAGCAACTGGCCGATAAGGCAGTTGCCCTACTCATATTGCTGAGGGGGTGCAGTCAAGCTGCGCCCCCTCATATTTTTCCCCCCAAAAACATCCGGCCAAAGAACGGGTGTTTGCATCCCCGTTTCACAAGGAACTGCGAGTCTTTCAGACTCGTCTGCGCGTTTCCACAACCTTGGGCGCCCGTGTCTATCGTGTTTGCGACAGACGGGAATGATCCGAGTACTCCACATCGACTTATTCACCTCAGCAACGAACTCAAGTAGAATAGGACCATGAAGCCGTCAGATTTGCTGACCAACTGCAGGATTCAACAAACGACTTCGAATGCATAAGGGCGCAACCTGTTCCCGCACCAAGGCACTGGGGGCGATTGGCGAAAAATGACTGGGACGTGAATACCCGGGCTTTATCCTTGATTCTCCAACGCAGGAGGGACGACGTGAAAACGCAACGAGGTGTACTAGGTGTCATGACACTGCTTGTTATGACGCTGTTCACCGTTTCTGCATTCGCGACGGACGCGCAGCTGTACTTCTCGTCCGACAAGAATGGCCAGAACCGAGTGACGAATATCCAAGAGGGTGGCGAAATCTGGATCGTCGTCATTGACAACGACCAGAACATGGATTGCGATATCCGCGACAAGATGTCGCCGGATTTGAAGATCATGGATCCGAAGACCGGAGCCTACATTGTCTGGAATGCGAATGCAGACTTCGATCCAGAAGCCATTCTTGCGGATGATGACTATCTGGAAGAGACCGGTGCTGACACAGGCGTATTCGTGTCGGTTCGCGCATTCCAAGTCGGATCGCGACTCGATTATGCAGCAGGAGCTCCCTGGCGGCACACGCACGTTGTAGATGTTCCCGTCAACAATGTGGTGGATGACTTTCAATGGGGTCACTACGACTACGATGAGAGCGACGAAGGGGATACTTGGGGCGGTGTAGCCAACACGTATCCTGACAATCGAGGAACGTTTGTCGGCCCAGCCAGCGCTACGGATCCAGTGTTCGATTTCGGAATGCACAACCCCGCTTTCGTCCCGGATCGCCCTGACAATGTGTTGGATGCCGATGAATACCTCATTGGCCGTTTCGAGAACATGGATACGCTGATTGGCATGTATCAAGATCCCAACGATGCGACCGACGTCGGCATTGGGATGATGAAGATCATCGACACCGAGGCGACCATTGCCTGGAATCAGGAGATCTACAAGGATGCCAACGGAACCGCGTCAATCACGGTCGTGGATCCGGACGAGAACCTGAACTGCAACGAAGTGGAATACGTCCCTGTGTTCATCATTGTCAACCCCGGCTCGTGGAATCCGGTGGACGGAGGCGGCATTAACGGCGGGAAGAGTCCGACCAACTTCTGTATGCTGCTTCGCACTGGCGGCGTCACAGGTGTAGATCCAGACGTCGCGGGTCCTGCCACTGCGGCAGTGAACGACGTGCCGATTCGTTGGTACAACATTTACAATGCCGACGCCAACGCAGCAGCTCCAATCAGCGCCGGAAACACAGACGGCCTTTATTACATTGAGTATCCGGTCGAGGGCGATGATAACGTCTCCTTCTTCAGGACGATTCAGCCAAGCGGGATTACTCGCGTATTGTTCTACGCGCAGGAAACCGGCGCCAACACGGGCGTGTTCCAGCTGAATCTCAATTCAATCCTTAGGGACCTTACATTTGAGGAACTCAACGTTCGCGACGTGTTGGTTGCCTACTACCTCGATCCAAACGATGCCGATGACTTCAAACTGGCCACGGCCTACATTGAGGAGAAACAGCACTCGATCACCAGCTTTATCGACGAGAATCGAACCGACAAAACACTCTTCTGGATCGGTCGTGACCCGGTATACATCCAGGTCATTGATGCCAACGCCAATGTAGATCCGTGTTGTCCCGAGCAAGTCGTGGTTCACGTTTGCGATCCTCATGGTGATGACGACGCGGAGTGGCTCATTCTTGATGAGACAAGCTCCAATTCCCCTGTGTTCTTTACGTTTGCTGGCACGCAACTGCTGGCAGCATGGGATGCGCTTGGCGTCGGGCTGGCGAATTCAGTCGGTGGTTGGCAGCTCGCATTGGATAACTGGAAACTTGAGGCATACAACGAAGATGACGTCTATGTCCGCTACAACGACGTGTACTACGGAGCACCGAATGCTCGAGCCGGTGATGTGTCGAATAACGTCTCGTTGGGCCTTGCCGGCCTCGGTGACTGGAACATTCGAACCTCTTTCCCTCCGCTCATCACTCGTGGCGGGTCAGCTGGCCCAGTGGCGGTTGGTCCGAAAGCCCTCTACGCCGGTGTTCGCGTGGCCAACGATGTGAGTTTCGGTCTGATGTCGATTGCCGACACGCAGGTATACGATGGTTCCAGCGTGAACATGTACTTCCTCGATCGCCAGGGCAATCGGGTATCGGGATACGCAAACTCTGACTGTGTATTCATCGAAGTCGTGGACAGCGACCAAGACGAAGATCAGCATCGTCGGGAGCGAATCGACGCCTACTGGGATGGCGGCCAAAACGCACCATTCGGCGCGGCCGCATTGCGTGACTTCCAGTGCAATCTCGGTGCCCGCCCTCTCAACCCCATCAACCCGCTGCTCGGCGACACGAACATCTTCAACGACGAGCCAGTGGACAATGACAGCCTACCCAAGCTGTATGTGCTGAACCCGCGAAGCGGATTCTGGGCAGCAGTGGATCTTCTGGAAACGGGACCTGCCACAGGCGACTTCGTTTCCGTGATTTGCATCGATCTCGCAGATGTTTACGAATGCGTGCCGCAGCTTGGCGTGCTGCCTGGCGACACCATCGTGGCGTTCTACCAAGATCCTTCTAACCACTCTGACTCGGCCATGATCTCGATCAAGGTCGGCGTTGGTGGTGGCGGAACACCTCCGAGCCAGCAGTCGACGACGATGTTTGTTGACGCGAACGGAGACGAAGTCTCCGCCTACACAGACGCCGATACGGTGTACGTGAAAGTCATCGATCCTTCGCACGCTGCCGGTTCCCTTACGGGAGCCCTAACGGTCGACGGCCATGCCTTCGACTTGGCGCCGGTGGATGTGGATGGCGAACCAAGCACCTTCATGACGGCTGGACTGGATCTTGATCTGGTTGCGGGCGAAACCGTAACAGCAACGTACACCGATCCTACGGATCTCACGGATACGAGTGCTGACACGATCACTGTGATTGCAAGCGTATTGGCAATTGACAGCTTCTACGCAGGACCGAACCCGTTTGAGACGGAAGTAACCTTCGGTTTCAACGGTGCTGGCGTAGCCAGCCAGATGACGGTAACCATCTACAACCTTGCTGGTGGCGTTGTGTACGAAACGACGCAGACCGACGTTTCCGAGATTGTTTGGGACGGAGCCGGGACGAGCGGCGCACCGCTCGCTAATGGTTGCTACATCTACGTGATCACGGCGACGGACGGAACGAATACCTTTGACGGCAACGGCAAGGTGTTTGTCAACCGTTGATCAAAGATCACCGGTTGAGTGAGGAAGGGAGCAACTCAGCTTCGACTGAGTGGCTTGGGACGATTCGCGCAGCGAATCCTCCTGGTAGCCAGCAGTTCGCCGTGCGGCGAACTGCCAAGTAAATGAATAAGTCATTCAGTTCCCCTTCTCGGATCCTTCTGTTAAGCGGGAGTTTGATGTAAGGAGCGAACGGCACAGAATGCAAGAACCCCTTCCAAAGCGGGAGGGGTTCTATTCTTGTTGGCTATCATCGGGACCATTGGGCGGAGCTGTCCATCGGCACTGCCTGACCTTGCCTTAGCTGAGGGAGTCCCGAGCCCTGATAGCACACGTTTGCAATAGATCAGGCAGATCTTGCGTCTCTGCGGAACTGCGGTCTTTGACTCTGAGGCCACTGCGGGACAGCGGGAGCTGGAATCATCGTGGCGGGACTGCGCGTTGATGGGGTTCGCTACGCGTGCTGCGGCTCTTCCAGCGCCACGCCGAACGCGAGCAACCCGCGAACGGGCGTTCACGAGTTCAGTCAGTTGGCCAACAGCCTGCTCCCTCGTCACGGCGCGGGAGGAGAGTCGCAGCGAAACCTCAATCGCAACCTCAATTGAAACAGACCGTCCGAGTTATCAGCCGGCGTCGGGAAGCCAAGGAGCCGCTCAGGGTGCGAATGTAATGGATACCGCACGATTTCTGGGGCATTTGTCTAGTCCGTCTGCGACAGACGAGAAGGATGCGAGTACTCCAATCCGACTTCTTCTCCTTGAGAACTGATTACTGTAGAATACGACTTTGAACCAATGAGGTTCGTTGAACGACTGCAGGGTTCAACGAAGAAGAGGAGCATTTGAAGGACGAACCTGCCTTCGAAGCACCGTGTGCTTCCGAGGCAAGAACGGTGAAGGGAATCGAGGGGAAAGAAGAAACCCATTCAATCCTTGATTTGAAACGGGGAGGTACGACGTTGAAAAAACAACTAGGTGTACTGAGTGTCATGACACTGCTTGTTGTGATGCTGTTCACCGTTTCTGCGCTTGCTACGGACGCACAGATGTATTTCTCGTCCGACAAGAACGGGCAGAACCGGGTAACGAACATCCAAGAGGGCGACGAAATTTGGATCGTCGTCATTGACAACGACCAGAACATTGATTGCGATATCCGCGACAAGATGTCGCCGGATTTGAAGATTATGGATCCGAAGACCGGAGCCTACATTGTCTGGAATGCGAATGCTAACTTCGATCCGGAAGCCATTCTTGCGACTGATGACTATCTAGAAGAAACCGGTGCTGACACAGGCGTATTCGTGTCAGTTCGCGCCTTTCAGGTGGGGTCGCGCGAAAACTTCGACATCGAGCGGCAGCATGCGCACGTCGTCGATGTACCGAATGCCACGTTCGAAACCGACGACTTCCAGTGGGGTAACTTCATCTACATGGATGATCCTGTCGCTCCGAACACGCAGCTGGACGCCGATGATCGTGGGTGGATTTCTGGTGGTGGACCTACAGTATTTAACAGCGCCACTGGATTTGCCCTTCCCCCAGCCATGCTTCCTTTGGGAACTGCAGATGCGACGCTTCCGTCTAATTGGCAGGTTGCTGCCGGCGATTACATGATCGGTCGTTTCGAGAACATGGACACGCTGATCGGAATGTATCAGGATCCCAATGATGCGACAGACGTAGCCGTCGGTCTGATGAAGATCATCGACACCGAAGCCAGCATTTCCTGGGACCAGCAGATCTACAAAGACGCCAACGGTTCGGCTTCGATCACGGTCATTGACCCTGACGAAAACCTGAACTGCAACGAAGTGGAATGGGTGCCCGTCTTCATTCTTGTGAACCCCGGTTCGTGGAATGTGGATACTCCAAATGGAGTGAGCCTCAACAGCTTCTGCGGGTTGCTGCGATTGGGTGGATGGACTGAGGCCGGTGTAGCTTGGGGGGATGGCCCCATTCGTTGGTACAACATTTACGAGTATCGGACGATTGAGTATCCGGTCGCCGCTGATAACAACGTGGTCGCGTTTGACACAAACGACCCAGCACCTGAGCCCCCGGGGTTGACACGCGTGACATTCTACGCCCAGGAAACGGGCGTGAACACGGGCGTATTCCAATTGAACCTCAACTCGATCCTTCGGGATCTTGAGTTCAACGATCTGTATGTGCGCGACGTATTGGTCGCCTACTACCTGGATCCGAACGACTTTGACGACTTCAAACTGGCCACGGCCTACATTGAAGAGAAGCAGCATTCGATCACCAGCTTCACTAACGAAAACCGAGCCGACAAGGATCTGTTCTGGATCGGTCGCGACCCGGTGTACGTCCAGGTGATTGATGCCAACGCCAACGTCGATCCTTGCTGCCCT